>JAJPIU010000008.1 GCA_021324535.1 Pseudomonadota bacterium
CTGGCGAGACGCGCGCAGCACGAACAGCAGTTTGATAGCGCCGCTCCCAGCGCCGCCTACCACGAGCAAGCGGCGCAAGCGGCCTTCGCAGCGTTTGTCGCGCTGATTGACGACGGGCTGGCATATGACGCCGCTCAGCAGCGTCTTGACGCTGCGCTTCAGGCCGAGTACACACACATGTGCGCGATGCAGGCGCATACAGAGACAGAGGGAGAACCACAGGTATGAGCACAACAGCAGAAGCAACGCTGGAAACGCCAGCCGCATCAACAAGCGATCAGAGTAAGCCGATCCTCCCGTCACGAACTGAGGAACTGGCAGCGCGGCTGGCGACGTTGCAAGCGGCCTACACCGCCGCGCTGGCGGTCATCGAGCAGCGTCAGCAGGCGCTCACTGACGCCCACGCCGCCCAGGACGCGCGGCGTCAGCAGTTCGCCCAGGCAACGGCGGACGCCCAGACAGCGGCGGAGAAGGCGATTCGCGCGGGCGATGGCAAGGGCCTGGTGAAACGCGCCGAGGATCGCGCGCTGAACGCCGCCTTCCGAGCGCAGCAGGCGATCACCGCCGCCGAGGCGACCTTCGCCGCACTGCAAGCAGACATAGCGCACGCGCAAGCCGAGGCGAACACCATCAACGCACAGATGGCCGCTATTGAGGCGGCGCTGGCGGATGCTCAGGCGGAAGAGGCGCGTGATGCGCTCTACAGCGAATGGCAGGCGCTCACCACACAGTTGCTCGATCTGGCGCGCCGCACCCGCGCGCATAATGCCGCCGTCGCCAGCGCCGGGCTTGCGCCGGGGCAATCGAGCCGCCCTATCCGTGAGCGGACGCTGGTGTTGCCCGGCCATCCGTCGCGCAAGAATCCGCTGTTTACCAGCGACATGCGCCAGGCGGCGCGGCAGGGCGTCACCCTGTGGGTCGCCAGCGACCTGGCGTCTGCCAGCGTCTCTGAGTTCCAGGCCACGCACGGCCTGTGAACCTGCATCATGTACATGTAAAGGATAGACCATCTATGTTCACGTATCGAGATCGCCCAACACAAGCGACACAACTGGACGCCGCGCGGCTGGTGTTTCGCATCGAGCGCGCCGCCGAGGTCGTCAACCAGATACGCGCCCAGCAAGCCATACAGCGCGCTCAGACAGCAGGCACACCGCCGTCTGGCGTCACACGTCCCACGCCAGACAGCTTGCAACGCGCCTTTGCCGAGATCGGCGCATTGGCGAGAAGAGGCGCGATCAGCCAGGAGCAACAGATCGTCATGACGAGCGCGCTGCTGCCCTACACACGGTTCGCCTGACGGAGCCTGATGCGCACGGACTATGCGCCACCGCGCAACCCTACAAGGAGTTGATTCCCTATGACGACACCTGCAACGTTTCTCACGCCGGTGCTGACGACGCTCGCGCGCGGCGAAACGTCCCCCACCACCCTCTATGCCACCGAGACGATCCTGCAACTGCAAAGCGGGACAGGCGCGCTGCTCCCTCAGCCAGTGGGCGGCGCAAACACCTTTCTGCTGCTGCTCGGCGCGGCGACGCTTACCCCCTATGCGCCAACTGGCCCGTATGAGATCGTGCTGGTGACAGCGCGAGTGGGCGATACACTGACCGTCACACGCGGGCAGGGCGCAACGACCGCGCGGGACTGGCCTGTGGGGACTGTCATAAGCAACGCCGTCATCGCCGGAAGCCTGCCCAGCAGCGAGACACAACCGACGCCTGCCGTGTTCAACGTGTGCGCCTATGGGGCCACGGGCACTGGCGCAACCGACGACGGCCCCGCTTTTCGCGCGTGCGCAGCGGCCATGCTGGCGGCGGTTCAGGCCGGGGCGTCCGCCGTCACGATGTATGTGCCCAGCGGCGTCTACCAATGCAGCGTCGCGCCGCATCCGATCAGTGCCAGCGTGAACGTCATTTGCGCGCTACCTACCAATAGCAGCCTGATTGGCGATAGCGACAGCATCATCAGGCTGGCGCCCAACCAGCCCAATCAGTCCTGGATGATCAGCAACTATACCATCATCAACTACAGCGGCTATTCCTACACCGACACCGATTTCACGGTGCGCAACATCACCTTTGATGGCAACGCCGCCAACCAATCCGGCATAGACGCTCAGCACGGCCTCATTTTCGTCGGTTGTCAGAATGTGCGGGTCATGCAGTGCAAGTTCACCAACATCTATGGCTCGACCGCAGGCAGTAACGGGCCGCATGGCACCAATGGCGAAGGATTCATGACCGACGTCAAGTGGTCATCCGGCGTCTCCTACTCTGGCTGCGTCGCGTTCACGACGGGCGGCGCCAGCACCAGCACGGGCTTTAGCGCCAATGGCAGTACCAGCGTCTCGTACTACGGTTGCTCATCCTACGGGCATGCCCACTCGATGGGCTTCACCAACTGGAAGTGCGCTGGTGTGACCTATAGCGGCTGTTTCGCGGGCCTGGTGGGCGTAGACGGCTTTCACAGCGAGTATGGCGACGGGGTGGTGTACCAGGGATGCAGAAGCGGAGGCGCATCGTCTGCCATCGCAGGCAACCCCTACACGGCGTCACAGAGCCTGGGCAATACGCAGGCAGGCATTCACCTGTATGAGGCGGTGGCAGGGGTGGTAGCGCAGTGCGTCTCGCAGGGCAACGGCTCCTATGGCCTGCTGGTGGATAGCGCGCAAGGCCCGGTTACTGTTACTGGCGGCATGTTCACGAACAACAGCGCGTATGGAATCCGCTTGGGAGACGCCGCCAGCGTGACGAACACGACGATCAGCGTCCGGCCCGTGCTGACGGGCAACACCAGCGGAGCCATCTGGTACAACGGCGCGCTCACCGTCATGGCGGGCGCCAACGCCACGCCCACGCCTACCGTACCAGCGACCACCGTTGCGCTCACCAACCCGTTCCCGTTTGACGCGACGGTCTATCTGAGCGGGGGAACCGTGACGGGCGTGGCGCTTGACAGCGTGACCACAGGAACCACCAGCCCCGGCATGTATCGCGTACATGCTGGGGGAACGATCACGCTCACCTATAGCGTCGCGCCGACGTGGGTGTGGTTCGCGTCGTGAACGCTTCACCAGCAACCAGCAACCAGCAACCAGCAAGGAGAACATAATGGCGCGCTCACCTTACCAGCGCCGCTTGCAGGCGCTCGAACACCGTCTCCGCCGCCAGTTATCAGCCACTAGCCATCAGCACGACACGGAGTGGGCGGTGCTGAACGCCTCTCCTGATGAAGCAGACATGCAGGCGGGGGCTGTGCGTTGCATCCTGGGGCGTCTTACCGCACTGGGCTATCACGGCGATCAGGCCTTCGCCGCCGTCGTGCGTGCTGATGGCGCCGCTCAACACGCCTTCGCTGAGTGGAATGCCAGCAGGGCGCGGCTGGGCTTGCCGCCTCTCGTGCTCAGTGTGCTGGGAGAACAGGAGCACGACCAATGACGAACGGCAGAAGCCCCTTACACCGTCGGCTGGAACGCATCGAGCAACGCATGCTCACGTCCACGGATGGCATAGACCCTGCTCTGCTGGCGGACGTGGCGCAGACGCTTGACCTGCTGATGGCGCAAGACGAGGACGAGGTGGCAAACAATGGGCGAGAATGACACGTCTGAGAAGCCGCTCACACGCGCGCAAGAGGCGTTCCTGGCGGCGCTGATGACCACCGCCACGGTACGCGCCGCCGCCACCGAGGCGCATGTTGCGGAGACGACCGCGCGCCGGTGGTTGAAGCTGCCCGCCTTCCAGGTCGCCTACCGCGATGCGCGCCGCCAGGCGGTTGAGCAAGGGACAGCGGCGCTGCAAGTGGCGACGAGCCACGCCGTCTCCGCACTGCTACGCAACCTGAAGGACAGTGTGCCACCCGCTGTGCAAGTGCGTGCGGCGCTGGGCGTGCTGGAACATGCGGCGAAAGCGATAGAGATGAGTGACCTGCTGGCGCGGATCGAGGCGCTCGAGGCGGCGCTGGAGACGGCGCGTGGCGGAAGAGCGACACCGCTGTCTCCACGTATGCGCGCTCTTTAACCGCAGACACAGCGCATGCCAGGGGGCGGTTCCATTGCGGAGCCGCCCCCC
>JAJPIU010000191.1 GCA_021324535.1 Pseudomonadota bacterium
AGACCTTGCTCACCCAGGCGTTGAGTTGGCTGCACGCCTGTTCACCCGCTGCTCTGCTCGCTCGCTCTGGCCTCACCTCCTCCAAATTTAATTGGCTACCTACTTAGATCGGTATGGCTCCTGGAGTCAATAATAGATGGTGCGCGTGCGGTGGTATGGCCGCTCGTCAGGCAAATGCGCCTGGCTCTCAACCCACAGCCGGTAATCTATCTCGCTGGCCGTGCGGTTTACGCCGTGCGCCAGCAACGCCCGCCGCAACAGTTCCACCGCCCAGATGGTCGCCGCGCGAATCTCCACCTCCGCCTCGGAGCCGGGCGCAACGTGAATATAGGCGTCCACCTGGGCCGCAAGCTCCGGCGCATAGACAAGCGCGCCAAAGCGCCGCAACAACTGCGGCAGCTTATAGTCAGCGAAGGCGGTCAGCCCATCCATGCCGGAAATTGCGCCGACCCCTTTCCCCTGAAGCAGCATAGACAGATCGGCGACGCATATCTGCGCGCGCTTGTAGAAGCGAACTTCCTGCCCATGCCAGGTCGCCACATCGTTGAACGAAGAGAAGTTCCGCGCCAGCAGCAGCGTCAGCGTCACGGCATCATGCTGCGCCGCCTCAATTGTGTTGGCGAATTGACCGTCGTAGCGCGCCAGCAAAACGGCGCCCACCTCGCGCGCGTTGGCCAGCCGCTCCGCAAAAAGAGGTATCTCTACGCTGTCTGGCTTCGGTTGTAGTATCTCGTGCAACGTTGCTTCGTCGAGATTCGCCAGATAGCGCGCATCCCAGAGCGGGCGTCCGTCGGCTATGGCCTGGGTGAGCGCCGCCGCCAGCGCGTTATAGCCGTCAAGCGTCTTCCCACGCCAAGTGATGCGCCAGCGAGGCTCCCCCGGATCGGCCCAGAAGCAGAAGTTGAGCGCGTCGAGCAGCAACACCCAGTTGGCCGTGCGCGCCGTGCCGTCGTTGAAGTGGAGCGCGCCGAAGTCAGCATCGTCCTGCGGCCAGGACGCGCCAGCCCAGCGCACGGCAAGCGCCGCGATGGCCGCCTCATCCAACGCGACGAGGCGCGCCGCCTGCACAACGGGCGCCGTAGTCGTCAGTACGCCCAGCGGATCGGATGCGGGCGGGATAAGATGGATAGCATGTTCTCTCATGAGCGTATCATATCATCATGAAGCATAGGGATGTAGCACATATTGCGCAGGATGAGATTCACACATAACTATTTCATCAAATAATAATGAAATTGAAATGAAAACCTTATTCTCGATAAAATAGGGTAGATAGCCATTGATCTGCATGTTATACTTTCGTTATCAATAGCATCTGTGCTATTGGAGAATGACTAGGAGACAACATGGCACGCGAACGGCAACATGGCACGCGAACAGGATGCTTTTGGCAATCTGGACAATCATCGTTCTTGTAGCATCGTTTATCGTAGCGCCTTCAGTTTATGCGGCGGGAACTCCCCCTCCTTCTTCAAAGACCTACACGATTACCACCATTCTCAAGCACGCCATTGACCCACACGTTTGCGTTCAGCTTGTACATGCTCATCCTGAGCTTGCCATTACTTTACGGGACGACGGTGGTTGTTTTACATACTCTCGACTTAGTGTCAGAAGGCCATTAGGCGATTCTCCTCAACAAGAGGGTGTAGTACCACTCTGCTGGACTAGAGGCCCTGATATTACCTATGACTATGATGCTTATGGTCCACTGGCATCCTATGACGTTCACCTTCATGGCGATCTATTTGTGGATGACTGCCATGTCCCCCGTTTGGATTATGAAGACTGCTATGTAGCAGCTGCTTACTGGTATGTCAACATAACACTTCAGCAGTGTACCTCTTGGGCAAGCCCTGCTCGTGACAATAGTGAGTACCTGATGGGGAAATATTGGGTCGCAAATGACGGGATCGTCAATTACACAGAGGAGCAGTATATGCACATCCAGGCAAGTGGAACCTGGACGCATTGGGGTAATCCCTATAGTTAAGGAGAACTAATAGCATGCTTGTTTCCACACACGGAGCGCGTCGTCTCGAAGAGGCTTTTGGCCTTACGGCAGGTGGCCTTGCGTTGCTGGCGATAGGGATCGCTGGATTTGTTCCTGTTAGCGGATCGTCGTGGACTGTCCGCCAGGGAAACAGGGTCATTGAGCAGGGTCACTCTACCACAAGTCTCTTTCAATTCTTGGGAACGGGAATGGCTATAAGTGTCATTGCAACGGTCGTTGCGCTGGCTGTGTCCTTTGCCTGGATCGCTGTATCGCATGCGCGTGAACGTGATGCTGTCTGGGCCAAACGCTGGTACATCTTGGAATGGGTTGTTGGCGTCTTGCTCGTCGCCTCTTCATTTGGCCCATACGGTGTCTTTTCGGTGCTGTTTTACCCGACCATTGCGTTTGTGGCGATCTGTCTCGTTTTCGGCGCAACCCGCCACATCGCTCCAAGATAAGTTCACATCCAAACGTTTCCCCTTCCCAAAGTGGGAAGGGGATTCATTTCTGCAATGAAGCCAGCTTGCGCAGCCCTGGCGCGCCTTTGTGCATGACAAGCGCGCGAAAGCCACCCAGCCCATGCGGATTGAGCAACTCTCTGACGGCGTTGCGCAGGCTGGCGCGGCGCAGGTAGTCGAGCTGGCCACGGCTGGTGTGGCGTTCGCTCTCGGCGTAGGGGTAGAGCCGCGCCGCAATCGCTACGGTTTCCTCCCAGATGCCCAGGCGCGTCAGGAGTTCGGCCTGGGTGGTATATTCAGCCAGCCGAAGCCCTGACGCCCGCCCCGACGCGATCAGTGCGCTGAAGTTGACGTGCGCTGTCAGGTCTTGTCGTCCCGGTTGCGCCAATGGACGCTCTACCAATTGATGCTGGCGATAGGCCAGCAGTGTGCCATGCCGCCGGTCGCGTGTGTAGAGTCGCTGCGCCGTCTCGCCGTAGTCTATGATCAGCGCCGCCCCACGCGCCAGCGAACGCGCCACCTCAGCCATCCATGCCTCAGCCGCCAGACAGACCTCCGCGCGCCAGCCATCGGGATACGTCCGCCAGGGGACGCGATAGCGATCCAGGTAGTTAGCAAGTTCGGATGTCGAAGCCGATCCCGCCTGCTCTATGAGCCGCCCACGCTCATCTATAGCGACGTAGAGTTCCAGCAGATCGGCGCCCTGCTTGACGACACAATGCGTTGGCAGCGCGTCGGCCAGTTCGTTGGCAATCACTGCGCCCACCATCTCGCCTGTGGGAAGCGCCTCGCCCCAACGCACGCCATCCGCCGGAACGCCAATCTGCGCCAGCCGTGTAGCAAGCGCCTGTTCGCGTGCATGGCGCAATGGTGAGTGCGCAGAGACGCGGTCGAGCAGGGTATAACGCAGCGCGCTGGCCCACTGTGGCGCCTCGCTGAGCGCGTACTCCCAGACGGTGGCGGCCAACAGCCCACGCCCTGCCCCTGGCTCGATCACCTCGTAGCGCGCCGGTTCGCCAAGCGCCCGCCAGACGGCATGCAGCCAGCGCGCCAGCGCATGGCCCCATAATGGGCTAAGGTCAACGCTGGTGAAGTAGTCGCCCGCCCAGCCGACCGGCTCGCGTCCATCTGGGCCGCCGGAGTAGTAGCCAAGCGTCGGATGGTAGAGCGCAAGCTCCATGAAACGCGCGAAGGAGATCGGGCCGTTCGCCGCGATCTCCTGGCAGATCAGCGTCTCGAGTGTGTTGTCGGTTTCCACATCGCGCCTACTTCTCCCCTTCCCTGTCAAGGGAAGGGAGCGGGGGTTAGGTTAGCGTGACGGCTGGCGTGGACGATTGGTGCGCGGCTGTGTGGGATCGTCGAATGATGGATTTGAACGACGCTGTGGCTGCTGGCCTGGCCGCTGTCCGCTCTGTGGGGCGGCGTAGCCATTGCCGTTGATGTTCGCGCCACGTGCGGGTGTGTAACCGCGAGGATTGATCTGCGCCGCCTGATTGCGCTGTGGCGCACGCGCTCCATTGTTGGCCACGTTCGCTGTATTCGCGTTGGTGGGCGGTGGGCCATAGCGCGTAGGGCGAAGCTCAGGATAGGCAACGGCTGCTTCCGCTTCGGCCTCGCGATTATGCTTGATATGGCGGTAGATGTAGTAGCCAACCGCCGCGACAAACAGCACGATGATCACCACATCAAGCCCGTGGAAGACCGTTGAGGCTTTCGTCAGCATCGTATCAAACGTGCCGCCAAAGACGTAGCCCAGGAAGGCAAGGGCAAGTGTCCAGGGGAGCGAGCCGAGGAAGGTATAGAGAATGAACTTGCCAAAGTTCATCCGGGTGATGCCCGCAGGCAACGAGATATAGGTGCGCACGACCGGTATCAGCCGCGAAAAGAACGCAACCGGCGATCCGTATTTAGCGAAGAGGTGATCCGCCCGGTCGGAGTCGTGCTTGGAGATCAGGATATACTTGCCATAATGAAGAAGCAATTCGCGTCCACCCGATGCGCCAACCCAATAGGCAATGGCCGAGCCAATCACGCAGCCAATCGTCCCTGCGACGGTGACGCCAATCAGGTTCATGTGCCCTGTGGGCGTGCTCAACGATTTATAGACGAAATAGCCAGCCAGCGGCATAACGATCTCGCTAGGCAAGGGAATGCAGCAGCTTTCAATTGCCATTGCCAGCAGAATGCCAAAATAGCCGGTAGCGGCGTATAGCATGCCAATATCTTTGACCAAAATCTGTTCAATACTCACGCGGGTTGCTCTCCTTTGTATCTCTCCTGAGCCAAAGCTGTACGGCGCCACTCGCCGGAATCCGCGAGGCGTGCGCCCGCCGCTTTCATTGCATTGTGCGCTCAGTGTACCTTGTTACGAGAATGTATCGTGTCGTGTTGGGTGAAGCGGAAAAATGCTTCCTCTAAACAATAGCATCACTCACGCAAAAAACGCATGAGTGGCGCGACCAACATGACATAAGACACAATACACAATACCACCCAACGCTAGGGGAAGAATTGACCTTGGCGCAGGTATTGGCGAGAGCGTAACATAGCGACGCGCGCTCCGCAAGTCTTCTAGCCAAATGGCGTGAGAAGGTGTGCGAGCGCATGAGTGGCATGTATAGAGGCGCGCTGATATTGAGATGGCTTGAGATGGCGAGATGAGTGACGAGCGAAATAGCCGGGCGGCTAGCAGCGGCGATATACAGCGGTGACACGCCCCTGAATCACCCACTCGGCGTCCCACTCGGCGGCGCTGATGTAGATTGGCTCCATCGCCGCGTTGGCCGGTTGCAGGCGAATCCGCCCGCGCTCCCGATAGAGGCGCTTGAGGGTGGCGGCTCCAGCGCCGTCGTTGGCGGCTTTGTGCGTCGCCACGACAATATCGCCGTCGTTCACGTAGGAGTTCGGATCCACCAGCACATAATCGCCATCAGCGATTTGATCCTCGATCATTGACTGCCCCTTGACGAGCAAGACGTACTCGTGCTTGTGGGCGTGGCTGGTGAGGTCGAGCGTCTCGTTGGTCGTCTCGGCGAAGATCAATGGCTGGCCAGCGGCAATTACGCCAGTGATGGGTAGCCCGGTCTGTACCTGGCGCGCCAGGCGAATGCCACGGCTCTTCTTTGGTTCGCGGGTGATATAACCCTTTTTCTCGAGCACACTGAGATGATAATCCACATGCCCTGTGGAGGAGATGCCAACCTCCTGGCCGATCTCGCGGTTCGTTGGTGGGCAGCCTTCCCTGCGCGTATACTCTTCGATGAACGCATAAATACGCGCCTGTGGATCACTGAGCTTCGATGACCCCATACTTATCCCTGCCTTTTGCCTTGCTGAAGGCGTTTTCAGTAAGCGCCTTCTGTTCTGGTGGTGCGCCGCTTCGTATCAATGAAGTGGCGTATTGTCAACGCCAATTGACACAAAGCTGATAGAATGGCGCTTGCCTGGTTATACTGACAATTTGCCATAGAACTCTAGTTCTATAGTGTACCAGGAAGTGAGAGCGGTTGTCAACTGTTTTTTCGAGGTGTATGTGAAACTTATTTTTCGGCTTGTTTTTCTCGGGTGGCGTCAGGTTCGCCGAGTTCTGTGAAAGGTCTATACACAGGTAGCAGTGATCGGGTATCGTTAAGAGAGTGGTTGATCCGCTGTTCCCTTTATCAAGGGTGTGGTGAGGGGATGTGGCCTGTCGCTCTCCTTCGTGGGAACATTGTTTTTATTACTTTTGTGAGTGAGGAACGCATGCCGTCGCTGACGACAAATGACGTTGCGCTTATCGAAGTAGGGGTTGCTCTGCTTCAGACGATTTTACTGGCGGCCGCCGGATTTGTCGCCTATTTTCAATTGCGCGCCACCCAGAAGACCCGCTATCTCGAAGCGATCGTGCGCATGTTCGAGGATTTTGGCAGCCGTGGCGCTTATGCGGATACTGATGCTGTGCTTGGTTTGCCCGCCTCGTATGCCGATTTCACTACTGAAGAGGTGGAACTGGCGACCTGGGTGACGCGCGTCCATGAGAAGATCGCCTTTCTCGTGGAATCGGGTATGATTCCCGAAGAGTATATCGTTCCGCTCTATTCCCGCCGTATCATGTGGACATGGAGCGCGCTCCAGCCATATATTATGGAGCAGCGTCGCCTGCGCGATACGGGCGGCGAATATCGCATCGCGGGTGACGGACGCTATTTCGAGAAACTCGCCGAGCGTGCACGCGCCTATCGCAAACGCATCTTCAAAGACGAGCGGCGCGCGATCTCCCCTGTCCCGCCGGAATATCGCCAGCGTGTGCTGCGACAGATGGCAAGCGGTCAGCCACTTGGCTCTTTTGGGTTAGATCGCTAGCCGGGTGAGCGCAGCGCTGGGGCGCCTGGACAGGCACAAGAGGCGGATGGTGAAATCCCTCCGCCTCTTGCCTTGCTCTTGATAGTGTTTTTTGCCACTACTCTTGCTTGCCAAAGGCGTAGTAGGGAATGCCACTCAGCGTGTTCGCGTTTGATGTGACGATGTTTGGCGTATACCACGAGAGCGTCAGGGTCTGTGTGCAGCCATCAGGGATGACCACATAACCGCCCCACATCGAATGACCGGGTACGTCGCTTGTGGTATTGGGCGGCGCGCCAAGCACATCCAGATACGATGGCAATGTATTTGAGGTGTACGCCCAGGGCGGCGCGCCCGATGGCGAGTAGGTGTACGGCCCGCCCAGGTAGTAGCCGTGGATGTCGGCGCCGTAATCGCCCGGTGGACAGACAAGCTCACCATTGGGATACGGGTTCGCCGGGCAGTAAGGGATATTTGCGAAGGCAGAGGGCTTTGCCATGCCAGGGCTTTCCCCTGGCGCCGCCCAACACATCGGCTGCGCGGTATCGAAGCCGTCCGCGCTGATCAGCTTGGCCTGCGGAGGCGCATAGATTCGCACGTAGTCGCGCAGTGTGGTGTAACCGTAGGGTGTTGTCTCGCCATCCACCGGGCGGTACGTCCCAGGCGGCAGTTGGAATTGAATTGTGATCGTCAGGTGATGGGTCGCGCCGCCCTTGTTATCGAGCTGGATGTCATCATGCTCGGTGACGGTCTCATACGGCGATGACTTCGAGATGCTGACGTTGGTCTGTGTGAAGTAGAAGCCGTCAACGTTTGGGCTGCTGTCAATCGAGCCGTCGGCGTGCAGCGTATGCAGGATGTTTTCCAGTGTTGGGTTCGCCAGATAGACCAGCAGATCATGCGAACGCATGTCGCTCAGCGCTTGTTTCGCCACGCTGAGCAGCTCGCCAAGCGGCGCCGAGCGCAGCTCTGTCTCAAGTTCGTGCTCGACGATCTGCGTGAAAATCTTGCGGGTGCTGTTTGGATACAACTCCTGGTCAATGGCGATGCCACGCGGGTTTTCTTCATAGAAGTGCAACTGGTCTTCCAGGTTTTGCGCCGTCACTGTCACATCGAACCGTGGTACGTAGAGCGGCCCTGTCACCAGTAGCACATGAGCAATCGCCACCGGTGAGATCTGGATCACACCGTCCACATTATGAACGCCAGGGAACAGGCCCTCGTTCTCGTTCGCGAAGAGCGACATCAACATATGCGCGGTGGTGGGATAATCCGGTGAGAGGTTGCCGTCGCGCAGACCCCAGTTGGCGAACGGCCACCAGCCATATGCTGGCCCAGGCCGGTTGCCATCGTAATTGCCGCAGCCGGGATGATAAATCTGGCACTCGGTATAGGCGATGCCGTTGTGGATCGAATAGTCGAACTGGTTGCCTGCGTCGTAGAGCGTGATGGGGCCAAGATGACCGTCGTTCACCGTCACGATACCCACATTGCCCGCGAAACCACCAGACGCACGCATCTCAGAGCGGTCGAGTGTTTCCACCATGAAATTGCGTGTGCTATCCACGCCAATCAGCCAGCCGAGCGCGCCCACCAGCGTGATGCTTCCCATCATTGCCGTATGCACACACGACAACTGTGGTGTGATAGCGCCAAGCAGCGCCTTTTGCTTTGCGCTGATCGGCAGGCTGTTCACATTCACTGAGGCCAGCCGCTGCTGCACATCCGTCAACAGTTTGGCCGCCTGGGCAATCGCCCCCTGGATGCGTGTGATGTCGGCCTGCGTCAGCAGCTTCGTAGGCGAGTTCAGGACGGACTTCAGGCCATGCAGGCGGGTGACGATGGGCATGACGGAATCCACCATGATGATGCCCATCTGAGAGACATCAATGCCAACCGCTGCCAGCGCCTTCGCGCTCGTCAGCAAGCCCTGCCCGTAGGGAAGATCGCCAGCCAACGAGAGCACCCAATCAGGGTGGTTCAGCCGCGCCTGCAACTCTGTGAAGTCTTGTTGTGCGGCCACCAAATCCCCACGGATTTTCTGCAACAGCGCCGAATTCAGTCCGTGATGGCTGCCAGCCGCCGCTCCCGATGTTGGGGTAGCTGTCGCGGTCACAGTGGGCAGCGCAGTGCTGGCTTGCATAGGCGTCCCGCCAATGGTGAACGCCGAGTTGGTTCCATAGTTCGAGACGTTATATGAGACGGTCTTCGTTCCTTCTGAGCTGACGCCCGGCGCCGGATGGATCGTCACCTGCACGGTATAGAATGAGCCGCCCTGTCGCTGCACCATCACCGTATACGCCGGATTTTGCACGTCCGGCGCCAGGACGCCTGTCAGACTGCTTGGCAGGTTGCCTGCCAGGATGCGCTGGCAGAGATTGCTGCTGATGGTTGAGGATGCCCCTCCACCCCCCGCCGCGCTTGTGGGCAACACCCCCGAAAGATCGGTGCGAATCGCTTCGAGATGCGCTAGGCCATCCGAGCCAAGCGACTTCAGCGCAACGTAGTCTTGATAGCCGGTGACGCCAGCGACCACAGCGGGAACCAGTATGCCAAACAGCACCGCTGCCGCAACGATGGCGCTGATGATCTGGATGCGTCTGCGGCGCTGCGCCTGCTCTGGGGTCAGCGGCGTACTCCTCGCGCGGCCCAGGCGCAGGCGCTCTAGCAGATTGCGCGAGGATGGCTGTGTGTTTGCCTCAGGTGCGCCGTTGGGATAGGTAGATGTAGCATAGGGAGAGCGAAGTGTTGACATATCTTCGATGCCCACAGCGCCCGCTGGTTCGCTTCGCCGCCGGGCGCCTGTCGGAAACGTTTCATCGGCGCCATAGATAGAGTCGTTCTCGGCGCCCGCCCGGTTGCGTGTGTCGGCGCCTGACAGCGTAGGAAGCTCCGGCAATGAGGGATAGTCTGGTGTGGCGTTATCGGGAATGGGGCGCGTCACTTTGCCGCCTGTTGGCCGCCGCCCGCTGTTTCCATTTCCGCCGCCATGCCCACCATTGGCCTGCCCATTCATTGGGCGGCTGGCGTTGGCGCCTTGCTGGCGACCGCCTGGAGCGCCCGGAATGTTTGTCTGGCTTGATCTGCCGCCATTGGTTTGCCTGTTTGTCGGGTTTGGCTGGCGCGGGCCGCTGTTTCCGTTTGTGTGTGCCCCCGATTGTCTTCCACCGTTATTTCGCCCGCTTCCGCCGTTTCCGTGCTTTTGGGAGCCATTGTTTGGCCCACGATGTGGACGCTGGCCGGAGTTGGCGCCTGAGCGCGTAGAAAACTCTGGTTGATCGACCCAGTCCATCCGCCCGCCATATGCGCGTGGCGGCAAGGTTGGCTCATCATCTGGGCCACTATTCGGTGTATAGGTGTCAGCATATTGCCCCGGTTGCTCCGGCTGATAGGGCTGCCCCGATCGATCAGATCGTCGCCCTCCTCGCGGTGGCAGTGTATCATCCTCCATGTCATTCCTCTCCCCAGCATTCCCCACTCACGGCAATGAATGTTTGTTTAACAGACCAGACGCAAGTAAGTAATCATATTGCCAAAAATGGGCGCACAGAACCCCTAATGGCCAAGAGCCACCAGGGCGCACTTCTACGTCTCCCCAAGGATAATGACGCGCAACATCGCTTGAGTGTTTCCTTAAAGAACCTAACTCCTAGAGAAAATGTGAGCTTTCTCACATATCTTCGCTATGAGCCGACATGATCCAGCGCCCTGTGCAGTGTCTTCCAGACCTGTTCCATCGGCAGTTGCGCCAGTTCGCCCCCAGGCGCCCGCACGACATGAACCATCCGCCCCACCGGCGCCCACAGCGTGGGATCGGTTGGGCCGAAGATCACTACGCTAAATACACCGAGCAACCCCGCCAGATGTGACACGCCACTGTCATTTCCTACATATGCTGAGCAGTGGGTGAGCAGCGTCGCCAGTGTCGTAAGCGCCAGTTCCCGTACTATAGGCGTCTCAGGCGCCTGCGTTAATACGTCAGCACACACGGCGCCATCCTGCGGCCCCTCGATCAACAGCGGCTGATAGCCCACCTTTGAGATCAAACGAGCCAACGCCGCGAAGTTAGCAGGCGGCCAGCGTTTGGCTGCGGCGCCGCTGCCGGGGTGCAGCGCCACCAGCCGCGAGGGTGTTTGACAGTGCGCCACGATCTCTGGCAGGTGTTGGGCCAGCCGGGCATCTTCACGCGACCGCGTAATATCAGTGTCGGGTACAAGCACAGGAAGGTATGCTGGCAAATCGTCTATTGAATCCGGTAGCGGCGTATCTGGCGCGGCCAGCGGGCGCAGCGCGTCGAACAATTGGAGCGCGGCATGCCGGAGAGGCTGACGCTCAGATGGACGCCCTGGCGCGACGAGAACCAGGCCCACGCCCAACGCACGCAGATTGCGCGCCACATTCCCTTCAGGGTCAGCCAGCCACGCGATGACAATATCGGCCCGCTCAAACGTCTCCCGCGCCCGCTCGATCATTCTCAACGGTTGCAAAGGATCGGCGAAGAGCGGCGCCCAATCGGGCAAGTCATAGGGCCATGTGGTGGTAGCAAGGCGCGCCTGGCGCGCCAACGGCAGAACATCGCTACGCGCGATCAGCGTGAGATGGGCGCTGGGGAAGCGTCGTCCCAGCCAGCCAAGCGCCGGAAACGTGAGCAGCGTATCGCCCAGCGCCCCAGGGCGAATGACCACGATCCGTCTCGCCTTTTCCAAAAAAAACCTCCTCTGGCGCTCGGTCTATTGTATACTGAAAGCACTGAAGGAATACAGAGCATATCATGAGAATAAAGAAGCCTTCTTCACCTTCTTGTTTAATGTGTGGCTAGAGCGTGTTAGGGACTCAACATCGATCCGATGAATTGGTGTAACAGCAGACA
>JAJPIU010000257.1 GCA_021324535.1 Pseudomonadota bacterium
GCAAGCATGGCAAGCATGCGCGAGCCTACGGCTCCTGGCAGAGCGCCTCATATACAATCACCAGCCAGTATATCATACGGTTCACCACACACATGTGATTGGCGCTACAGTCCAAGGTTCAGTCGCCACCTCCCAAGAAACCGCACAGCGCTTCATCCAATGAACATACGTTATGCGCGCACAACACCCACAAACTAAGTAATAATACTTAAATCGCTCGATTGACTGGACAAATTCATCCACAGATCATATAATAGCAAATGAATTCAAATACAAGAATTTGACTCGCGCCTTCAGCCTTTTACACTATCGCAATTCGTAATGCGGCAAAGCGAGCCATCCCTGTATTTGATTCAACGATGAACACTGTTGGACGAGCTGGCGCACGAAGAATGGGGAGCCATTCACACGCGGCAGACCTCCCGCAGCCCAAAAAACGTCGCTGGAACCTTGATCCCAGCGACGCGATTGCCACCCTATCGCTTCACCTTGCCAGGGCCTTACAAACACACAGGCAAGCGAGCAGCATTCTCGGTTTCCAAAGGAGGAAACAGCATGGCATCTATTAGAACGAGCGCGCGAACCGATTCGCACGAGCAGCTTCACACACACCGCAGTCTCCCTCTTGTGTTGCGCACGCTGGGAGTAGGCATTGCGCTGGCGCTGCCGCTGTTGCTTGGCCTGGCGCCCATCGGCGCCTCAGCTTCCGGCGGCGTCCTGACAGCCCATAGCGCGCCACATACGCCGGTGGCGCATGTGCGGTATGACGACTGCCCAGGAGGGCAGATTCCTTGCGCGTGAGACGTCGCTCGTGAGGATAGGTCTCCCATGCCAGCGGTTTTCGCGCATGCCCTTGTCGCTCACTTGCGGCAAGGGGACTTTTTTTGTCTCATAACACCGTTCTCATACATATGTAGATGTTTAGGTGTAGATAGATGTAGATATAGATATAGATTGCTCTCGTCCGTTCTGGATCACTCCCTCTTGCTTCGGTGGGGCGCCTCGTTTAGAATGAGTATGCGCACTCGGTCACAGTATGATTTTTTTGATGAGCGGACGTCTTCCATCTCTTGCGCTGTGTCTCCTTTGTTCGGGTGTTTCTCTCTTGCGCGAGCTGTATCTGTGTATCTGCTATGCGGTGAGCTGTTGTGGTCAGGCGCTGAAAGGGGAAGAACTGTGGCGAAGCAACTCTCGCAGCTTGTTGATATGTTTTCAACGCATCTCGACAGTGAGGATCATCAGGATCAGACAGCGGCTGGATTCCTCAAAGAGCTGGACAACGTGCTCGATGCGCAGCATCGCAAACTGGCAAATCCCTCGCTACAGTCCCAGGAGATCGAAGAGATTGTTTTCGACTTGCTGGAGTTTGCGGACGACGACGGGAGCGTAGGCCAGCGACTCAACCGCCAGTATCTTCTGGCTCGATGCTCCTATCTGCAACATATGGAACGGCGTGAGCACAAACGGAAAGCAAAGCGCCAGAGTCAGCGTAAGCCGCCCGACGAAGTGGAAAATGACACCAGCATCGATGCGACTATTGACACAGCGATCAACCGCTTCGCAAACGCAATACAACTTGCCGGGGAGCTTGCTGACCATCTCTCGCTTGTGGCGCTGCATTTTTGGCTGGCCAAGTGTTACCACCAGAAAAGCGATCACGATAGGGCATACGAGGAATATGCCGCCGCTGAGCAGTCCCTCCCACAACTTTCTTCCAATCCTTCCGATCCTTCCTTTGCGAGCGCGCTGCTGGCAATGCGATTCACCTTGAACCTGCGCATGGCCAGTCATGAGTGGGAGCGTGGTCGTTTCTCCAGCGGAGAACAACACATCGGCGTGGCGCATGCTCTACTGTCCCAGGCGCAGAATTCCCCTGCGCTCAGCCACGACAAGCTGCTCATCGAGAACGTCCTCAAGGAAGCCTTCCAGGTCTATTGGATCACTTCCCTCTTCGATTATGTTGGAGGAAGGTTTATTCACGCATATCGCGCCGGGCTGCTGGCGAGGGATGCGCTTTCGCCCGAAACAAACCCCACCAACATGGGGCGCTGCCTGCGCATGGTCGCGGAGTACAGGATGAATCTGGTCGCCGCGCAGTGTTCATTTGATCCGGTGGATTATCCCGCGTTCAGGCTCCCTGGCGCCTTACAGGACTCAGTGGAAGAACTTGACCGAACCGACGAGTTCATGATCGCTCCCCTCATGGATGCTGCGCACAAAGAACTCAAAGACGCCATAGCATACGCCAGGGCGGGAAAAGACAATACTGGACGTGCGCTCGTTGAACTGGCGATGCGCCGCGCTGCGCGCCTGACCAGCCTGATCAAGCGATTGAATACTTATGCGCCCGATACCACCCTGGAGGTCGCCGACAGGATCATCAGCCAGGCCAGAGAGAAACACGACCCCAGCCTGGAAGGGCGGGCGATCATGGTCAGGGGCGATGCCTTCCTCATGCAGGATAAGTACCAGCAAGCCTATGATGAATATGAGAAAGCATTCGCTCTCTTCACAGAACATAGCCTGCTTGGCCTAAGATTCTGGGCAGAGCAGACATTGCGGGCGGTTCGTCCAAAGCTGTCCTATTCCAAGAAAGAAAACAAACAGTGAGCGATACTCCTTTTGTGGCGTCCGCGCGCCCGGTTTCGCATGCGGATCATCCTGAATCTGACGATCACGCTGAGCCGCATGCGCTGGGCTGCCCCTTCTGCGAGCGGCATAACCTCGAACTGACGCTGGCTGTCACCGATCACTTCTACCTTCTCGCCGATCATGCGCCGCTGCTCGAAGGGCATCTACTGATCGTGCCCCACGGCCACTACGCCTGCTATGGCGGCATCCCTGCTGACTACGAGACCGAGTTGGTGGCGCTCAAGCGGCGGGTGGCCAGCTTCCTCACCTCAGCCTACCGCACGCCTACCTTCTTCGAACATGGTGTCTTCCGCCAGACGGTCTTTCATGCCCACCTGCATGCGCTGCCATTCGGGCCAATCCCACTGAACCTGCGTCAACAGGTTGCGGCTTTTGGCGGGCGTTCCGTGCGCTCACTCGCTGATCTACGCGATTGGTACACTGAGCGCGGCCACTATTTCTATCTCGAAGAAGCAGGCGAGAACCCGCCGGATGAGCAACAAACAGCTCTGAATGAGGCTGCAATCTTTCCGCCGGAGATGCGCATCTATAGTCAGATGGTGGGATCGCTCTGGCGCCTGGGAAGCGGCGTGATCGCATGGCGCTCCCCGCAGGAACGTTACGCCCAGCGCGAGCCGATGCTCACAGGCGTGGCTCACGCCTGGCAGACGTTTGTCGCCGCTGGGGGATGAAGATGATAAAGACAATTGACACTTAACGGAGGGGAAGAGACAAGATGGCGAATGACACACAAACCATTCCGACGCTGGGTGTGGGCATGCTGGGCTATGCGTTCATGGGCAAGGCCCACACCAACGCCTATAAGACGCTCGACTATATCTATACACCACCCCCGGCGCACGCCCGCTTGGTCGCCATCGCCGGGCGCGACACTGCGCAGGTGGAGGCGGCGGCCCGCCGTTATGGCTACGAAAAAGCCGTCACCGACTGGCACGCGCTGATCGCCGATCCTGAGATACAGGTCTTCGACGACGGCGCACCCAACAGCCTGCACGCCGAGCCAAGCATCGCCGCGTTACAGGCAGGCAAGCATGTCATCTGCGAGAAGCCCCTTGGCCGCGACGCTGCCGAGGCCAAACGTATGTGGGAGGCCGCCCGCAGGGCCAGCCAGGATGGCATCGTCAGCATGTGCGCGTTTAACTACCGCTTCGTTCCCGCGATCCGCCTCGCACGCGACATCATCAAAGCCGGGCGGCTGGGGCGCATCTATCACTTCCGCGCCAACTATCTGCAAGAAGGGCTGGCCGACCCCAATACGCCCGTCACCTGGCGCCACGCCGCCGAGACGGCAGGCTCAGGCGCGCTTGGCGACCTGGGCACACATATCATAGACCTGGCGCGCTTCCTGGTGGGCGAGCCAACAACCGTCAGCGCCGCCGTCACCACGTTCGTCACTGAACGCCCAACCGCCAGTGGTGGCCGCTCCCCCGTCACGGTGGATGACGCCTTCGCCGCCGCCGTTACCTTCGAGAACGGCGCGATTGGCCTGCTCGAGGCGACGCGCTACGCCAAAGGACGCCGCAACCATCAGGTGATCGAGATCAACGGCGAAAAGGGATCGCTGGCCTTCAACCTCGAGCGGCTCAACGAACTTGAGGTGTATCTCCCAGAGGAGGAGTCGCCGCACGACGCGCAGGGCTTCCGCCAGGTCTTGGTGACGGAGCATAGCCATCCGTTCTATGACGTGTGGTGGCCGCGCGGACACATCATCGGCTGGGAGCATACCTTCATCCACGAGATCAAACACTTCTTTGACGCGATTATGAACAAGCGATCTGTCGCGCCCGATGGAGCAAACTTCGAGGATGGCTATCGCGCGTGCGTGGTGGCCGACGCGATCAAAGAGTCGTCGCGCACAGGCCAGCGCATTGCAATTGCGTACTAACCGCATATGCGCTTGGTACGTATTATCGCTGGTTAAAGCTGGCTGAAAAGTGGCCCAGATCACTTTACACCGTTAGCGCCGAACCCTATACTCTAACAGAGAGGCGCTTCCGCTGATCCAGGGCGTGACATGAGCAGCGGAACAAAGAGACGAGGTTTCCAATGTTTACGAGTTTCCACTGGTGGGATTTGCTTCCCCTGTTGCTTCTTGCGTTGCTCTTCTTCGGGCCAAAGCGTCTCCCACAGATGGGCAGCGCCGTCGGCCAGACCATCAAAGAGTTCCAGAAGTCCTTCCGTGACATAAAGAAGCCGGATGATGAGGAGCAGGCGAAGGCGCTCCCCCCGGCTCCCCCGGTGAACGTCTCAGAGAAATCCGAGTAGCAAAGCGTAGCAGCGGCGAACCTGCGTGAGCGACGCGCGGCCCCTATCCCACCCTCACCTGAATGGGGAAAAGTCCAGCGCGATGGTAGTACAAAAGAAACGATGCGCGATACACTTGTGCGCCATGATGAGGCGTAACGCTAAGTGGCCGCCGCGCCTCACAGCGTGAATGAGCTTAGCAGGCTCAGGAGGTTTTTGCGCTCGCTACCTCTCCACATCAGGCTACCAACGCGCGTCGCTCGTGTAGGTCTCGCTTCTCTGCCAATTACTCTTCGATCAGGTCAACCGTCCAGTTGGTCGCCTGCACCTGCGTATCCAGGTCGCGGCGCTGCTGGGCGATCTGGTCGGTCTGCTTGCGCAACGCGGCCACATTCACCGTAGCCACCGTCTTGATCTCCGACCGGCTATAGCGGTTGATCGTCTGTACTGCCGCATCGGCCACCGCATCCAGCGCGCTATAGCGCAGTTGCAGCGCGTCGCGCTGGGCAAGCGCCTCCATCAGCGAACGCCCATCCGCCAGCTTCGCCGCCATGTTCGTGCGATTGATACGCACAATCAACGGGGCAAGCTCACCGATCAACTGTTCGAGCTGCCCCAGCAACTCCTGTGGGTCTTCGGCGGGGGCTTCACCCTCCTGCACCCGTGCGACCTGTACAAGCCGCTGCCGTACCTCAGTGACGCGCGTCTGAATATCGGCGCGACGCGCCAGCGCCTCTGCCAGCTTCATGCCTTTCACCCCCGCTCAGGTGGGGGTTCCCCCTATCCAGGAAAAATACGATCAACGATTGGCAGTATCGCACATTTCAGCGCCGCTCCGCAAGCAGGCGGGGAGTGATTATCGCTCGGCAGCGTGGTTGCTTGCTTAGCGGCTTCCTTATGCTACATTCCTGAGTATGATGCAATCCACAGCGATAGCAACGCTTGGAGGTGGTGATGCTTCCACCTTTCCGCCCAGATGGAACTCTTCCGCCAGGTATCCCCAAGTGCGCTTGGCGGAAAGTTCTTCCACTGAGGCGACGGCTTCGCTGCTATCACCCTCGAATGTCCAGATGGAGTTCCCATCACCTATGTGGTAGAGTCTTTAGTGATAGAGTCTTTAAGGAAAAGTAGAACACCTGTTTGGATTGTGGGGAAGCGACAGATGCGTTACACTGGCGGAAATATTGGGAAGAGAAGGAAAGGGGTTATCACAATGGGCTGGCTGTTTAGGCATGGTGAAGAGCGAACATGCGCAACGTGCGGCGCATCTACACGCGACAAGAAGGCGTTGCAGGGAGCGACTTGTCCTGTGTGTCTGACAGGATGGGATGGCACGCCACCTACCCAGCGCCAGATCACCCGCACATATGTCGTGATCGGCAAGCCAGGGCGATTCGTCTCTGCGGAAGAACAACTGCGAGACGATCTGGCGCATATGAGCCGCGCAGGCTGGCGTATCAGCAGCCAGAGCGCCGCCGGGGAGATACGTGTGTTTGGGAGAGCCTTCCCGCGTTTGCTGGTGGTCTACGAACGGTCGGAATGACGCTCTTCTGTCAACGCCACGGCTGGGAATGTTGGCCCCTCGTAGATGTGTGCCCACTCCGGTCTGTCCTCTTTTGGCTTCGCGTTGGGCGCGCTCCATTGCCTCGCTTTCTTCCTCGATCATGCGCAGGGAATCGTTTTGCTTGTGAAGTAGTTCAAGGAGATTCAGGTATGCGCGACACACAACCCCCAATCACAGACGACGAGGAATACGAAGGGTATAAACAAGCGCGCGATAAAATGACAAAGCTGGTCGAGCAACGTGAGACGCGGTTGATCGCGGCGCTAGAAAAGGGTGACGCTACCGAGATCGAGGAGCGGCGTTATGATCTGCTCGACGCGATGCGCAAGCGGCAGGGCATTATTGATGCGATCAGGGTCTACGAACAGCAGAGACAACAAAGCGCTTGACGAATATGCCAGCCTGGTGAGCAAAGCAGCAAAGAAGCGGCGAATACCATGACCTCGAACTGGCGCCCCAGACGCTACGATCCCCCAACGAGCGAAAGCGTTACCAATCATCTGAACCCAGCAAAGAGAGGGACACGTTATGACAACAGCCAACGCCGGATCGTCGGGCGCGCCGCAGCACACGGTAGACTACTTACTGATTGGGGGCGGCCTGGCCTCGGCCACCGCCGCCGAAGAAATTCGCACACGCGACGCCAACGGCAGCATTTTGATCGTCTGCGGCGAGAACCAGCCGCCGTACCACCGTCCGCCGCTCTCGAAAGAATACCTGCGCGGCGAGATCAACGCCGAAGGCACGTATGGTCATGGCGGCGTCTACGTGCAACTGCCGCAGTGGTATAGCGAACACCATGTCGAACTCATGCAGGGCACGCTCGTCACCGCGCTCGATACATCAGCGAAAATCGCACACCTGAGCGACGGGACAACCCTGGGCTATGGCAAGGCTTTGATCGCTACAGGTGGCAGCCCGCTTCAACCCAATGCCCCTGGGCTGGATCTGCCGGGCGTCTTTAAGCTGCGCACGCTGGCCGACGCCACCGCCATTCGTGAGGCGCTCGACGGCGGCGGCAAGCATGTGCTGGTCGTCGGCAGCGGCTTCATCGGGCTGGAAGGCGCGGCCAACTCAATGTTTAGGGGCGCAACCGTCACCATTGTTGACCCCGTGCCGCGCGTCTGGCCTACCATGCTCTCACCCAACCTCTCGATCTATCTGCAAGCCCAATACACCCGGCGCGGCGCAAGCCTCTATTACAGCCACACACTGGCCGAGTTGCGCGCAGGCGACGACGGCAAGCTGGCCAGCGCGCGCATTGCCCCAGTTGGCGAGAGCGAACAGGAACCATTTAACGTTCCCTGCGACATCGCGATCATCGGCGTGGGCATCAAGCTGAACGCGGAAGTGGCTCTGGCGTCGGGTTTGGCAGTTGACGGACATCATGGGGTGATAGTGAACGATCATCTGCAAGCATCCGCGCCCGATGTTTACGCCGCCGGTGATGTGGCGGGCTATCCCGATCCGGTGATGGGGCTGTTCCACTACGAACATTGGGATAACGCCATCGAGTCGGCGAAGGTGGCGGCGGCGAACATGACCGGCGGCGATCTCGCCTACCGGCATGTCCCCTATTTCTTCTCGGATCAGTTCGATCTTGCGATCAATATGCTCGGTTATCCGTCAGGAACAGCGCAGGTGATTGTGCGGGGCGACTTGCCGAACGACAAGTTCACGGCGCTCTATAACGAGGATGGCATCTTGCGGGCGGCGCTGATGATCAACGACGACGCCCAGATGGACTTGCTGCGCGAGCTGATCGCCAAAGCCGCTCGCATCCCCGACGATCCCGCGAAGCTTGCCGATCCCACCTTTGATCTTGCCACACTGCAATGACCTCTCCGCATTCCCCCTTCCCGTGTGGGGAAGGGGGTCAGGGGGTTAGGTTCTTCCTCATTCCCCCTTCCCGTGTGGGGAAGGGGGTCAGGGGGTTAGGTCAGCGCGCATCGTTCACACGCTTGATGAAGGCGAAATCCTCCATCGTCGGCGCATCGGGGATGCTCGCGTAGGCGCCTTCCTCGTAGTTGTGGCGAACTGTGTTGGCAAACTTTTGATCGCCAAAAAGCTGTTGGCTCATCGCCTGGTACAGCGCGTTCCAGCGGTCGGCAAGCGCCCGCGCCTCTGGGCTGGTAGGATCGAGGCCGCGATTGGCCTGCACCTCGCGCACAAGCGCCGTCCACTCACGCTCAGTCCGCTCGATCTCCGCCAGCGGCGTCGCCTTGCCAAGCTCGGCGAACCGCTGCTTCATCTCTTCGGCTGTATAATACTCACTCATCTGTTTTTCCCTTTCCGTCAGTTCCGCCTGAAACGTGGCCGTGGCCTGTGTGACCAGTTCCCATGACCATTCGCCAGTCGTCATATGGCGATCCAGCAATGTACCCAGGACGGCTTCGATACGTTCGAGTTCGGTAATGCGGTCGTGCAACGCACGCCGCTGGATGCGGAGAGACGCCTGAATATCGAAGTCCGGCCGACTGAGTATCTCTCGAATCTGCTTGAGGGCAAATCCAAGATAGCGCAATGTCAGAATCTGTTGCAGCCGCAGCATATCGCGCCTGGTATACAGCCGATAGCCTGCATCGGTGCGCCCTGAGGGACGTAACAATCCCAGATGGTCGTAGTGGCGTAGCGTCCGGATCGATACGCCGGTGAGCGCGGCAAACGCTCCCACCTGATAATAGTGCTCCCCACTGCGCGCCTCAGCATGAGCCTCTTCGCGGTATTCGACACGCATAGCGTTTCCTCCTTCCTCCACACGGCAGCATACCGCCTGACGTAACGAGAGGGTCAAGAGGGAAAAGCAGCGAATTCCTTGCTCCCCCTTCCCGTGTGGGGAAGGGGATTGGGGGGGTTAGGTCAACCCGGCGAAAATATCCGTCTCCGGCGTGGGAAACGCCCGGTCGGAGATAGGCGGCGCGGCAAGCGTAAATGTCTCGCGTCCCATGAAGGCGCGCATCTCTTCGGGTGTAGCGCGGGCGAAGGGACTATCCTTCGGCATCTGGGTCGCATGGGCGGCCATCGCGTTGCGTTTCGCCTCAAATTCCTCGTCGTTCAGCGTAATGATCGTGGTGATCTCCGACATCGGCGTGCCCATCTCCTCCACAGGAAGTGTGGCCGCGTTGCCGCCGGGAATGAAGTCCTGCCCACGGCTCTGCGCCTCGCGCCGCATCTCAAGCAGCCGTTCGCGCGGGATGGC
>JAJPIU010000144.1 GCA_021324535.1 Pseudomonadota bacterium
GCAGCGAATGCAGCGCACAGATGCCTCTACGGTGGAGGATGGAGAAGCAAATGACCCGTCATCCGCTGAGCCGCTGCGTGTTTCCTACCGACGTGTCTTGGGGTTGCTGGCTCCGTATTGGGGGCGGCTGCTCGCAGGAGGGGTGTTGCTGGCGCTGACAAGCCTGGTGGCGCTGGTGTTGCCGCTGGGCCTGCAACAGCTGATCGATCAGGTGATCGGCCAGCATGACGGCAATCTCCTCAACATCGTCACCGCCGCGCTGATCGCATTGTTCATCTTGCGTGGCGCCCTCGACGCCGCCCAGAATTATCTCATCTCCTCGGTAGGCCAACGCATGACCGCCGACCTGCGGATGCGCCTCTTCTACCACCTCGAACGTCTCTCGCTGCGTTTCTACGATGAACGTAAGGTTGGCGAGACCCTTTCGCGTGTGACCAACGATGTGACACAGATCGCCACGCTGAATGACAATATCGTGCCGCTGGCGGGCCAGGTGGTGACGCTGATCGGTAGCGTGATCATCGTCGTCGCGCTCAACTGGCGGCTCACGCTGATCGTGCTGCTGGTGGCGCCGCCCGCCGCGCTGATCGCCAGTGGGCTGGCGCGCCGCATCTGGTCGGATTCTACCGAGGTGCAGGAGGCGCTAGCGCAGGCGACGGGCGTGCTGGACGAATCGCTTGGCTCGATTCGTGTGGTCAAGTCGTTTTCGCGCGAAGGCTACGAGTTTGGCCGCTTCACCAAAAGCATTGGCGCGCTACTACGAATCAGCCTGCGGCGTGCGCGCATTCAGGCGTTTGTGGGGCCGGTGGTGACGTTTATCGGCTTCCTGGCAGTGATTATCGTGATCTGGTTTGGCGGACGCGAGGCGCTGGCGGGCCGCCTGAGCGTGGGGCAGCTTGTGGCGTTTGTGATCTACCTGATCATCATGATCGTCCCACTGGCGACGCTGAGCGGCATCTTCGCGCAGACGCAGGCGGCGCTGGCGGCTGCGGCGCGTGTCTTCGCCGTGCTGGATGAGCCGGTTGATCCATCGGAGACCAGCGAGAGTCTGCCAGCAATTGGGCCAATTCAGGGCAGCGTCACGTTTGATCAGGTGGAGTTCGCCTATGCGCCCAATCGCCGGGTGTTGCGCGGGGTCTCGTTCGAGGTGGCGCCAGGGCAGGTGGCGGCGCTGGTCGGCCCCAGCGGCGCGGGCAAAACAACTACCCTTCAGATTTTGCTGCGTCTCTATGAGCTGACCGGCGGCTCTATCCGCATTGACGGTGTGGACATCAGAGCGGTCTCTATCCGCTCGTTGCGCGAACAGATGGCCATCGTTCCCCAGGAGCCGACGCTGTTTAGCGGCAGCGTGGCGGATAATATTCGCTTCGGGCGGCTCGACGCGACCGATGCGGAGGTGGAAGAGGCCGCGCGCGCCGCCAACGCGCACGAGTTCATCGCGCGGCTGCCCGAAGGCTATGGCACGCTGGTGGGTGAGCGCGGCGTCAAACTCTCCGCCGGGCAACGCCAGCGCATCGCCATCGCCCGCGCCATCCTGCGTGATCCGCGCATCCTGCTGTTGGATGAAGCGACGGCCTCGCTGGATAACGTCTCGGAGGCGCTGGTGCAGCAGGCGCTTTCGCGGTTGATGGCGGGCCGCACGACGCTGGTGGTGGCCCACCGGCTGACGACCATCGAACACGCCGACCTCATCCTCGTGCTGGATCGCGGGGTGATCGTCGAGCAAGGCACGCACGAAGAACTGCTGGCGCACGAAGGACTCTACGCGCAGCTCTACACGCGCTCGCTCAGCGAAGAGTTTCTGACGGAGGAGCTTGACGAGTCGCCGCCACCCTAACACCTCCATTGAACCTTTTCCCTCTCTTTGGGCGCTATCTTGATATGAGCATGCTTCACGATACTCCGTCGGCGGAACGTCCATCATCTTCGAGATGACGCAATAAGAGAGGTGAACAGCGCATGGAGGATGCGGCGCTGCTCCAGCGGATAGCGCATGGCGACGCGGCGGCACGCGATAAGGGATGCCAGCGTCGGGGTTGAGGTCAGAAAGGCGCTGGCGATCTCTTCGGTGGTCAAGCCGCCCAGCGTTCGCAACGTGAGGGCGATGCGCGCGTCGAGCGCCAGCGCCGGATGGCAGCACGTAAACAGCAGTTTCAGCCGTTCGTCGGGGATGGATTCAGCCACCGCCTCATGCGCCAGCGCGGCGTCGAGCGCGGTGCCCTGCTCAGCCTGCATATACGTCATTTCTGCTTCGAGCAGTGGTTGCTTGCGTAAGAGCGTCTCATCACGACGCAGGCGCTCTATCGCCCGGCGACGGGCGACGGTCGTCAGCCAGCCCGCAGGATTGCGCGGTACGCCCTCCGCTGACCAGGATTGCAGCGCGTTGACCACGGCGTCTTGCAGGGCGTCTTCGGCCAGTGTGAAGTCGTCAACTAGCGCGATCAGTCCTGCCAGGATACGCCCGGCCTCCTGGCGATACGTTTGCTCGATGATGTTGTCTACACGGCTTGCCATCTGTTCTCTACGTAGCGCCGCGCTCCTGGGCGGCGTGTATGCGCTTGCAATCACGCATTGGGGGAGTGACATAGCTGACAGAGCAGCGGCCAGCGAGGACGCTGGCGCCACTTTTGTATGATCCAAGTCCGCGAAGGCGGACTTCGTGGCGGCCCATATGGGCGGCCCTTAGGCGCGGTTTCAACCGCCCGCCAATCCCCTACCGATCTCAGTCGAACTCCATCACTGGGCGCACCTCGATGGAGCCAGTCAACGCGCCAGGGATGTGCGAGGCGATGCGAATGGCCTCGTCGAGATTCTCGCAGCTCACGAGATAAAAGCCGCCAAGCTGCTCCTTCGTCTCGGCAAAGGGGCCGTCGGTCGTCAGCGTTTTGCCCTCGCGCACCCGCACCGTTGTCGCGGCAGTTGTGGGCAGCAGCGCCTCTCCGCCGACGATCTGCGCCTTGAATTGCTCGCCAAACGCATTATACGCCGCCATCTCCGCTGCCGTCTCTTGCTCGGTCATCTGATCAACGCCAGACTGATCACCGTAAATCAACAAAGCGTACCGCATGTTGGTTGTTCCTTTCCGTTCTGTCGCTCGATGCGCGACCGTACACCAAATGGTGAAAAGTGGATGGGCGCGTTTTCCCATCTCACCCTTTTGTCGAACAGGCGTTCCTCAATTCGACACATCAGAGCGCCAATTCGTGGCCAATTTTTGTGATTGGTGAAAATATGTTTGCGAGATACTTGCGACGCGCCGGATGGATGTGGTACACTGCCTCCGCCAGCCACAACGGATGTTTGGAGCTCGTTTTGGTCTGGTTGATTTATCTGGCAATCGTCCGCGACAGAGAAAGGATGGTGTTCCCGTGCGCGCATCTCAGCCACGAGTACCGAAACATGCCGCATGGTTCGTGCAACGCGCGATCCGCACAGATGGCATGAAGACTCGCCCACACACCATCCGCGCCCACCAACCGGCGGACGCACGCTGGCGACTTTCCCTCTCGGCTTATGCCACTATCACACACGGCGGAGCTGCGCCGGAGGGTACGACAGCGTAAGCGCATCGCCGGAAACCGGAAAACAACGCAGAAGACGCGCAGGCGCGGTGGTCACAAGCGATGACGACCGCGCTTTTTTGCGCCTGTTTGCTCCTCCGCCCAACCCCTCCCCCCTACGGGGAGAGGGGCTATCAGGCGAGCAGTCCCCACAGTTTCCCCTTCCCATAGATAGGAGGGGGGCAGGGGGTTAGGTAAAGGGAACACCATTTCTATGATAAGCGGAAAGATGCTGAAGGCGCGCGGTTGGCCTGAGGGCAAGGTGATCGGCCTTGCCAAGGCGGCTGCGCAAACATTGGAAGACGAGGGGATGGAGCGCGAGGCCATCCTCGATAGGCTGGATCAGGTGCGCGCCGACCCTGGCGCGTATCTGGCCACGCCTCGCTACGCCGACCTCGCGCGCGAGTGCATTCGCCGGATGACGCCTGAGCCGACCGACGACAAGCTGCGTGAGCAGCCTGTGGCGTATGGTGTTTGGGGCGAAGAGTGCATTGACGTCGAGGCGCGCACGCAGATAGAGCGCGCGTTGCGACTGCCTGTCGCGGTGGCGGGTGCGCTGATGCCAGATGCGCATGTCGGCTACGGCCTGCCGATTGGCGGCGTGCTGGCGACCGACAACGCAGTGATTCCCTATGCTGTCGGCGTGGACATCGCCTGCCGCATGCGCCTCTCGGTCTATCCCGTCTCGCCGATTACGCTTGGCCAGCGGCGCAACGACTTCAAGCGTTCGCTGCTGACACGCACGCGCTTTGGTCAGGGCGAAAGCTGGGAACGCAACGACCGGCCGGAGCATCCCGTGCTGGACGACCCCGCCTGGGATGCAACGCGGCTGTTGAAGTCGCTGCATATCAAGGCGGAGCAGCAGCTTGGCACCTCAGGCAGCGGCAATCACTTCGTGGAGTGGGGAACCTTCAGGCTCTATGCCGACGACGAGGAGCTTGGGCTGGCGGCTGGCGAATATCTGGCGTTGCTCTCGCACAGCGGTTCGCGGGCGGTTGGTTTCAAGATCGCCAACACGTTTACCGATGTAGCCTCGCGCGAGCATCCGCATCTCGATCCATCGCTGCGCCACCTGGCATGGCTCTCGCTTTCCAGCGAGGCCGGGCAAGAATACTGGCTCTCGATGGAGCTGGCGGGTCGCTTCGCCGCAGCCAACCACTACGTCATCCATCACCGTGTGGCTGGCGAGGTGGGGCTGAAGGAGCTTGCCGTGATCGAAAACCATCACAATTTTGCCTTCAGGGAGAAGTTGCCCGATGGTTCGCCAGTGGTGGTTCACCGGAAGGGCGCGACGCCTGCCGAAATGGGGACGCTGGGAGTGATACCTGGCTCGATGGGTGACGCGGGCTATGTGGTGCGCGGACGCGGCAAGCCCGACGCGCTCAATTCGGCCTCGCATGGGGCCGGGCGCGCGATGAGCCGCCGCGCCGCCATCAACAGCATCAGCCGCTCCGCGCGCGACGAGTATCTGCGCGAACGAGGCATTACGCTGCTGGGGGGCGGGATGGACGAGTCGCCCCAGGCGTACAAGCCTATCGAGACGGTGATCGCGGCGCAGGACGAACTGATCGAGGTGATCGGCAAGTTTACGCCGCGCATCGTGCGGATGGCCGACGAGGCAGGGGAATATTGAGCCGCATGTCTGTTTAGCGGGCTGGCGGTTGAAACCGCGCCTAAGGGTGGCTACGGCCACCACGAAGTCCGCCTGCGCGGACTCTTCATGCTCGGATGGGATCATTGCTCGCCATGCAGTGATCCCATCGCTGTGCTGCCGACTGCTCCCCACTCGCGCGTGTATTTCAACAATGAGGGTATCGCATGTCCAGGAGGACACTGATGACCACAAGAAGCTGGCCAGAGATGGCAGACTGGTATGACGAGAAGCAGGGCGAGACGGGCGACCTCTGGCATCGCACACTGCTCGATCCGGCGCTCTTCGCCCGTGTTGGCGAGGTCGCCGGACGCGATGTGCTCGATCTGGCCTGCGGCAATGGGCACAACACACGGCGGCTGGCGCGTATGGGCGCGCATGTCGTCGGGGTAGACGCCTCGGAGGGAGTCATTGCGCATTGCCGGGAACGCGAGGAGCGGGAGCCGCTAGGTATCACCTACTACGTCTCCGACGCGGCCCGGCTGGATATGCTGGCGGGAGCCTCGTTCGATCTGGTGGTCTGCCAGATGGCGCTGATGGACATCCCCGACGCCGAGAGCGCCATCCGCGAGGTGGCGCGGGTACTGCGTCCATCAGGCCGCTTGCTCGCCATGATTCTGCATCCCTGCTTTGAGATTCCAGAGGCATCGGGTTGGGTGGAGGAGCACATGGGGCCAACGACCACCATCTGGCGTAAGGTCAGCCGGTATAGCGAGCCGTTTATAGGGTGGCTGCACTGGCGCGTGGACGGCGGGGTGGTCTTCATGCCGTCGTATCATCGCCCACTCTCGTGGTATGTGCGCGCTTTCAACGCGGCAAGGCTTGCCATCACCGCCTTTGACGAACCGCGCCCAACCGAGGAGTTCCTTGCGGTAAGGCCCGACGGCTCACGCTTCGCAGACGTTCCGTTGATGTGCCTGTTCGAGGCGTGGAAGCTAGGTTGACGCCAGCAGCGCCGCCCCTCGCAAGGCCGCGAACGGCTCCAGCCTTCCGGCGATGATGGGCGCCTGCGCCTCAGGCGGCCTGTACGATGCGGTCAGCGAGGCCACACGCTGGCGTAGCGGCTCATAGAAACGCTCGCCAGCCAGCGCCAACGGTCCGCCGATCACGAGCACGCTCGGATCGAGCAGCGCGACGATGTTTGCCACCGCCAGCGCCAGCGCGTCGAGCGCGTCATCTAGCACGGAGGTTGCCGCAGGATCGCCCTGCGCCGCAAGCTCCACCACCTGGGGCGCCGTCATCGCTTCGGCGCGCCCGCCTGAGATGCGCAACATCGCCGCCGTGCTTTCATCGGTCGCTGAGGCGCGTCCGATGGCGTGGCGCACGATGGATTGCGCCGAGGCGATAGGATCGAGATGGCCCAGTGCGCCACATGCGCAACGCGGAGCCGGATTGCCTGCGGGCGTTCTCCCATCGGGATAGACCAGCCAGTGGCCGAGCATGCCCTCACTCCCTAATGCGCCATGCCACGGGCGGCCATCGTGTATCATAGCGGCGGCGACGTTGCGCCCAAGCAAGACGTAGAGCATGCTCCGCGCGCTTTGTATGTTTTGTACGTTTTGCCCTGCCCCCAGGCGCGCCTCGGCCAGCGCAGCGGCGTTGACGGCTGTTTCCAGGTGGACGGGCGCGCCCCAGCGTTCGGCCAGCCGTTGCGCCAGCGGAAAGCCCTCCCAGGCGGCGGGTAGCCGCCCACTACGGGTGTATTCGCGTGCGGCGTCAAGCTCGCCCCAGAGAGCGGCGCCGATGCCACTCACGCTGGCGCGTTTGGGCAAGGCTTCGCTATCGTTTGAGGTGAGCGCGCGCGTGATGAGCGCGTTGATTGCTTCGATGGCGGCTTCCGGCTCCACGGGCGGCGTCAGACGGGCATGCCAGCGTTGCGCTCCGGCTTCGGAACTGCGTGTCAGAGTGAGGCGTGTGGCGCTCTCGGCAATCTCAACGCCAACGTGTATGGGGCTGGCTTGAGTCGTCCTGCTTGTGTAGGTAGAAGCCTGCATTGTCGCGCCTTCTCGGTAAATACAACGCCAAAAGTGGATACAGGTATGTGTCTGTAACATGCGCATGCAGTTACATAGAGCCGGGTACAGACACGCCGCCCAGGAGCGCGGCGCTACGCGCTATGAGCCGCTTTTCACGCTATCAACACATATCTGCCTGTATGGAGAGCATAACGCGCATGACCCATCCTTCGCAGCATCCTAAACAGGGCGAGCCGACCGAGCCGCCGCTTCCTGCCGATGCGCTGGCGGCGCTGGAAAATCTTGGGCTGCGCGAGATCGCGCATGACGAGGTAGCCTTGCGGCGCCTGTTGGAACAGCATACTTCCGGCTATACGCTTTACCGGCTGACGCCCGCCGCCGCGCGCCGCTGGAAGTGCCGCTACCGCATCATGCTGGCCGATACCTACTATGATAGCCAGAGCGTCGCCGAAGCCTACGCCCGCGCGCTTGTGGCCTGCTTACAGACAAAAGCAGACTGAGGCGCAGGATAATCTCAATAGGCAGGCGGGGAAACGCACGCATGCCAGACGCCATTTGGGGTAGCCAGGCGCGCCGCCAGGGATGGGGTGGTTCTCCGTGTGCTGCGCGCGCTTGTAGCGTCCGCGCAGACGGACTTCGTCGTGCGCCAGCACGCTTAGGCGCGGGTTCAACCGCTTGCCGCTCGCATCAGGTATGCAACAGCGCGCGGCGTAGCAATGGGATGGGGAGCTGGCCCTGCGCAAGAACGGCCTCGTGGAAACGCTTCAGGGTGAAGCGTTCGCCTTCCTGGCGGGCGTAATCGTCGCGGAGCTTCAGTAGGCGCAGCTTGCCCAGCGTATAGCTGACGCACATGGGATCGCGCAGGCAGCGCCAGGCGTCGTGTCGCGCCAGGAAGGGGGTAACGCTGGTCTGTTCGACAATGAAGGTGATTGCTTCATCGAGCGTGAGCGCGCCTATGTGCAGGCGCAACGCCACCAGGAACCGGCAATTGCGATGAATGGCTGCGCGCAGGTTTGCCAGCGTGTTTCGCGGGTCGTCGGCCCCAAAGTGTTCGTCGCGCGCCAGTTGTTCGGCATAGTGCGCCCAGCCTTCGATGGCTCCGTCGCTGCGGAAAACGCGCGCTGCCAGTGATGGCGCATGGCGAAGCGCCTGGAAAAACACGGCATGGCCGGGGATGGTCTCGTGTGCAGCGGTCGTGCGCAGCGCCCAGGGAAGCATGCGGGTATGCCAGGCGAACAGGCGCTCGTCGGTATGATCACGCACAGAGATGGGATGAGTGATCGAGACGACACGGGCAATGCGCCCACGCGGCGCACGCGGCAGGTAGAAGCGAGGCGCCAGGCTAGCATCGGCAAAGACGCCCGGTGGCTCGATCAGGGCATAGGGGCCGGAGAGAAATGAGGGCTTATAGTCAACGGCGATCTCGCCCTGTGTGAGCGCATCCGGTAGCAGATCATGCTCGCGAATAAACGTCCGCAATGCGGCGATGGCGTCGCAGGCGACCACCCGCGCCGACCGCTCGATTGCCCGCTTCGTCTTGGTGGCGTGGCTGGCGGTAGCCGCTGGGGTGTCGAGCCAGGCGAAGGCATCGCGTAGCGGCCTGTCGCCCAGCCCCATCCGCCCGGCGATCTCGCTTGCCAGCGCCACATTCTTCGCCAGGTCAGCCTCGCCCTGCGCAATCAAGGTATCGAGCGGGGTATCTTCCAGCAGCGTCATGCGAAGTGTTCGTGCCAGCGCCAGCGCGCCCATCCCGGCTGGCGCGACGCCAGCATCGGGAAGCAATTTGTTTTGTTCGCCCAACCAGGCAATGAAGTGTTCAAGGGCCGCTATCGCCGTCGAGAGCGCCCGGCGAAGCGCCAACGCCTCGGCTGGATACCCGGCCAACGGGTCAGGCTTCGCTGCGCTGGCGGCGAAGGGAGAGATCGTCTCACCGTCGGCAAGAGAGCGATACTGCACCAGCAGGGCGCTATATGTCCAGATGGAGCCGCGTACCAGGGGAGCGGAAAGCGGCGCGTCAATCAGGCGCGCCATCACCTGCGCCAGCATCGCCGGAACGTCGTCCAGATAGCGCGTAAGCAACTGAGCGCGCTCCACTGGAGCGAGGGGTGATGGCGCCAGATAGGGACTGAGATCGAATGGGCCACTAAACAAGGAAGGATCGCCAATGAAGAGCGGATAGTCAAACGCAAGATAGCGCTCTTTCGCGCAGGCGAAGGCCAGCATATCAAGCTCGATCAGGTCGCGCTCCTGCTGGCGCTGCTCTGGCTGGCGCGCGTCATCCGCTTGCGGTTGGTTGGATATGTGAGCACGAGAGGCGCGTTCGTCCGCCAGCCGTTGCGCCCAGGCGTCAAGCGCGATCCCACGCTTGTATTGCGCCACCTGGTCGATATTGGGCGAGCGCCCTGCGCAACCGGGCCAGCCCGCCAGATGTCCACGGTAGGGATTCCACTCATAAAACTGCTCGACGTACTCGTGTGCGAGGCGCTCAACAGCCGGGGAAAGCTGCGATGCGCCTGCCTTTTGTGGGAAAGTCGCCAGTCTTGTGTGGTGGGCGCGCTCAAAGCTGGAACCGGGGAGCGGATCAAGGAGACATGTTGCGCCATCGCTTGGGTCAGCATGAGCAGCATGTAGAGACATACGGATACCTCGTCGAACAACGCCATGCGCGCAATACAGCGCCCCGTCAAGTCTATCAGGTGAGACGAACGAACGCGCCGAGAAACGTTGGTGGATTGGCTATTGGGTAGTCTGCCAGTATGCAGTATACAGGACACGCGACGCGCTGAACCGTGAAATGCGCCACACTTTGCCGCCAGATACTAAATACTATGCTCGCCAGCCTGGCTCCACGCGCTTTATGCGCATGGCGTCGCAGACTGGCGAACGGCTTTCGTTATCTACGGGTGGATTTACTCCCCTGGCAGGAAGTTGGTGAACGGCGTGGGGGTGACGTTTGGGCTGTTGTAGAGGATGTAGATCGTTTCGTGCTCGCTGAATGTGATGTCGAGCGGGTTGCCTTTCACGATGGTCTTGTGACCATTGCCGTCGAAGGTGATGAAGGTCAGTGTATGCGTGGCGTCGGCTTTGTACGACATCACCTGAGTGCTGCTGAGCCGCTCTCCCCACACGTCGAAGAATGCGCCAAGCGTATAGGTGGCGTTGATCGGAGATTCCTCATGGATGATGTTCTCATCTCCCGGATCGGAGTGGACATGCAGGGGGTAGAAGCACGAGCCGCCGTTGACGATGCCGGTGTCCGGTGGAACCTGAACCTGCTTGCCATTCACATAGATCGCCAGATACATATGGATGTGGATGACCGAGCCTTCCATCCCCAGGCAGGTCATACCGTCGCGGGGTGAGCCATTGGCGGGCGTCGTATAGGTTCCCGTTCCGGTGATGAGATTGTGAGCGTTTGTTTGGGGATTTGTTGGAGCGCCTGGATGATAGGCATTGACGATGAGGTAGATAATCAGTGCGGCGATCAGCGCGCCACCGGCGAATAGACCAAACCGCTTGAGCAGGCGCCAGCGCTGCGCCATCTGGGCCGCGCGATGACGCTCACGCCGCCGCTGCTCTTGCTGCTCCTGGCGTGTGAGGCGGGCGCTGCTGCGCTGTGTGGCGGTTTGTCTTGGCGTCGCTTTACTCGCTTTGCTTGCGCCACTCTCTGCTGGCTTTGTGCTTTTGGCTATGTTCTTTGCGCCGCTTGGAACGGCGCCATTGGTTATACTCTTGGGCATGGTTCCGGTGGGAGCCATCCTGGCGTTACTTTTGGGCGTTCCTGCGCTTTTCGCTGCGCCGGTGGTCTTTCCTTTGGGTGGGGTTGCTTTGCTCACAATGATTGCTCTCCTGATTCTTGCCGTTCTCGCCGGGCTGGCGCGCAAAAAGCCCACTCTCCCGTAGAGTCTACGGAGAGTGGTAACAGAGCGTGGCCGCGTCTCATGAGAAGACGAAGAGAACCAGGAGAAAGTCGCGCAACGAGAGCGCGCAGCTTTATGAGGCGGTTTGTGTCACACTGGATGTGATGAGCGCAGGCCGCCTGAGGGTCAGGGGCGACTTCTTACGATCAGGCTCCGCGCAATCGAGCGTGATCGTCTCGCCCGCGTGCGCCTCGCCCAACAGCAGCGCCTCCGCAAGCATATCCTCCACTTGCGTCTGCACAATGCGCCGTAGCGAACGCGCCCCGTACTCGTCATCGAAGCCACGCGCGAGCAGCGATTTCTCAGCCGCTGGTGTGACCTGTAAGGTGATCAGTTGTTCGCTGAGGCGCGCCTGCGTCTGCGCAAGCATCAGCCGTAGCACCTCACGCGCCTCAGCCGTTGTCAAGCGGTGGAAGACTGCGATCTCGTCAATGCGATTGAGGAACTCGGGGCGGAAGAGTTTGCCAAGCGCCTCCATTACAACTTCGCGTATATGCGCAGTCTCTGCGCCTTCACTCTCAGCAGCCTGGTTGGTCTGTTTGCTTCCTCGCCCGAAGCCAATTGCGCTGCGCTTGCCAAGCTCGCTTGCGCCAGCGTTGGTTGTCATGATGATGATGGTGTTCTTGAAATCCACTTCGCGCCCCTTGGCGTCGGTCAGCCGCCCATCCTCCATGATTTGTAGCAGCAGATCGTAGACCTGTGGATGCGCCTTCTCGATCTCATCGAAGAGCACCACGCTATATGGACGCCGCCGCACCGCCTCGGTCAGCAGTCCTGCCTGATCGTAGCCGACATAGCCGGGAGGCGAGCCAACCAGCCGTGAGGCGTTGTGGCGCTCCATATATTCCGACATATCCAGCGTAATCAGCGCATCCTCGCTCCCGAACAGTGACGCAGCCAGCGCACGAGCAAGCTCAGTTTTGCCCACGCCCGTCGGCCCGGCGAACAGGAATGAGCCTATCGGGCGCTGTGGGTTGCGCAGGTCGGCCCGGCTGCGGCGCACGGCACGGGCTACCGCTGTGACGGCGGCGTGCTGGCCGACGATGCGCCGATGGAGTTCATCTTCGAGCGCCAGCAACCGCTGCGCCTCTTCCAGGTTCACGGCAAGGGCGGGAACGCCGGTGCGGCGATAGACTACCTCGGCGATGTCGCGCTCTGTCAGCGTAGGCCACTCGGCATGCTCGTGTTCACGTTGTCGGATGCTCTGGATGATCTGCTCACGAATCGCCAGTTCGTGGTCGCGCAGGTCAGAGGCGCGGGCGAACTCGCGCTGGCGAATCGCCTCATCCTTCTCGGCTGAGGTCTGCTCCAGTTCCTCGTAGAATGAGCGCATCTCTGTTGGTGGTTGCGCGCGCATCACCCGCAGGCGAGCGGCGGCCTCATCCACCAGATCGAGCGCCTTGTCCGGCAGGTAGCGATCCTGGATATAGCGATCCGCAAGCTGCGCGGCGGCGACAATTGCGGGGTCGCCGATGTGGACATGGTGGAACTGTTCGTAGCGCGAGCGCAGGCCCCGCAACGTCTGCACGGTCTGCTCGATGGTGGCGGCTGGCGTCATCACGGGCTGGAAGCGCCGCTCCAGCGCGGGGTCGCGCTCGATGATGCGGCGATAGTCGTCGTGCGTGGTGGCGCCCAGGCAGATCAGTTCGCCGCGCGCCAGCAATGGCTTGAAGAGGTTGGCGGCATCAATCGAGCCTTCCGCGCCGCCCGCGCCAAGCAGAATCTGCAATTCGTCAATGAAGAGAATAACGCACTGTGCGCGCAGGATTTCTTCGACCACCAGCTTTAGGCGCTCCTCAAAGTCGCCACGGAACTTGGTACCTATGGTGAGCAGGCCAATATCCAGCGCGACGAGCCGTTTATCGCGTAGTAGATCGGGAACGAGTCCCCGAGCCATGCGCTGGGCCAGCCCTTCGGCGATGGCGGTCTTGCCAACGCCAGCGGGGCCAACCAACACCGGATTATTCTTGCGGCGACGTGAGAGGGATTGCATCACCTGGTTGAGTTCATCCTCACGCCCAATCAGTGGATCGAGCTGGTCGGCGATGGCGGCGGAGGTGAGGTCGCGGCTGATCATGTTGAGGGTGGGGGTCAGCGCATAACGCGCGGCGTGCGCGGTGGCGAAGAGGCTGGCGGCGACGGATGAAGGGTTGGCGCCGCTCTGCCGCGACATCCGCGCCTGGGCGCGCACCCGCTCGTATGTCAAGCCAAAACTTTCGAGGATGCCTGAGGCGATGCCCTCATTCTCGCGAAGCAGGCCCAGCAGGATGTGATCAGAGCCGACCTCGGCGACTTGCTCGGCGTCGGCCTCCTGTTCGGCGAGATCGAGCGACTGGCGCGCAGAGGAGCTGAGCACAGGCTCAACCAGCGGCGGACGCGCACCTTTGCCTATCACAAACTCCAGCGCCTGTCGCACCCGCACCACACTTACCCCTAAGGTCACGATCAGCGCCGCAGCGGTGGAATCGCCTACGTCGAGCAGGCCACAGAGCAGATGTTCGGTGCAGATGGTCTTGTGTTGCAATTGCAACGCAATCTCACGCGCCTGCGCCAGTGCGCGCCGCGCCTCAACGGAATAGCGATCAAATCGGCTCATCGTCTCGTCTCTCTTCTCTGGTTTGTCCTGGCGTGTCTTCCACCGTCACTGCCGTCACTGC
>JAJPIU010000106.1 GCA_021324535.1 Pseudomonadota bacterium
CACCTGACACCTGACACCTGACACACCACAATGCACTGAGTTGTCAAGAGACATCGGCGCCTCCTCTTTCGTTAACCCAATGGGAGTTACTTTGAGAACTCGCAAGCAGAACGATTGAGTCAAAGGAGGCGCCGGTGTTGGATAATGCGCAGGGCGACGTAATAGCGTCGCCTTCGCTTGCCAGGTTTGCCCGGAAACGTCTGCGGGGCGCTTTTATTTTTTCATCGTTTGCGAGGCTGGCGCCAGCCTCGCGCCATGCACTCGGCGCCGTGTGTAGACTACGTCTACGCGCTGGAGGTCGATCACTGAGGAGGGCGCTACATATGAAGGCGCTGTGGGAGATTCTCCTGGCCGTTGTTGGCGTGTATGTCGCGCTCCAGGCGACCATTATCGCCATATTGGCCGTGGTGGCTCAACGCCGCAAACGACGCCAGACGACGGAAACGCTTTCTCATTTCGATCCCCCACCCACTCATATTGGCTCCAACAAGCTCAAGATCTACAGTTATGGGCAAAATCTCTACGACGATATGCTGGCGGCCATAGACAGCGCGCAGGAGCGTATCTATTTCGAGACATTCATCTGGAAAGATGATGAGATCGGCAGAGCGTTTAAGGATCGCCTGATCGCCAAAGCGCAGGCGGGTGTACAGGTGTACATCATCTTCGATGTGTTTGGCAATTTCGTCGTGCCACGCGCTTTCAAACAATTTCCGCCGGAGGCGCATGTGCTCAGGTTTCGGCCCTGGGCCAACCTCTGGCGGCTGCTCGATCTTCGCTCCTATGCGCTCGATCACCGCAAGCTGCTGATCGTTGACGGGCAGACTGGCTTCATCGGCGGCTATAACATTGGCAGCCTCTATGCCAAGCAATGGCGCGATACCCATCTGCGCATCATCGGCCCCGCCGCGCAAGACCTTGCGCAATCGTTCGTTGACTTTTGGAACCGTTTTACCCCCAAAAGCAGGCGCATCAAAACCTACCACCCGCGCCACTTCGATCCAACCATTGAGCTACACGGCAACAACGCCGCCCGGCTGACGTTTCCCATCCGCGATATGTATATTGACGCCTTCGACCGGGCGCAAAAGCATATCTACCTGACGAACGCCTATTTCGTTCCAGACCATACGCTGCTCGAGGCGCTGACTGCGGCGGCTGAACGCGGCGTGCAGACGCATGTGCTGTTGCCGTGGAAGTCGAATCATATCCTCGCGGACTGGGTGGCGCGTAGCTATTTTGAGGAGTGCCTGCGCGCGGGCATTCACATCTGGGGCTACGAGGGCATTATGATCCACGCGAAAACCTGTACCATTGATGGTCAGTGGTCAACCATTGGCACCGCCAATCTGGATCGCCTCAGTTCGGTCGGCAACTATGAGATCAACGTGGAACTCTATGGGCGCGAGCTTGCCGAACAGATGGAGGAGCTTTTCGCGCGCGATCAGATAAACTCCTTTGAGATCACCAAGGAGTTCTGGCACAAGCGCGCCTGGTATATGAAGGTGAGTGAGCGCATCCTGGCGCCGCTCCGCTTTATGCTGTAACTTGTTCTCCTCTATCCCTACCGCTCTTCCCGCTCACCCAAGCGGGCGGCCAAGCGCGAACCCCTGTGGGCGTGTGAGGAAGAATCCGAAATATTCATAGAGCCGCTGGGCGCGCGTGTTGTCTTCCTCGGTATTCAGAATAATGCGGCTTGCGCCCTGCTGGCGAAAATAGCGAATCGCCTCGGCCATTAGCCGCACGCCGATTCCCTTGCCCTGTGCGCGTGGATGCACGGCGATCCGCACGAGGTAGCCAATTGAGGAATCCACGATGTTGAACTGGTACCCTGCGACGCCTTGCTCGTCTTCGGCGACGACAAAATACGGATAGGTCGCGGCGATCTCCAAAAACGCAGGCCCATCGTGTCGCCAGAGGTCATCGAACCCTAGTCGGTCAATCTCCACCAGACTGGGAATATCGGTCGGCGTGAACGCGCGCACCCGCACCTGCTGGTTGCCCTGGGCGGGAATCGCATAGTCAATCTTATCGTATGAGCGCAGCAGACTCACTATCCTGAAGCCACGCGCTTCCAGGTGGTCGCGCAGCCAGTCGGAATCGAGATCGCCACCGGAGTAATAGAGCGAACGCACACCCTGCGCTCGCAACGCCTGGATGAGCGGCGGCAGGAGCAGATCGAGATACTCAACGTAGCGGGCGCCTTCGCCCCAGGCGACGCCAAAGCCGCCGATCCAGCCGACGGGTAGAGCAATCTCATTCGTCAGCAGAAAAGCGAGCAGCGTTGGCTGGTTCAGCCGCGCCAGGCGGCCCTGTGGTGTGGAGAAGACCCCCACCGCTGGCGAGGTATCGAGCAGGCGGGGCAACTCTTCGGGCGAGAAGCGATAATGAATGTAGTCGGAGGTCGTCAGGATGTGGCGAATCGCCGCCTCATCGGCGCGTTGCAATGCGCGTACTTCCTGTGTTGCTCGTGAGATCATCCTGGCTTCTCCGTCCGGCTACATTCCCTCATCTCTCCCATCCTTCGCGGGAAAGAGGCCAGAGGGGTAGACCCCCTTCCCATGTAGGGAAGGGGGCCGGGAGGTTAGGTTAGATAGGTTGCACGCCATCGCCTGGGAAGAGCGCGCTGAGCGACAACCCGTTGTGCAGCCGGTGGATGGCGCTTGCCAGCAATCCGGCAATCGAGACAATATGCAGAGTGGGCATCGCCGCGCGCTTCTCATCGCTGATCTCAATGGTGTCGGTCACGACGACCTCACGGATATGCGGATGGTTGAGGTTCTTTGGCGCGTCGCCCGTCAGCACGCCATGCGTCGCCACCACCCATGCCTCAGGCCGCGCGCCTGCCTCCACAAGTGTCGCTACCGCGCGCGCAATGGTGCCGCCGGTGGCGATGATGTCGTCAACAATCACAGGAACCTTGCCGCGCACATCGCCCACCACAGCGGCGATCTCCACCTCGCGCGAGCTTGAGCGACGTTTGTGCAGGATGGCAATGGGTAGGTTGAGCATGCGCGCATAGGTATCTGCCCGCTTCACGCCGCCCGTATCGGGCGAGACAAGTACGCTCTCATGTGGCAGGCGATCGCGCAGGTAATCGGCAAGCAGCGGGATCGCAGAGGGGTGATCCATCCCAATGTCAAAGAACCCCTGGATGGCCGGGCTATGCAGATCAATCGCCAACACCCGATTCGCTCCCGCCGCCGCCAGCAGATTGGCTACTAGCTTCGCTGTGATTGGCTCACGCCCCGACGATTTGCGATCCTGGCGTGCGTAGCCATAGTAGGGAATGATGGCGGTGATGCGCCCCGCCGAGGCGCGCCGCAGCGTATCGAGCAGCATCAGCAGTTCGAACAGGTTGTCGTTGACCGGCGCGCTGGTTGACTGGATGACAAAAGCATCGCGTCCGCGCACGCTCTCGCCCAGCCGTGCGTACATCTCGCCATCGGCAAACCGGCTGATGCTGCGTTCGAGCAAGGGAATAGCTGCAAGCCGCGCGACCTCTTGCGCAAGCCCAAGCGAGGCGCTTCCCGCGATTACACAGGGTTGCGTAGCGATGTCATCCGCCTCGTTCGCCACGCGCGCCAGGGGAATCTCCGGCTCGTCGCGGGGCGCATCCTGCGGGCTGACAGATGGATCACTGCCAGCCTGGTGATGATCAGTAAGGAACTTGATGGAAAACAGCGAATCTTGTCCAGACTGATTGCCCGACATAGCGCCTCCCAGTAGTACATTTCCCTGTGTATAGCTCCACAACACCCAATACCACCTGGCAGCAATGCTCTTATATAATACTGTACGGCGCACAAGCCACTGTGTGTCATATGGATAAAGACTACGTTGGAGCGGCGCGCACAGCGCCAGAAGCCAGTGAGGCGCCGGGCGTCGCGTGGAAACCTGGCAATAGCGTCGGTTGGCCGCATACAGCGCAAGCCAGGGAACAAAAGCGAAGTAGTCGGGCAGGGAACGGTACGCAAAGAACAGCGGAAGAACGGCGAGAACAAGCATGGCGTCGCCCGGTTGCCATCTCCAGGCGCTATAGAGCGCAACTCCAAGCGTGCAGAGTTCAAGCGCGGTATAGAACCAGGGCGGCGCAAAGGGCAGCATGTGGCCGATGGAGAGCGCCACAAATCCCATCCCTGCGGGGAAAAACGGATCGCTCATAGGCAGCCACAGACTCTGGAACCAGGCGCGCGGGTTGTTGATCAGAAACGGCAGGTTCGGAAGCACAAACGCGCCAAGCGCAAGGATAGCCCAAGACGTTGTCAGGAGTATTCCGCGCTGCCTGAGGATGTCGAGTACGAAGAAGGGGACGAAAAACCAGCCATACTGCTTGTACGCGCACGCCAGGCCAAGCAACACCGCGCAGACAGGCAGCCTGCGTCGCCAATGCCAGGCGGCCAGCGTCAGTGCGACGCAGATCACGGCGTTGTCGTTAATCAGCGACGCGGCGACAGTGGGCATGCCTGCCAGCGCAGCCAGCGCCCCCCAGTGACGCCATCCCACCGGAGCTAGCCAGACCAGCCAGGCGAAGAGATATTGACCAGCAGAATGTTGGGAACGCCCAGCCAGAGGGCAAGCGCGTAGATGAGAAACGAGAGCGCGGGATAACTGTGCAGCGTGCGTGGGTCAAACGCGCCCACAAGCTGCCCTGGCGCTCTGCGGCGACTGGGCGGCTATGTCCTTGCGCGTAGCCACGGGTTTGTCCTCAACCGTCAGAAGTAAGTACATTTGCCTATCTGACAAGAAGGGATGCGCAAGAATAGCGCCAGTCTCACTGGCGGTCGCCGTTGGCCGGTTCCGTATCGAGCAGCGTCAGAAAGGTGTTGAGCGCCTGGCTGGTTGGCCGTTCGGGCGCTTGCACACGCCAGAGCGTGCGGCGTATCGTCAGTTCGGGTACATCGAGCGTTACGAGTCGCCCCAGCGCAAGCTCGGCGGAGATCGCGTGGCGCGAGATGATAGCCAATCCCAGCCCTGCCCCCACCATCTGCTTGATGCCCTCGGCGTTGCTCACCTCCATCGCCACACGCAGCGTAATTCCCCGATTGGCGAGGTGATCGTCAATAATCTCGCGTGCGCCTGAGCCTGGCTCGCGTTGAATGAATGGCTCCGCGATGACATCCGCAAGGAAACGCTGCCTTATCTCAGTGGTGGGGACACCTGCCCGACCGGAGCGCCGATTGGCCTGAGCCAACGCCAGCGGGTGATTCGCAGCCGCAATCACAACAAGCGTATCTTCCTGCCAGCGCGTCGCCGCGATCTCCGTGTTCTCAACCACCCCTTCGACAAACGCACAATCGAGCGGGCTGCTGAGCAGGCGCTCAATCACCTCGCGGGTGGTTCCAATATCCAGGAACAGTTGAATATTCGGGTGGTCGCGATGAAACCTCCCCAGCAGATGAGGCAGCAGATAGACACCAATTGTTGCGCTTGCGCCAATGGAGAGGCGCCCGCGTTCGAGGTGGCGAAACTGTTCGAGGGCGATGCGTGCGGCGTCTTCGGCGGCGAAGATGCGCTGGGCGTAGTGAAAGAGCGTCTGTCCAACCTCGGTCAGTTGAATGGCGCCGCGTGTGCGGTCGAAGAGCGTCATACCAAGTTCGTGTTCGAGTTCGCGCACACTCTTTGAGACGGCGGGCTGCGTGATGTCTAGTTCCAACGCCGCGCGGCTAAAGCTCTTCATGCGGGCCACCATCTCAAACGCGCGCAGATGATTGAGGTTCATAACCAATCCTCATAGATAAATAAAATGTATGTGTTGCGATTATAGAACTGGAGCGGTATGCTAGGACAGAGCGTGACCGCGCATGGAAGCTCATGAGGGCTTCGCGCCGATATATAGCTGTTATGTCGCTGCTCTGTTCGCTTATCGTGACGAGCGAACGCCTGAGAATGCGCATCGCATAGGCAAAAGGATGGAGGCAGCATGGCGCAGAGGCCAGAGAACAACGACGCGCTGGTACGCCAGGCGGAGGTGGTGATCAGCTTTATTTTGCGCGCCGGTGTCGTCGTCAGTGGCGTCATCATCGCGCTTGGCTCTCTGCTCTACTTCATTGAAGCCGCACGCCAGCCACACGGCCCACACGCCACATCGCATGAGCTGACCGCCATCGGCGGCATTGCGCATGCGCTATTGACCGGCGATCCGCTGGCGATCATTATGCTTGGGCTGATACTCCTCCTGCTGACGCCTGTCCTCCGTGTGATCGTCTCGATTGGCGCGTTCGCGCTCGAACGTGACTGGCGTTACGTGGCGATCACGTCACTTGTGCTGATCATCCTCATCATCAGCTTCCTGCTGGGCAAAGGAGGCGCCTGATTTATGGTTGGGGCGCTGAGTGGATTGAATGAACATCAGGTGTTGTTCTTTGCCCTGGTATTTCTCGCGGGGCTGGTGGCCGGGCTGGTTGGGGCGCTGGTAGGCCTGGGCGGCGGCGTCTTTGTCGTGCCGATCCTGACGCTGGCGTTTGGCCTGCCCTTTCCGGTGGCGGCGGGCGCCTCGATTGTCTCGGTGATCGCCACATCGAGCGGCGCCGCTGCCGCCTATGTGCGCGACCACATCACCAATCTGCGTGTCGGGATGTTTCTTGAGATTGCCACAACGATTGGGGCGCTCTGTGGGGCGACGCTTGTCGCGTTTCTGCCGACTGGTGTGTTGTTTCTGATGTTTGGCGCCGTGCTGCTGGTGTCGGGCGTCCCGCTGATCGTCAAGCATGCGGAAGAACTGCCAGTGGGCGTGCGCAACGACAGGCTCGCCACGACGCTCGCGCTGGCAGGATCGTATCCCGACGCGCAGTTGGGGAAAGAAGTACACTATCAGGTGACGCGCACCCCGTTGGGCTTCGCAATGATGTACCTGGCGGGCTTGATCTCCGGTCTGCTGGGGATTGGCAGCGGCGTCTTCAAGGTGCTGGCGCTCGATACGGCGATGCGCCTTCCGATGAAGGTCTCGACAACCACCAGCAACTTTATGATAGGTGTTACAGCGGCGGCCAGTGTCGGCGTCTATCTCGCGCGGGGGCAGATCGATCCGCTGGTGGCGGCGCCCGTCGCCCTGGGGGTGACGCTGGGCGCGGCGCTTGGAGCCAAGACGCTGACGCGCCTCACGAACACAGCGATCCGTCGTATATTCGTTGTCGTGTTGCTGCTCGCCGCAGTAGAGATGTTCCTGCATGGGCTGGGCGTAAAGTTGTAGTCGTTCGGCGCCCGGCTCTCATACAGCGGCGCCACGCCACTTTCCTCCGTCTATCTCCTGTCTAGCCTCCGTCACGGCTATACGGCTTTCCCACTGGGCGCATTCGTGGTACACTGCCACACAGACGCAGACGCCTCTCGCATCACTTCTGTACAATCAGTACAAGATGAAACGCCTACGATGGGGAAACGGGCGCGGTGTCTGGCGAGCAGGTTGGGGAAGACGAGGGTGGGTACGCATGGCGGTCAGAATGGGCGAACTGGACGCCCGACAACTTGAGCGGGTGCGCGCGGAACTGGGAGAACTCATCCTGGGGCGGCTGGCGTATCCGCCGTTTTTCGACTTCCGCGCCAATCAACTGCGCATGCGCCCGCTCGACCAGGCCAAGCGCGATGAGGTTGCCCTGTTCGTCAACTCCATCAATTTCTCCCCGCTCGATTATACCGACGTCTCCTCCGCCGAGGTACGACGATTCATCGAGCGGGCGCTGCTGCGCTATACCGAGATCAATCCCGCGCTGACGCAGGCCCACCAGGCGCGCCGGGCAACCGAGCTACGCGCGGCGATTCCGCAGCTTGCAGCGGAGTTTCAGCGCAGCATGCAGGCGTTTCTCAATGGCGCGGCTCCCTCGTTTGGCGGGCGTCGCCCCACACCGCTCTGGTCAACCGCCGTCGCGAACGATTCCCGCTTGCCGCCGGAAGAGCGGGTACACAATACCCGTGTGCTCGAAGCGATCCTCCTGCGGATGGATTCGCCTTCTGGCGCGCTGACGACCACGCCGGTCGCCGCTGCGGTAGGGATGAATTCTGGCGGACTGGCCTCTGCGGTTCCCACGCATGCACAGCATGGCGCGCTCCATGAGGCGTTGGCGCCGTTTGCCCGGCCAGACGCCAGCCAGCCGCCGGGAGTCGGGCGCGTGGTCAACGCCGCGCCTGCCCATGCTACGGCGGCCACGGGGGGCGCTCAGCCGATCTCCTCGTTGCCCACCGCGCCGCCAGCCATGCCAGCGCCACTGGCGCCGCTTCCCGATCAACCCACTGGCCCGCTACGCTCCGTTCGTCCAGGGGCGTCCGATGATTCATGGCTGCTGCAATCGGGGGCAGATCGCCGGGCGAACCACGCGCGGCAAGGGCAGAACGGCAACGGACGCGAACTGCCGTCCGATCTCTATCACCTCTATAGCGATTACCTGCTGGATATGCAGCCCGACGCGCCGCTCGTCGAATCACCTCTGGCGCCGAATCTGCCGCAGTTCCCACCGACCTCCGCCGGACGCATGGGAGCCGCAAGTCCGGCGCGCGAGGAGAGCGAGACGCCACCGCCTTTCTGGCGCGTTGGCGCGGGGTCTATGCCGCCAGCGAATCCTGCCCAGCAACCCACATCGGCGAAGCCTGCGTCTGGCGCGCTGCATACGCCTGTTGCGCCCGCTCAGCCTCCTGCGCCAGCGCCTCGTACAGCTCCCCAACCGCCTCCACCGATGTCGGCGCCCCAGGCGGCGCCCGCGCGAGACGCCGAGGCGGCGCGCAACGATCAGTTGATCTTCTGGCAACTGCGCTATCAGCTCGAGGCGTATGTGCGGCGGGCGGCGCATAGCTATGGCGTACAGCATGGTGGCGATGACCCGGCGAGCGTGCTCGATGCGTTGCGGCGCTCAGGCTTTGTGGATGAGGCCGACCTGCGTATCGCCGAGGGGATCTTTGCGCTGACCGACCGCGTGACAGCGCGCGGCTACGCCCGCATAGATGACTACCAGGAGGCGCTGATGCTCTACCTGCTCTATCATCGCAGCCATCTACGCAACTAAGCAGGCAGATCATCCTCACCATCGCGAATGACACCCGATGAAACCCGAGGAAACCCGAGGTAGCCCATCAACGTATGTTAGAGCAGCCAGAGATGACCACCCCAACCGGCCAGCGGTTGATCCTGCGGACGGATGGCGCCTCGCGCGGCAATCCGGGGCATGCTGCGGCTGGTGTGGTGATCGAGCGCACAGATGGTTCATCACTTGCCCAGGGCAAGCTCTATCTCGGCGTGCTGACGAATAATCAGGCGGAGTACCGCGCGCTGATTCTTGGTCTGAAGGCCGTCGCGCGCTATGCGCCATCTGCGGTGGCCGTCTATATGGATAGCGAACTGGTGGTACGCCAGATGACCGGCGCCTATAAGGTGAAAGATGGGGCGTTGCGCCCGCTGTATGATGAGGCGCGCGCATTGGTCGCGGAGCTGCCCAACGTCACCTTTACCCATGTGCTGCGCGGCAAGAACGCTCTGGCCGACCGGCTGGCCAACGAGGCGCTCGACGCGCACGCCAGGCAGGCGGCGCAGACCAGACAGACCAGACAGACCAGACAGAGCAGACAGACCGGCCAGAACGACTAGCAGCTAGACAGACGACCAGGCGGTCGTCTATCCTATGGCTATACCACGGCAAGATGGGGAGATTGGACGCAGGCTGAGGTTCCAGGCGCGCCCTATTTGGGCGACAGCCTCAGCGAGTGCGAATCCGTTGGAAAGCTGACGTGGAGGAGATGGCAATGGCCTACGACATGGGAGCTGGCGACTCTACCCGACAGCCGCAGGCGCCTCGTATTGGTAGGCAGACCAACAACTATGCGCAACCGAGCGATCCCACCCAGCCTGCCCGTACACGGGCCGCCGCTCCGGCCATCTGGCCCACCCCTGCGAAGACAAAGGAACGACGCTCAGGCGCGCGTTCTCCCCATGGGCCACAGAAACCACAGGGGCGCTTCTGGCGCGTCATGCGCTGGTTGGGGATCATCTCCGCAGTTATCATCATAGTGTGCGGGGCGGGCGCAGGCATTGCCTACTGGCGATTGAGCGCCACCGTGACAAATTATCCCGGCTCACACTTCAACCAGGGGCATAACGCCGTCTGGCTGGAACACGAATGGGCCGGGCAGGCGCATACCGACGCCGACTACGATGCGCTTGCGCAGCGGTTGCAGGCCGAGCAGATCACCTATGTCTTTGCGCATGTCGGCCCATTGCAAAGCGACGGAACCATCCCTGATAGCCTGGCGCCCAATGCCCAGACCTTCGCCAGCGCCATGCACACGCGCCTGCCGGGACTACGCATCCTCGCCTGGGTGGGGCAACTTGAAGCGGCAAGTGGCCAACCAGCCGATCAGGTGGTTGACCTGAGCCAGCCCCAGGTACGCCAGCAGATCGCCCAGACGGCGGCCCACTTCGTTACCGCCGATGGCTTCGACGGTGTGCATTACGACATCGAGCCAATCACCAACAATAGTATCGCCTTCATCGAATTGCTCGATGAGACACACGCGTTGCTTCCATCGGGCGCCATCCTCTCGGTCTCCGGCGAAAAATGGGCGCCAAGCGCGCGTGTCGCCTCGCTGTTTTATCAGCAGGGGCGCGCGGGCGAATGGTGGACATCGTACTACTATGCCGAGGTCGCCGCGCATGTTGACCAGATCGCCGTCATGAGCTATGACACCGGCATGCCGACGAGCAGCCTCTATCAACTCTTCGTCAAGCAGGAGACGCAACACATTCTTGACGCCGCCCGCTCGGCGCGCCGTCCGCCGCAGGTCTTGATCGGCGCGCCAACGTATGAAGGCAATGACGCCTGGTTCCATTCCTCCGCCGAAAATATGCAGAGCGCGCTGCTCGGCGTGACGGCTGGCCTCAATAGTGGCGCCCAGACGCAGCCATTTGTTGGGGTGGCTATCTACCGTTACGGCGTGACGAGCAACTCCTCCTGGGCGACCTATGATCACCTCTGGCTGGGGAAGAACACATAGGGGCAGGCGGGCGAGCGCGTGAACGCGGGCGGAAGAGTATAGGGCAAGCGGGAGTGCGCGCATGGCGGCGTGGGAGCGGGCGTGTAAACGCGCGCCTCGAGGCTGCCAGGCGCCAAGGCCGCCTAGAGAGCGGACAGTGCGGCCTCACTCCCTGCTGAGCGGGATCGCTGACGGATAGGCGCACAATCAGACAAGCAACAGGCGCCCAATGCGTAGCGCCGCGCTCCAGGGCGGCGCGTGTCCCTTGCCCTGCCCGTGCGCCATCGCCATACGCTCCCATCTTTTGATGTAGAACCCGTCGCTGCGTGAGATGCTCATCAGACTATTCGTCTTCGTCCCAGTGCGCGGGAGGAGCCAGCCCTGCGTCATCGTCGGACACATCATCGTGTGTATGTTCGCCGGAATTGGCGAAGCGGCCCTCAAGCTCTGGCAGGTGCGAGGTGACACGCAAGACCGTTGACTGCATCTCAAACTCGTGCTCTTCCGAAGCTGGCTGGTCAGATTGATCTGGCTGGCTGGGCTGGGCTGGCTCCGGCGCGCTATCTATTGGGGCAAGCTGGGGCAGGGGCGCCACCGGGCGGGGAGCCTGACGGGGCAATATCCAGCCGCCAGGCGTCATGGGCGGCTGGGCGGGTGATTGTTCCCGGCTCCAGCGAAGCGCCTGGGCAAACTCGGTCGCGTCGGCGAACCGTTCGTCAGGCTCACGCCGCAACGCCAGCAAGACCACCTCCTGCACAGGCAGGGGAATATCGCGCCGGTACGCGGTGAGCGGCGGCGGATCGGCCACCATGCGACGCGAGGCTGCGGCCAGCGGCGTATCGGCCTCGAAGGGTAGTCGCCCTGTCAGCAGCTCGAAGAGCACGACGCCAAGCGAATAGAGATCAGAAAGTGGACCACCTGGCTCGCCAAGCACCTGCTCCGGGGAGAGGTAATCGGGCGTGCCGATCACTTGGCCGGTGGCCGTCAATGTGGTAAGGTCAACGCCCACCTGTCGCGCAATGCCAAAGTCGGTCAGCTTGGCCAACAACTCCATGCGCGCATCGAGGATCATCACATTCTGCGGCTTCACATCGCGGTGGACGATGCCTGTGGAATGGGCTGCGGCCAGCGCCGCGCAGAGTTGCTCGCCGATCTGCCAGACCCACGAAAACGGCAACGGCCCCAGCCGACGCACAAGCTCCTTGAGTGTGGCCCCAAAGACATACTCCATCGCCAGATAGGGAACCGGTTTATCGGGGTCTTCCGACCAGGGAACGCGCGTGTTGGTCGGTGGGGGATAGGTGTAGCCGTAATCGAGCACGCGCACGATGTTCGGGTGGGTCAGCGTGGAAGCCATCCGCGCCTCGCGCCTGAAGCGTTCAGCCGCCTCCGGGACGAGTGGCCCGTTGGTGCGCAGCACCTTCAGCGCGACGATATGCTCAGTGCGCAGGTCAACACAGCGATAGACAACCGCCGTACCGCCAATGCCTACCCGCGCCAGCGCGCGGTAGCGTTCGGCCAGCGGCGCCACACCACTGCCACTTGCGTTTGCTGCTGCTGTCATGACTCCTCCTAGAGATCTGTCCTAAACTTTCGCGTGAGCCAATCAAAGAAGGCGCGTTGATCGTCAAGCGTTGAGCATAGGTAGCCGCTTTTGGACATGGGTAGCAGAGACGATAAGCGTTACCCGGAGAGCGCGTTTGCCGCGAAGGGCAGAAAGAAGTGATGCGCCTATCTCTCTGGCGATGGGGGAGGGAGCGCATTGCCAATCTGGCGATATGCGGCGGTTTTTCCACCACTGAACGTCCACTCATCAGGGAAGCCCTGAAGGCGCGCGGTCATTCGCAAGGTCAGGCGCAGGCGGCTTTATCGTTATCCACAGCGCCAACCGTAGCGAATCCTGCTTGCTCAAGGCCAAGCGCCTCACCACCTCCGCTTGAGCACAGAACAAGCGCCGTCAACATGCCATCGCCTCGTTCCAAGATCACTGCTCCCTCTTCTATAAGTATACTATATCTGACTATACATGGCTCGCTTCTCATTTGACCCATGTCCAGCCCTCATCTCTGTCCCCAATTGGGCTATCTCTACATTGGCGCAAGGGCGCCGTACCTTTTCGTGCGTCGGCTAATATTTTCGGCGTTTCAGCGATCAGCGCAGGGTGTGTGCCCCTCTGTAGGGGGCGAGTATAGGACTTTTGTCGCCCTGTGTGCTATACTTGCAACGAACTGAGAAGGTACCGTTGGGTCGGCAAGAATCAGACATGGGCAAAGAAGCAGCGACAGCAGAAGCGTGATGTCCACAGCGCCATCCAGTGCTTATGCGCAGGCGACGCCTGGTTTGCTCGAAAAGTAAGCGTCCTGCGTATTGGCGCCGAATTTGCGACGCCTATTCTGCGATTCGCTTACCATGCGCCTGGAAGCTGTCAGGTCGGAGCAAACGCGACAATTAACGTGTCAAACGGCAGAAGAGGGGACAGACGCATCTCTCATATTCGTTGGATCGCGTGCGGGCGCATGCCAGCGGTGGCCAGAGAGCGAGACGGCGAGAACAGGAGGCGATATGGGACGCGAAAAGACGGCGTCGGGGAGTTTAGCACGAAGGAAACGAAAGAAAACCATGACTAGCTTACGAGGAATGCTTTCGCTCATGGCAGGCGCGCACGGGGATAAGCCACCGTATCATTCGCCCGACGCCTGGCAGTTTACATCCGCCAACGCCGATGAAGATGAACATGATACCCATGGCGAGAGCGCCCATAACGATGCAGGTACGAGAGACCTTGCAGATGGCGCAAGCATTGAGATGACCCATGAGCGCGCTCGTGAACTGTTGCTCAGGCAATCGGGGGAATTGCTACCCGCCGCCGAAGCCAATGCGCTCGCCGATCATTTGCTGACGTGCGACGCCTGCTACCGCTTCGCGCAGGATGTCGCCGCGCGCCAACACCGCCAACCCACCCCCTGAGTCTCCTCTCCATCTTGATCTTGCTTGATATTGCGAACCTCGCTTCTCACCGCCGCCGCCCGTCGCGCCAGTTGCGGCTCTGCGTTTGCATGCCGCACACTTCGCTTGCTTCATGCGCATTCATATCCCTCAGAAACGAGCGGGCGGCGTGTCGTGCTATACTATTCAAAGAATGACATTCCCCGGCTGGCGCCCAACGCCAGCGCATTCCAGACATTCCAGAGGCATATCCCTATGATTTATAACGTTGCGCAGTTGATGAAGTCTGCCCCAGGAACCACCCTCGATGTGGAACTTGACAGCGACGATCAACTTGATTTTTCGGATGTGGAAGGCGATGAGGCTGCGCCTGCCGGGCCAATCACCGGCCATGTGCGTTTGCATCGCACCAATCAGGGCATTTTTGCCGATGGAATCGTCTCGGTTCCCATGCGCTTGCAGTGCGCCCGTTGCCTGAAAGACTTCACAACAACACTCACCTTTTCCGTGCGCGAAGAGTTCTTCCCAACGATTGACGTAGTGACCGGCGCGCCAGTCTTCCCCCTGCACAGCGAAGAGGCGTTTCCGATTGACCGGCGACACCAGCTCGACCTGCGCGACGCCATTCGCCAGAATCTGACACTGGCGCTGCCCATTCGCGCGCTCTGCCGTGAAGAGTGCGCGGGACTCTGCCCGCAGTGTGGTCATGACCTTAACGATGGGCCGTGCGGCTGTGTGGTGGAGCAGGTGGACGAGCGATTCAGCGCGTTGCGTGGCCTGCTCGATGATGCAGACGAATCCGAGCAGGTGGGATAGAGCAGAGGCGCCGACATACGAGAGGGCGTTATTGCAACAGCGGATAGGACTTGCCGTATACAACAGTGGCAGAGACGCCACAAACGTGCTACACTTGGCGCAGCCTATGGCGACGCTGGGTGACGCTGGGTGACGCTGATACCCGGAAACTCTGAAAGGCAGCAAAACTATGGCGACAACATCAACAACTTCAGGGAGTCTGCTCTCTCACTTCTGGCGCGCGCTCTGGCGCGCGCTCGGCCATGTTCTGCTTTGGTTTGCCATTGGCTTTGTCGTCGCGGCGATCATCGTCGAGGCGGTTGCGCTCATCTTCGCAGGCCCATCTCATATTGGTCTGCTGACCCACCTGGCGGCGGCGGCGCTGGGGATAGCCTTTGGCTACGCTGCGGCGTTGACCGTGCTCGTGAGAGAGGTGATCGGTTTCCTGCTGAAGAGCCTGCAAGAGATCGAGCGGAGTGTGCAGGGGGACTTAACTGGCGGGTCGCGTATCGTTGAAGGGTTTGTTGAGAATATTGAGAAACGTTTATAGCTGTGATTCAGAGTTGGAAAGCGGAATCGCTCGTTGGCATGCGGCTTGGTTCCTGTACGCTGGAGCGCCCACTGGGCGTCGGCGGGATGGGCGCAGTGTTTCGCGCCCGGCAGGATCGCCCACGTCGGCAGGTGGCTGTCAAGGTGTTGCGCCCGCAGCTTGCCACTGACGCGCAAAACTGGCCGATCTTCATGGCGCGTTTTCAGCGTGAGGCCGACGCCACCGCTGCGCTCGAACATGCCAACATCGTGCCAATCTATGAGTTTGGCCAGGAACAAAATATCGCCTATCTGGTGATGCCCTATCTGCCCAATGGCTCCCTCGCCGATCTGTTGGCCAGGAAGGGGCCACTTCCTGTTGAGCAGGCGCTCACCTTTCTCGATGGCGCCGCCGCCGCGCTTGATTATGCCCATAGCAAGGGTATCATTCACCGAGATGTCAAGCCATCGAATCTGCTGATCCACTCCGATGGGCGCCTCATGCTTGGGGATTTTGGGATCGCGCGCCCGCTCGATTTATATGAATTGCCGCCCACTCCTACCGGCGGAGTCAATCCGCAATTGACGCAGGCAGGTGTGGCGATGGGGACGCCGGAGTTTATGGCGCCCGAACAGATACGCGGTTCAGCCCTGAGCGCCCAGACCGACATCTATGGCCTGGGCATCGTCGCCTATACCATGCTGACCGGCCATACCCCATTCAGCGGAACCGATGTGCCAACCACACTGGCGCGCCAGTTGAACGAGCCGCCGCAATCTATCCGCCGGTTTCGGCCTGATGTGCCGCTGGGGCTAGAGCAGGCGATCTTTCTTGCGCTAGCCAAAGACCCGGCTCAACGCCCAAAGTCGGCCACAGAGTTTGCGCAGATGGCGCGCAATGGCGCACGAGGCTTGCCGCTAACCCAGCCGGTTCAGCCTCAGCAGCCCTATGCTACCGTGCGGCTGCCGTTGCAGCGTACAGCGCCAGCCAGCCCGGTCGCCGCTCCGCCGATGATCGCTCCGCCCGTCGTCCTCCAGGCGCCTCCGCCTGTGGCGCCTGCGCCGATGGCTTTGGGGTTTGGGGCGCCACCGCCCAACACTGTTGCCATGCCGCCCGGTTCGCCAGCCCCAGGAGCCGCCACAACCTACGACGCGCAGCGTGTGGGCGGAGCGCCCTATACTGCCTACAGCGGTTCGGCGCTTGCGCCGGGCGCCCCTGGGAGCGCGCCTCCGCAATGGCCTGTCCGGCAGGTCGCTCCGTCAGTTCCGCAGCGTGGAGGTGGCCTACGGCGATTTGCAATGGTGATAGTGTCAGTCATCGCCGTGCTGGCGCTGTTTTGTGTCGGCGCGCTCTTCCTCAACGCGCTCGGCCAGAAGAACACCACCGGGCCGACAGGTTCTCAGAGCAACCCAAGCGGGATAGCCACCACCAGGCCGTCTCCAACGCCTAGCCTATCGCCCAACCCTAGCCCCACAGCGACAACAGCGCCTGTGTCACTTGCCACCTCGACAAATAGTATCGTCCTGGGCTGCGCCGCCGACGGAGGAGGCGGCAGGCAAACATTTCAACTGACGAACACAGGCGCCCAGGATGTTCAGTGGACTGCCTCAGTTGTCGTGCAGGTTGGCAGCGCCCGCGCCATCAGTATCTTTCCCAAGAGTGGCTCCCTTGCCAGCGGAGAATCTACCACAATCACCGTCTATTATTTGATGCAAACGAAAGCTCAACAGGGGTTTATCAAGATACGACCCAACGATGATTCGGCGCACGCGGTGATGGTGCAGTATATCGCCAGTCCCTGCGGCTTGAGCGCCTGATTGCGAGCTAATTGCGCTCCAATTGGGGACAGACGCCGAATATTTCTTATAATCAAGATGTGATACCAACACTGCCAACACCATCGGCTCCCTGCCTGAGAGCCGGGCGAAGATTAAAGGTTGAGACATGAACTACTTTCTGACCGCGCGCCAGCGTGGGTTTCTGGCGCTGGCGGAGCCGCTGGCCGCGCGCTTCGCCGAGCGCGCCGAACGGCACGACGCCGCAGCATCATTCCCCTTTGAGAACTTCGACGACCTGCGCCAGGCGGGACTCCTTGCGCTCACAGTTCCCACCAAAGATGGTGGCCTGGGCGCCGACGAGTTGGATTATGCCCTCGTTCTCGAACGCCTTGCCTGGGGCGACGCCTCCACCGCGCTGGCGCTTGGCATGAGCCTGAGCAACATTGGCCAGCTTGTCGAGGGGAATCTCTGGCCGGAGCGCACGCCTGCCCTGCTGCGCGAGGTGGTGGAGCAGGGCGCGACCCTCAACGCTGCCCAGGCCGAGCCTGAGATGGGCAGTCCCAGCTACGGCGGATTGCCCGCCACTACAGCCCGACGCGATCCTACCACTAATGAATGGCGCATCGTAGGACGAAAAATCTACACAACAGGCGCGCCGGTTCTGCGCTACTTCCTGACGCTTGCCACTATCGAAGAGGGCGATCAGCCAGCCAAACTTGGCACATTTCTTGTCCCAAACGACGCCCCAGGTGTACGTATCGAACCGACATGGAATGGATTGGGGCTGCGCGCCAGCGGCAGTGACGATCTCGTGCTGGACGATGCGCGGCTGCCCGCAGACGCTCTGCTTGATGCGCGCCCCATTGGGTCGCCAGACCCGCGCGCCGTACTCGGCCTGCCCTGGGGAACGCTGACGCTGGCCGCCGTCTATACCGGCGTCGCCCAGGCCGCACGCGACGCGGTTGCTCACTTCGCCGCCACGCGCGTCCCGACGGCGCTTGGCAAGCCGCTTGGCGAGCTTCCTTCCGTGCAGATGCGTCTGGGCGAGATCGAATCGTTGCTGTTAGTCTCGCAGCGTGTGATGTATGGGCTGGCAGCGGATTGGGTGAACTTGCCGGAAGAGGCGCGGTCAGCCCTGCGTCAGCAGTTGCCGCTGATGAAGTCCATCACAACCAACAACGCCGTGCGTATCACCGATCTCGCCCTGCGCACGGCAGGCGGTTCGGGTCTGCAACGCGGGCGATTGGAGCGGCTCTTTCGCGACGCGCGCGCCGGATTGATCAACGCGCCTGTGGATGATGTCATCTTGCAGAATGCGGGCAAGGCGGCTGTGGCGCAGGCGCAGGCCAAAGCCCACGCCGAGAACACCGAGGTTACGCCGTATGAGTGAAGAGCAAAATGCCAATGAGACCCAGGCGTCGACGCGCCAGTTTGCCCAGGCTGTAGAAATCACCACCGCGACGTATGACCGCTTCGCACGCGACTATGCCGAGCGGCACGAAGATATGCCGCCACTGTGGGAGCGCCTGCTCGATACGTTCATTGACCGGCTGGATGAAGAGGCTGCGGCGCATCCCATCCCTGAGCTTGGCCGCCCCGGCGACGACATTTCGCTTGAAGAGTATCTCAATTTTGCGCCTGTGCTCGATGCAGGCTGTGGCCCCGGACGTGACGCCCGTGCATTGGCCGCGCATGGCCTGCCTGTGCTAGGGATTGATCTTTCGCAGGGGATGCTCGATGAGGCACAGGAGCGCACTGCGCGCCGCCTGCCACAGGGAAGCGTTCGCTACGCCATCATGGATCTGCGGCGACTGGATCTGCCGGACGCCTGTTGCCGAGGCGTGTGGTGCTCGGCCTCGCTGCTCCACCTGCCGCGCCATGTGGCGCCACGAGCCGTCGCCGAGCTGACCCGGGTCGCCCGCGCAGACGCGCCAGTGGTTGTCTTCCTCAAAGAACAACAGTCGGGCGGAGCCAACCAACACTTCCTGCCCTACTTCAGAAGCGACGAGGCGTCTCCGCGTCGTTTCTTCACCTACTACACCGCCGACGAGGCGCGCATATTGCTCACCGGAGCCGGTCTGGTGGTGGATGACCTCAGCGCCGAACCCAATATGAGCGATCCTGGCGGCCCTGGCTGGCTGGCCCTGCTTGCGCGCAAACCTGAGGCATAGAAGGCAGCCGAAGTCCTCCCCTCCCATAAATGGGAGGGGCAGGGGGTAGGTTATCGCACGACAAACGACGCGAGCTTTGCCTCGAGTGCGGCGTTGGACGGCTCAACGAGGATTGATCCATCGGGGAAGAGGATTGTCGGCACGCGCTGCATGCCGTTGTTCAGGCGGCGCACGATCTCGGCGGCCTCAGGGTGTTGCTCGATGTCTATCTCGGTGTAGGGCACATCCAGCGCGGCGAACACCTTCTTCGAGCGGCGACAGTCGCCACACCAGGTCGTTGAATACATAATGATGCCCGTTTGCCGCTTTGGCGCTGAGGTTGTCTCGCTTGCCTCGTTCATGGGATAGGTGATCTCTGCCATTGGAAAAACGTCTCCTGTTGTTGAAGTGATATGATACGTGACGGCGCGTCAGCATGCCTGGCATGCCCGGCAATCGCCGAGAGCCCTCATGGCTCCTCGGGAGCGCCTCTCAACCTGCGCGTTGGCGTCAACGTAATACTATACAAAGTATAGTGTGGAAACGGCTGACAATGCAACAGCAACACAGCCAAACAGGCCAGGAGAGTGTACCTGAGACCGCCTCAGGCGGTATACTTAGCATATAAGGGTAAGACGTAACTTTCGCAGAGATATGCACAAATATTCGCCCGGAGATGTCCTCATGGCGCTGGCTGCTATCGCGCCGCCATGAGTTGCTATGGATGTAACCAATGGAGCCACCTGTTCGTCCCTACAATCCGAATGGCCCTGGCGGCGCGCGTCCAAATGTCGCCAATCCGACCAAGCGGTCGCAGGAGGCTGATGCGCACGATCATCTCGCTGCGCCGCAGCTTGCGACACAGGCCGCGCCCAGCGTCGCAGCGCGTGTTCCCCGCGCGCCGCGCGCCTCTGTGGCAGGGGTGGTCAGCCAACCGGTGGCCCCGCCGGACGTAGCGCCTACAGCGCCAGCGCCCGGCGCGAAGCGCACAGCCAAAGGGCAGCCGCGTGGAGTGCGCCGCACAACGCAGGGCAAGGCCAAACGCGGCGCGGTGAAGGGTACGGATGGCGCAAAGACCGAACAGCAGGAGCCGCAGAGCGAGTCCGGTGAATACGCCGAGCGTGCGCAGGCCAGCGGCGCTGACCTGGTTGTGGCGCCACCGTCCGGGCCACTTGCTCCCGTTGATGCGGTTGATTCGTTGGAAGTAGTGGAGGCGACGCCAGAAGAAGGAGTGGGTGGAGCGGTCATTGGCGTCGCCGACTTTGAAGACATTTTCACGCGCTTTCAGACACCGCTCACGAACTTTGTCTTTCGGCTGGTGGGCAACCGTGAGCAAGCCTACGACCTGACGCAAGACGTGTTTGTGAAAGCGTATCGCGCGCTTTCCGGTGGCACGACGATCCAAGCCGCCGCGTTGTCGTCCTGGCTGTATCGCATCGCCTCGAACACGGCGACTGATGCGCTCAGGCGGCGGCGGTTGATCTCATGGTTGCCTCTCTCGCTCTTCAATGAAGATCGCGGGGTGGGCGCGGGCATGCCAGGCATGGAAACGCCCGGCCTACAGCAGGGGCAAGGCGAAGAAACGCTCGCCAGTGCGACAAGCGCGTTCGCAAGCGGATATGACGGTAGCAGATTTGAACAGCGGGTGGCCGACCGAGAGATCGTCCAGCGAGTGTTGGGACGTCTGCCCGAAAAATACCGGCAGTGTCTGCTGTTCTACGAATATGAAGGGTTCTCATGCGCGGAGATAGCCGATATGTTGAGCGTCAGCCCGTCAGCCGTAAAGATGCGGCTGATGCGCGCGCGCGAACGATTTATCACCCTCTATCAGGAAGAAGTCAACGGGTAGGCGCCCAATGTTCCCGCGCACGCTCCCTGCTTGTTTTGCGTCGCGATGACGATCTGAGTCCGGCGGAATCGGCGTTCCTTGACGAGCATCTGTCCACCTGCGCAACCTGCCGCGAACGCGCTGAGGCGTATGAGTGGGTGGGCGCCGCAGTGCGCAGCCTTCCACAGGAAAAGCCGCCTGCCTCGTTCCGCGCCGCTGTCTTTGCACAGATCGCTGCGCTCGCCAATAAAGACGCCAACACCCGAAGCGCAAAGCGTGGCGCAACGGCCACCATTGCTGCGTTGAGCCGCGCCGATACCCTCCCGGAGATACCTACGCTGGCGCCGCAGACGTTCGCCGCGCGCCAGGGGCGCGTTGGCGCAACGCCGGGCGGCCCGATTGTGCGGCTGCCGCTTTCCACATCCTCCGCGCTCGACCATCGAAGGATAACCCTGGGTCGGACGGTACGGATGGTGGCCGGGCTGGCGGCGGTGTTCCTGGTGGCGCTCATGCTGGCGCAGTTCATGCGCGGTGTCTACTCGTTTGGCGAGATTGCTTCCAATCTCTTCGGCGGCATCCATTCGCAGACGTCGCCAGACGTGCAGAAGTACCTCCCCGACGGGCGATATGATCTGGTGACGGCGGCGCTTGCTTCCACCGGTTGGCTGGTCTATAGCGCGGTTGATTCATCGGGCGAGGCGATGCTCTTTGGTGAGAACCGCCAGGCGCAACAAAGCTCGCCGTTGCTGGCGCGCCCCGCGCACACTGAGATTACCCTTTATACCCTGACCACTCATTGGATCATCTGGAGCGTCGGACGCGCAGCCGATTCGCTGCTGGCGCAGTCGCCCGCCCAAGATACGCCCTGGGCGTTGTACATCACGCTTCTGCCATTGGGCGCCAACCTGGCTCACCTTTCCGATGGGGCGCGCGCAGGACTGACACACACACTCATTGCGAGCGATTCGAGCCGCGCCACGCTCGATGGCGTTTGGGCGGATGACACCATGGCGCTGGTCGCCGTTGAACAGGCGAACGGGGAAAGCGTCCTCGAACGCATGACGCTGACCAACAGTACGATAACGCACGCACAGGTAGTGTACCGGGCAAACAAGGGCCATCGCGTCATGGAGCCTTCAGCCGACGGCGGCGTGATCTACTGGGCGGATGTGTGGGCTGACAGCGGCCATACGCTTCATAGCGCTGTCTGGCGGCAGGGAGCCGATGGACAGGCGCGTCCGGCGTTCGCCGACGACGACAACGCCTTCTATCCAGTTGCGACACATGGTGTGCTGCTCTGGGTCAGCGCACAGGCGCCGGTCGCTGCGTCGCCAGCTATGTTTGCCGCTGCGTCATCTGCTGACGCGCCTCTGTTCGACACGCTGAGCGCGTTTGATCCAACGGCGACCGCCAGTGTTTCGACCTCGCCGCTGGTCACCCTCACCGGGATCGCGCAGGCCGAGCGCCTGAGTACTCATCAGCAGTGGATCGTCGCCCAAGGCGTGACGGCCCACTCGTTGCAGGCGGCAGGCGATGATGCTCTGTGGCGCTCGGATGGGCAGGCCCATACGTATGATCTGCGGTCACATGCGCCATGCCAGGTGGAGAGCCAGATCGACACCGCGCCGATCACCGGGCTGACCTCCTCCTCGCTGACCTGGGCGGAGAGCGACACTGGCCCCATCTACGTCTATAACCTTCCGGCTGCGGCATAACGGCTGGCGGGTTCCAAAAGAGGAAAAAGGATACGACTACATGCGTAGTGGTCGTATCCTTTTTTGGTTATCCTCCCAGGAGCGAGATCGTCTTGCCGCACATCGCCACGGCCAGCAGAGACGCCTCCCAGGAGCGCGACGCTACGGGCGGGCGCTCCCTTCCCGACTGCTGTTCAACAGGGAGTAGGTGACGCCCGCTCGCTAGGCGGCCTCGGCGCCTTAGCCCTTAGCTTCTAGGCGCGACTTCAGCCGTCGGCTATGGGATTGCCTACAAATAGGGCAGGAAGTAGAGCGCGCCGCAGATCGCTATCGCCAGCATCATCAGCACGAAGAGGCAGCCGAACGTGGTACACCCGTTGACGCCGCCGCTCTGGAGCCGGATGCGCTCGTTGATGACGCTTTCCGGCTCCGGGGGAATGGGCGCCTCAGGCGGAGAGAATATCGCCTCATCGTCGGTAAAACGGTTTAGCTGGCGCCCCGTGTCGGCGCGCTTCTGTGCGTCCGCGCCAGCGTCAGCCTCCCAAACGGTGTAGGACGACCCATCATCTCGCTCTATATGGCGATATGGCATATGCTTACCGCTCGCTTCCCGCCAATGCCTCGGCCAGTGGACGCCAAGCTATGAAGGATCAGGCGAAGACATTTTCGCCTGCCCTGCTCTCGCTCTCTCTACATGCGCATACGCACATGACACGCCAACTGGATGATCGCGCTCCCTCAGAACGCTGAGGGAGGGACGCTAGCTGGCGGCGTACTTCTCAGCGTACTCGTCGGCGATCTCGGCGTTCGTGTAGACGTTTTGCACGTCGTCGAGGTCTTCGAGCTTCTCGATCAGGCGCAGCGTCTGGAGCGATTCTTTCTCGCCTAGATCAATCTTTGTCTTGGGTACCATCGTCACCTCGGCGCGCGCCACAGTGAGGCTCTGTTTTTCGAGCGCATCGCGCGCCTCGGCCAGACGCGACGGCTCGGTATAGATCACCAGCGTCTCGTCATCCTCGCCGGGCGTATCCACATCTTCGGCGCCCGCATCGAGCGCGGCAAGCGTCAACTCGTCAATATCGCGCCCTTCGATGGCTACCTCGATCACGCCGCGCTGCTCAAAAATCCAGTCTACACAACCAGCCTCACCCAGGTTGCCGCCGTTCTTGCTAAACGTGCTGCGTACCTCGGCGGCTGTGCGGTTGCGGTTATCGGTAACGGTCTGCACCATCAGCGCCGCGCCGCCCGGCGCATAGCCCTCATACGTGATCTCTTCAAGCGAAGCGCCTTCGCCGCCGCCCGCCGCGCGCTTGATCGTGCGCTCGATGTTATCCATCGGCATATTCGCGTCGCGCGCCCGCTGGATCGCCATGCGCAGGCGGAAGTTTGCGTCGGGGTCGGGGCCGCCACCCTCGCGGACTGCGACAACCAGTTCACGTCCTAGCCGGGTGAAAAGCTGCCCGCGTCTGGCGTCGTTGACACCTTTCTGCCGTCGTATCTGATGCCATTTTGAGTGACCGGACATAGTAGTCTGCCCCCTTCGCAATCGTATGGAAACACCTGCACAGCCAACAACCAACAACCAACAACCAACAACCAAGGCGCCCTCTAGCGAGAAGGCGCGCAAAGTGGTTTGCCCACGGAGACCGCCTGTTTCCCTGTAAAACCACATCTAAGCGCGTCTAGCATTGTATCACAGGATGGCGCCGGGAACGCAAGCGTCAGTGTCACTATTCGAGCGCGTAGGTATAGAAAGCTGTCTGCCCTTGCGCCCCAGTGTGCGCCGCGAAGACGCCCGGCGGCAACCCTCCATGTGTCTGGAGCAGCGTTTGGAATGAGCCAAGTTGACTGAGAGTAATCACGATGAGAATAGGATGCGTTTGAGACGTGTGTATGCGCAGGAGGGCAATGATCTCTTGTTGCAAGGTTGCGGGATCGGTGGCGCGTTCGCCCTGCATCTGCGGCTCCAAGAACTGGAAGGTGGAGTACGTCCAGATCACGCTGTCATCGGTATAGAGTATCACAAATGTCTGTTGGGGCCGGGTCGCCAGGTAGCGCCCAATGTCGGTATATTGCGTGCGCCAGGTCGCCGTGACCTCGGTAGGATACTCATGGAAATACGCATACCCGCTCCACCCGCCGCTATACACCAACACGGCCAGCGCGCCAAGCCAGAGCGCGCCCGCGCGGATTATGCGTGCGCGTTCGCCCTCCCAGCGCACCGGCTTTGCCTCAGGATGAAACGCCGCCGTCAGATAGCGCCGCCACATGCGCTCGATCCGCCACGATTGGATGACACCGCTGCCAGCCCGCACGACCAGCCGCAGCGTCGCATCGAGCGCAAGCGCCGCCAGCAGGCAGAACGCCGGAACGCCCGCCAGCAGACGCGGCCACCAGGGCATATCAATTGTCAGTGCGCCGCCTGCTGTCACCACGCCCACCGTCCAGATCACCAGCAGCAGGCAGAGCGGACGCGAGAGCCGCAGCAACGCATACCAGAAGCCGATCAATACCAGCGAGGCGACCAGCGTATCGAACATCGGGTAGAGCGGGCCGTATTGCAGGCTCTGGTCGGTCAGGCCACCGGGAATCAAGGGGATGGCGGCGAACTGGCGCATGAGGATGTTTGTCATGTTCGTCGTGCCAAACATGCCGATGACGTGCTGGTGTGTCCAGGGGTCGCCGGTATAGATCAACACTTCGACGGCGCGGCTCTTGAGCGCGTCCTGGTCTTTGTAGAAATAGATGGCCAGCGGGCCAATCGCCACGAGGCTGCTCAGGATCATCCAGCCTATCGCGCCGAGCCGCCCTTTGAGCGCGCTGCGGTTGAACACGGCCAGCCCCAGCAGAAAGACTGGAACGATCAGTAGGATGATCCGCGCGCTGAAGTAGACCTGGAGCGAGAGGCTCAGTCCCACGCCCACCAGCGTCGCGCTGATCAGGCTATTCGTGCGCAACGCGCGTGTCAACGCCCAGAGCGTCAGCAGGATCACCACGGGCGCATGAATATAATGGATGCCCATGCGGCTGAAGTGGATGGCGATGGTGGAGACGGCGAAGAGCGCGCTGGCAAAAAACGCCGCACGTCGCTCGACATACTCACGCGCGAAGCCATAGAGTAGCAGCACAGCCAGCGTCCCCAGGATGACAGACGAGAGACGCAGGCCATACAAACCGGGGCCGGTGAACAGCATCACCAGCGCAGGCAAGCCGTAGCCCGCGACGGGCAGGCCATACCAGCCGACGGAGAGCAGCGACGGCACACCGCCCTGTAGCCAGCGCAGCGCCTCGAGTCCGCAGGCCGCCTCGTCGCCATGCACCACATAGGGGATAGCAGTCAGATTGGGCAAACGAAGCGCCAGCGCGCCCACCGTCAGAATGACAAGCGCCAGGAGATCGGGCGCCCAATCGAACAAAGGAGCACGCACAGCGGAAAGCCAGCGTTGTGGTCGCCAGTGTGTGAAGCCAGGCCAGGGAAGTGAACGGGGGCCAATCAGCCAGGCGAGCATGAAAAGGAGCGCGACGCTGCCGATCCAGAGCCACTGCGCAAAAGGGCGCATGGGAGGGTAGAGCGTGTAGATGTCGGTCAGCAACGAGACGATAAGCACGCCAAGCACGCCAAGCAGCATGAGATACTGGCGAGTGGAAATCTGCTCCCACCAGTTGCCCCTCCCCCGCCAGCGGGAGAGGGGAAGTTTTGCGGGATCGATACGTTTGGCGCGCCAAAGTTCTTTCCAGCGAGAGCGCCAGGACAATCCGCGCAGGCGACGTAGCGCACGCAGCAGATCGTCGCCGCCAAGCAACAGCGCCGCGCCAAAGCTGGCGACAAGCGAGATGGCGACGATCAAGGGAGGCGCGCTGACATTCGCCGCGCCGCCACCTGTGGCCGAATAGGCGCTCAGCCTGACCTGTGTGAAGACAGTGACGCCAAGCAGCGCCAGCCCAAGCGCCGCCATCTCCAGGCGGATCACCCAGGCGGGCGGGCTACGTCGTCCTTCTTGCTCATCTCGCTCATCGAAAGCGATGGAAAGATCGGGACGCTGCGCCGCGCCTGTTTGCCTGTCCTCCCGCCGGATCGTCGTCATAACGCTCCCCGCTTCCCGATCCACAACAAATTGTCCACAGAGAGAAAGACGCCGCATCATGCCAGCGTGTTCTACGCACTATCATATCATGCGCGGAAACAAGCGATGGAACACATCAACCGAGACCGACGGCGGTACTCTAGCGGCTTCAGCAAATTATGCTGCATATCGGTCGCGGTTGGCAGGCAATGCCACGCTTGTGCCAGAATCGCAGCATGCCAAGTTGCGCACTATGTCCTTCCGGTTCGCCCCGTACGCTTCTCCCTCATAAGGTGCTCCAAACCACGATGGCGCTGGGTGGGGGGAACGTTCGTATGGAAATCAAGATTAAAGAGTTTCACTATCCGATTGTGTGATTCTGTGGGTCAGCTCGGCGCTGTCCCCTTTTCTATTTAGGCGGCCAAGCGACGTGTATGCGTGCGCTGATACCAGAAGATGCCGCCGTCCACCGCGAGGAAGAGCGCCGCGATGACGATTGGGATGATGAGGCTGGGGCCGGGAAGCGCATTGAGGTAGGGGCCGACCTGCTTATCGTGCAGGAACATATTGCCCGCCGTCCACGCCAGCACTAGCGCCGCCACATCCAGCAGCCACGGCAGACGATCCATCAGCAGTGCGACGAGCGCGCTGCCTGCCAGCACAATCGCGATGCTGAGCAACAGGCCAATCACCAGCGAGATAATCGCGTTCGTCTCATTGGCGGTCGAGGTCGCCAGCGCGCCAATCGCCAGGATGTTGTCGAGGCTCATCGTCACATCGGCTACCACAATCGTCAGCAGCGCGCCACGCAGGGTTGTTCGCGCGCTGGGCGCTTTGTTCTTTTTGCGGCGCTGAGTATGCTCTGATTCTGCCTGCCCTGTTTGTCCTGTCACCTCAGTGGCTTCATCTTTGGCATACTTCTCTTCTTTTTTGCGGTCGAGCAGCAGCCGCACCGCAATGAAGAGCAGCACGGCGCCGCCGATGGCCTGCAAAAACGGCAGTTGCAGCAGGAAGGTAGCCAGGATCGCGAAGAGAATGCGTAGAATAATGGCCGCCGCCCCGCCCATCAGGATCGCCGTGCGCCGTTGCGCGCCAGGAAGCGCGGCGGCGGCCACGCCGATCACCAGCGCGTTATCGCCACTCAACGCCAGGTCAACCAGTACAATGCCAACAATGGCTCCCAGCAACGTCAACAGTTCACTTGACATGGAATACGCGCTGCTCTCTCTCTGATGATGGGCAAGCATCTCGCCCGGTGTTTATGCGACAAGAAGTGTACTCGCTGAACTCTTCCGGTCTACGCATTGTACGCTTACGGTTTGGCTGGGGTTGGAGGCGTGATCGCGCTGCCGTGTGCGCCGCTTACCCCCTCATGTCTCCTCATACAAAGTATATACCAGTTCACCAGTGGCATTTTTGGAACGGCAATCGCTAGGAGGAGGTAGCGTCAAAGCGGTGTTACAGTGCGTTACGCTATGGTATGCTATGCGCAGCCAGCCGCACGAAGAACATAACACACCAATGTTGAGGGTTTCGTCAGAGAGGATGGTTCCCCGCCTATGAGTACATCGCCATCGGGCCAGAGCGCCACAGGCATAACGCCCACCTCAAAAGACTTCCGCCCCCTGGGGAATGACACGTTTGAGGCCGATCTGCGTGTTTCCGAGCCGGATACCGCCGCCGAACGCCTGCAACGTGTTGTCTTTGGGAACCCCATCCCCGAGAATCTTGCCGGAAACGAGCAGCTCGACCGCATACGCGCGCTGGCGATCCTCTCGTCCGATGCGCTCTCGTCGGTGGCCTATGGCACAGAGGCGTCGCTTGCTGTGTTGGTGGTGGCCGGGGCGGCGGCGTTGAGCGCGAATCTTGGCATCGGGCTGGTGACGGCGTTCTTGATGCTGATCGTCGGCGCGTCGTATCAGCAGACCATCCATGCCTATCCCAGCGGAGGTGGTAGCTATATCGTTGCGCGGGCCAACATCGGCGCCATCGCCGGACTGATTGCCGCCGCCGCGCTGCTGGTGGACTATTTGCTGACCGTCTCGGTGAGTGTCGCGGCGGGCATTGACGCCATCGCCTCAGCGCTTCCCGTACTCACTCCCTACACGCTCTGGCTCGACATCGGCGCCATTGTCTTCATCACCCTCATCAACCTGCGTGGCCTGCGTGAGTCGGGAACTGTCTTCGCCCTGCCTACCTACCTCTTTCTGTTCAGCTTTGGGCTGATGTTAGTGTTGGGCATTATCCATGCGTTCCAGGGAGGGCTGGCGACGCCTGTTCACCCGTCGGCGCATGCGATCTTGCTCTTCCCAGGCGCGGGGCAATCGATCTCGCTGCTGCTGATTCTGACGGCGTTCGCATCGGGCTGTTCGGCGATGACGGGTGTAGAGGCGATCTCCAATGGTGTGCCCGTCTTCAAGGGGGAACAACCCCAGGAACGCTCACGCAACGCCGCCAGCACATTAGCAGTGATGATCGTGTTACTGGCCAGCTTCTTCCTGGGAACCACCTACCTCGCATGGCGATTTGGCGCCATTCCCTCGCCAACCGGCAGCCCCACCGTCACCGCGCAGATCGCCAGCGCCGTCTTTACTGGCCCGTTCTCGTGGCTATTCTACATTGTCCAGGCGGCGACGCTGCTGATTCTAGTCTTCGCCGCAAACACCTCCTTTGCTGACTTTCCGCGCTTGCTCTCTATTCTGGCGCGAGATAGCTTTGCTCCCGCGCTTTTCTCCTATCGCGGTGAGCGGTTGGCGTTCACGGCGGGTATCTGCGTGCTGGGCGTGTTGAGCGCGGGCTTGCTTTGGATCTTCCGGGGCGACGTAACGAATCTGATCAACCTGTATGCGCTTGGCGTGTTCACGGCGTTCACGCTCTCGCAGACCGGGATGGTGCTCCATTGGTGGCGACGCAGGAACGAGGCGAAATGGCGCAGGCGCATCGCCATCAACAGTCTTGGCGCGTTCATGACGGGCGTAGTAACTGTGGTGATCGCCGTGGCGAAGTTCGACCGTGGCGCCTGGGTGACGGTGATCATCATTCCTACGTTGGTGTTTCTTTTCCTGGCGACACGCCGCTACTATGAGCGCCCTCGCAGCGTTCACCTCGACGCCGCAACGCGCGCACGCCGCGCCGAGATCGCGCTTGTCCCTATCTTCTCCCATCAACCGTTGCCTGTCTCCCCACGAGAGTTTGCTGCGGTTCAACGCATGGTTAGTGGCGATCATCGGGCGCGCCAGACAGGAACACAAATCCCGCCGAGTGGAGATGAAACGCAATCGGTCGTCCGCTCCGCCGGAGAGCAAGCGGCAGAGCATACCAACCCACATCGGCTCACCTGGCCGCAGGTGGTGGAGCAAGAGCTTGATTATGCGCTGGATGTGGCTCCGAAGGTAATCGTGTTGCATGTGGTGGAGAACGAGCATGAAGGGAAGCTGTTCCGCATCGCATGGCAGCATTACCTGGCGAGCCAGCGGCGGGAGCATCCGCAGCGCGCGAAACAGTTGGGGCGCGTAGATATTGAGATTCTCGTCGCGCCGTATCGCACCATCGTTCTGCCATTGGTCAATTTCATCCGCTGGCGCTGCCACGATGTCTATAAGGGGAGGCGTGTGGCCGTGCTGTTGCCTCGCCAGATCAACCGCAAGTGGTGGGAATGGCCGTTGCAGCGGCGTGTGGCGCGACGAGTGCGCCGCGCCTTGCAGGCGGATGGCGACATCAAGGTGATTGACGTGCCCTATACGCTAGGCAAGTGGGGCAAGGATGGGCCAGCCGGCCAGCGGGTGAACGACGGGCCAACTGACAATCCCGCGCAGGACGCCGCTCTAGGACAAACGCAAGCGGACGGCAGTAGCCAGGGTTCCGGCGATGGGGGTGCGGAAACCAATGACGCAGGGGAAACGATTGGGGAGTGAGCAAGTGGGCGCATGAACGTGCGCCTGGAGGCGGCGCTACAAAGTCTGCCTGATACGTACGCTGCACTCCTGGGTGGCAGAGGTGTTAGGGTTGGCATGCGTGAGTGTGGAGCGCAACGATGAGTATCACGAACTGAGCCGAACATCAATACCCAGGCTCGTGGCGCTAGCCGATTTTCAAGGCGAATGTACCCGACTTTGGCTACTCAGCTTTCCTGGCTCAGGGGAGCCAGTTCTAACAGGTCGTAGGTATTGCGATGCACTCCTATTCCATGCTCGACAAGAAGAGCTACCAATTGCTTACCATTCATAAGCGCCACCGGGACAGCATCCCCTCGCTCAGCCTCAACTCGCGCCCCAGAACTAAAATCGCTGGTGGTGATGATGAGTCCTTGCTCATGTGTTCCTAATGCGCCGCGTACTTGCTGTATCGTTGGAGCCTGGACATTGGTTTTCCATCGCTTCACTTGCACAGCCATACGTGTACGAATGACATCGCCTACAACGAGTGTTCCGCGTACATCAATGCCACCATCCCCCGACCAGTTTGTAACCTCAACCTTCTCAAATCCAATAGTCGCAAGCATCTCGCCAATCAGTGACTCGAATTGGTCAGGAGGCATTGAGGTAAGTTGTGTAAGCATCTGTAAGTGAACGCTTGCATTATGGCGTTCGATTTGCGCAGCCAGTCCTTGATCTTCCTGCCAACGGCTCAAGCCGAGAAAGCCGCACCCTAGCTTGACAAAGCGTGGCGAAACACCACGCTTGTTTCTTCTTGCAATTTCTTCCAGTACAGAGGCATAGAGGGTAGCTTCGGGGGTTCTGCCATTTGTCTCAATAAGACCAAGCGAGAATGCCTGCTGCGTAATATCACGGTAATGGAGCGGCTGCTGCTTTCCGGAAAATTTCCAACACTTGCTCAGCGGCATCGGTAAACGAGAGTACGTACTCGTGAGCTAGAGCCAATGCACAGGCGTCTTGAATGATATGTGTAACACGCCTCGTTGTACAATATGGCATAAGCCCTCACTTTGGCGTCTTCGTCGCGTATGACGCCGCGCTCTCGTAATAATCCTGTTATGCGCGATTGATACGCTATCTATTGCCTGATCAGGCGCGGGCCTTGCCGCCCGCAGGAGGAGTACACCGATGGCCCAGCAAGAGCAAACGGCTCCCGCAGCCACCGCACAGCCCACAGCGTCTGCGCAGCCAGCCGAGCTCACGCCCTATAACGCGGCGAGTGTCTTTGTGGATGGCGCGCTGACGAAGGGATGGGGTGAGCGCGTCGCCATTCGCTTCGGCGCCGACAACTGGACATACGCGCGGCTGGCGGCGGAGGTCAACCGCGTAGGCAATACGCTTCGCGCGCTTGGCGTTGACATGGAACAGCGCGTAGGCATTCTCCTCTATGACTCGCCGGAGTTCGCTGCGAGCTTCTTCGGCGCGATGAAGATCGGCGCGGTCGCCGTCCCCATGAATACGGCGATGCGCCCACAGGACTATGCCTACCTCTTGCAGGATAGCCGGGCGTGTGCGCTGGTGGTGGAGGCCGACCTCTGGCCACAGATCGCCGATCTGCGCGATCAGCTACCCTTCCTACGCCAGGTGATCCTTGTGCGGCGTGGCGCGACTGCCGATGGAGCCAGTGGAGCGGATGGCGCGAACAGTGGACAAGGCATCGGCGACTATGTGACGCTGGTGGGCCAGGCGTCGGCTGGCCTTGCGGCTGCTCCCACTGTGCGCGACGACTCCGCCTTCTGGCTGTATAGCTCCGGCAGCACAGGCTTCCCCAAAGGCTGTGTCCATCGCCACCAGGATATGGCGGTGTGCAGCGAACGCTATGCGCAACCCATACTGGGCATCCGTCCCGACGACATTACGTTCTCCGCTGCCAAGCTCTACTTCGCGTATGGCCTGGGTAACGGGCTATACTTCCCGCTGGCGGTGGGCGCAAGCGCGGTTCACGCTCCCGCGCGTATGACGGCGGAGGTCGCCTTCCAGGTGATCAATGAGCAGCGTCCGACGATCTTCTTCGGTTCACCAGCGCTCTTCGCGGGCATGCTGGCCTATCCCGATAGCGGACGATTCGATATGTCGTCGCTGCGGCTCTGCGTCTCGGCGGGCGAATCGCTCCCGGCGGACATCTTCACTCGCTGGAAGGATCGCTTCGGTGTCGAGATTCTCGATGGCATCGGCAGCACCGAGGTCTTGCACATCTTCATCTCCAACCGCGCGGGCGCCGTCAAGCCGGGCAGCACCGGGCAACTCGTGCCAGGCTATCAGGCGCTGATCGCCGACGAGCAAGGCCAGCCCGTGCCGCAAGGGGAGATCGGCAACCTCTTAATTGCGGGCGATAGCACCTGCACGCAATACTGGAACAAGTACGACCGCACTCGTAACACCATCCTTGGCCCATGGATCAAGACCGGGGACAAGTATTACCAGGATCAGGAGGGCTATTTCTGGTACTGCGGGCGCTCGGACGACATGCTGAAGGTCAGTGGGCAGTGGGTCTCGCCCGTCGAGGTGGAGGCTGCGCTGATCAGTCGCCCGGAGGTGTTGCAGGCTGCCGTAGTGGGCTATGAAGACGCCGACGGCCTGACCAAACCCTATGCGTTCGTCGTGCTGAAAGAGGGTGTGACGCCGGGGCCGGAGATGGAAGACGCCCTGAAGCAGCATGTGAAGACGACGCTGCTGCCCTATAAATACCCCCGTTGGATCGAGTTCGTCCCATCGCTACCCATGACTGCGACCGGCAAAATCCAGCGGTACAAGCTACGCGAGATGCTGGCCGAGCGCCAGGGGTAAAAATATAGGCGCTCCCATCTCACAGAGGATGGGAGCAGGAGCCGAAGCGGCGCGCTGGGCGTCTTCTGATGCTTCAACTCGTCAAAACTCGTCAAGCATCGAGGCGCTCAGCTCTGCTCAGTGAGCAGCTTGAAGAGCAGGGAGGCCAATAACGCGAGGAGAACATAGCCGGTAACACTCGTGAGGACGAGGAGAACCTGTGTACTGAAACCTCCACAATAGGCAGCCAGTGAGGAATTGGAGCCAAGCGCCGTGAGATTTGTGACGGCAATGTAGAGATAATGCACGAAAATCTGCACGTAATCAAACCAGGAGGTAGGATGCGGACGCTCCGCAGGACAAAAGAGTGTTCCATGCCAAACCGCCGGAACTCCTGGATTGAGCAGGTCGTTGAGAAAGAAAAGCGCCGTGTCCACCCCTATGACGGTTAGCACGGTACGGACATAATTGGCTGGCCGTGTGCCATAGCCAGTGGTGACTTTCAGTAGCCATAGCGTTGCAGCTTGAAGCCGAAATTGAAGGCGCCGCCAAAACTGAGGATGAGGCTGAGACCGACATCTCCAGAGTTCCCGGACAATCTCGTCACGTAGTTGATAGCGCAACTCGGATTGCGCGTCTTCAGCCTGCGAGAGCCAGCCGACCTCTTCGGGAGCAGCTTCGCCAAATTGCTTGATCAGACGACGAAACTGTTCCGAGTCGAGAAAACCGGTCAGAAAGTAGTGCCGATTCGTCAGTTGGTACAATTCCCTGTCCCATTCCCGAAGGCGAGTAAGATACTTGCGAACATCATCTCTTATCGGTGCGCGCGTGGGATTATCTTTTCCGAAGCCACTACCGCTCATCTGTCGCCCTAAAAAATTCGCCGACGCGCGTTTTTGATACAAAGACGCCTCAAGCCAGAGCAACCAGATTTGATGCGCTCTTGCAGTCGTCAAACCAATCTCACTAAGTCTGGCCTCATCAGCGCGGATTTTTCGGCTCTCCTGTGGATCATCCCGAAGAAACTCATTTCTCCAAAGACGTTCAGCCGCTCCACCAATATCGCTGATGAGATCGCCCCATAATTCGTCAGCCTTTGTCGCATCTACGGGATCTGGCTCACTTGTATCAGCAGATGAATCTTGAGTAGCCCCAGCGGCGCTTTGCATGCTATCTTTTGGGTCACTCTTTTGGCCGGGATAAAGCGCCTTTGCGATAAGGTGATCTATTTGCTGTTCAAAGTAGCTGAAAAGCTCGTCTCTGGCGCCAAGATCTCCCATTCGTTGCCGGGTCAAATAGCCAATCACCTCTTCGCAGGTAATAGGGCCAGCATCATCGAACATCCCAGTAGCCCGTGCCAACAAGTGATTGTACAGGTGGTGAAGGGCATCATGATTGCCCGCTTCCGCCTGTTGGAATTGCTTCTCTCGCTCAGCGTTGATCGCAATTCCCCTGCTACCCAGATAGGTGCGGTATTTCCCGGAGAATGTTGGCGCATCTCCTTTTTCGGCGGTAGTGATCAAGGCGCGTATCTCAGGCGTGCGTAGTTTCGGTGGTACTGCGGTGTCGAGCATCTCATGCTCCCTCCAGCAACTCTTCGCGACTTTTCAGAGCATTTCAGAGTAGTTTCAGAGTAGTTTCAGGGTAGTTTCAGGGTGTTCTCTGGTGTAGCCAGTCCCGAACGGCCTTTTTCAGGTCTTCATTCTTGTCTTTTCCACGAAAGATAATTTGGCTGAGAACAACACGATGCGGGTGTTTTGGTAGCTTGGAGAGCTCGTCGAAATCATTTTCCGATGCTGTAAAGACAATGATGTGCGTCCTTCCCCACCAGTCTGTTGAGGGTTTGTTCCAGACGTGAACAAGAAATGGCCGCATGTTTTCGATCTCGCTTGACACACCACGATCCAGTGAGACATCGCAAATGAGCAGGATGCGTTCATCTCGCGTTGCCTGGTTGTCCTGCAATTCCAGCACAATCTGATCGAGGTCTTCTTTGGTTCTGGCTTCGCGAATTGTACAGGAAATCTCCTCTTGTGAAAGCAGCCTCATGAGCATGCTCTTCCGCTTGGCCAGCGAAAGGGGTACATTTTCCAAGAGTATGAGCACCGCCATTGGAGCCTCCTCACATCGAGTACACCATCATACTGACGTCTAGGCTGATGTCACAGCTGGCAGGGCCAGGCAGAACACATTTTGCAGGGTCGGAGTATCGGCATCGGGCCGGTAATATGCCCTCCCGCCCAGCCGCTTCGCGATACTGCGTACCTGGAAAAGTCCAAGCCCACCACTATTGAGCAATTTTCGCAACTGCCGCCGTTGTATTTCGTTGCCCTGCCCAGCGTCATGCGGCGTTTGTCGGTCGCCTTCACTAGGCGCTGAAAGGGCGAGCGCGCTCAGCCGAAGCTGCCGCGCCGCCTCACCCTGCACATTCGGCCGGAAGATGCGTTCCCGGTCTCGTTCGGGGATGGGAAGACCGGCGCTCGCCACCTCAAAGATGACCTGATTGGCCTCTTGCTTGAGTCTGATCAAGATCGGCGAGTCCGGATCAGCGTACTTGATCGCGTTGTCTATATACTGGAACAACGCCGCACGAATGAGCCGCCCTCGCTCTGCGCCAGCCTCCAGATAGATTGGTTGCAGCTTCTCATTTGGAACATTCCATTGGAGTGTCTTTGCGAACGCGGAGGCGAAGGTATGAATCGGCGCCCTGAACACTTGGAGGATAGTCTGGGCGGTTTGCCTCTCGTACGCCGCCGTGTTGTTGGTAGTCACAGGTGGCTGCAGCTCATCGTTCGACAGATCGAGGAACCAGGTAGACAGGTCGCTGATGAGCTTTATCAGGTCTCCAATGTCCTCAGTAAGTTGCTGTGCCTCATCGAGACCCATGCGCCGTTCGGCAATATCATTGGCGCGTTCGATCTTCTCCCAGATGTCGTTTGCGCCATCAAGTTCATCTCCCAATGGAGAGAGCGCAATTGCGATGTCATGGCGCATCTGGCGAATCAGATCGTTGCGCGCCTGAATCAGCGCAACGGCGTTGATGCCCCCAACCAGTGTTTCGGCGAACATCGTCAGGATTTCTTTATCGAAGTCGCTGAACTCGGCCACATTGGGGTGAGCCAGCGCAAGCACGCCGAACGACTCGATCTCCCCTTCCGCGCCGCCTTCGACCGGGCGCAGCAAGGGAACACATACGAGCGAGCGAGCCTCTATGGGCCAGGGTTCTCCCTCTCGCTCTCTTATTGGCTCATCCGTTCGATCCAAGATCAATACCGGCTGCTGCGAACGGAGCGCCTCCAGGAAAAGCGGATACACGACGGGAAGAGGCGTATCATCGTACACATATTCGCGAAACGACTCTTCACCGCTTTTGTTATACGCCCGCCAGTACAGTTTCTCTACAAAGGGCTTATCATCTTGAGCAGCCCAGGTGAGCATCACGGTTCCCCAGCCCGCCTGAATATCTGAAAGCTCGGCGGCGTCCTGAAGCGCCCGGCGCATAAAATCACCGAGGTTGGCCGATTGCGTTTGCAGGATGGTTGTCTCGAAATCGCGGAGCTTCTCGCGCAGCACGGCAAGAACCTTCAGGCGCGTTGCAGTCATCATCTTAGAGATCAGATCGGCTGCCGTTTGGCAGGCATGTTTGACATCCTCTGTGAAAGTGCCCTCGACCCCACCCTCTAGATTGAGCACGCCAACTACCTGTGTTCCTTCCGCAACCGGCAGAAAGATGCCTGACAGGCTTTGTCGGGTCGGGTCGCTATCGAACCAACTTGTCTGATCGCGTGTCTCTTTGTCGTTGAATACAATTATCCGCCGTTCGAGAAAAGCGGCGCTCGAGACACCCTTATCGAAGGAAAACGTATGTTCCTCGCGACTTGTAATCTCATCGGGTGTCTCCCTGTGATCGGTGGAAACCAGATAAGACAAACGACCACGCTCACGGTCTACGGCCCCGGAAGCCGTATAGGCGTTGAGCGCAACCGTAAACCGCCCAACCCAGCACCCAATCAGATCGTTCATTTGCTCAATGATACTTAGGATGGTTGCGTTGCGCTTCTTGCGCAGCAAAGTAAAGTCGCTGAGAGCATCTAGCTCTCGGATGCTGCGATCCACCTCATTGGACAGTTCGGCCAACGTCATCTCGATGGACGTTTTCACGGCGCGATCAATCACCGAGAGAGCGAACGCCGCCAGTTGTGCCAGAAACTCGATCCAATCAATGTAGTCGGAGGTAAAGTGATGGACGGTGTTGGATTCCACATCCAGCACACCAAGCGCGGTCTGGCCGATCGAGAGCGGCGCTGCAACTTCGCTTCGGGCGGCGGGGAAGTAGGGAAGGTATTCTCGTCCTTCAAGGAGCTTGGAAATGTCTTGAATGGGTTTTGTTTCACGATCAGTATAGGCAGAGCCGGACACACCCTCAGTTGCAAGCCAGCGTGTGCCAACTGCCGTGTTCACTGGCGCGTTCGTCATCTGATCACGCATCACCAGATAGGTTTGCTGACCCTCCGTGACTTCCGCCAAAGCAAATGCGCCATGTTCGGCATGGGTATACGTCGTCGCCCAGCCAAGAATCTTTTCGCCTACTACTGCCCGTATCTGCTGGATGAGGTCGCGCTTGACCGACTTGCCATCGCTGGGAAACAAAGGGGCAAGCAATGCCTGCAATTCGAGCGAGCAGGCAAGCTCGTCAGCAAGGCGACGATCCCGCGCATACTCTATGCTGCGGCTGATCGCATACACCGCAATGTCCGCCACCTGTTGCAGGGCAGGCAAATCAGCGTTTCTACTGAACGCTCTGATGCCAGGGGCGACCAGCCCAATCACGCCCAACGAGCCACCAGGGCCGATCAACGGGACAATCAATTCAGATGTTTCGCCGAGCGTTGTGCCTGAGTCGCGGTAATCTTTGTCTTCTTGGGCGTGATCGATCACTTCACCCTGCTGATTGGCATAGATTCTCCACGCGATGCTGTCTCCCTGCTTCCATTCCCACTCAGGCTCGGAATTGAAGGAGCCGATACGTCCCGCGCGCACGGCGAAGAGCTTGCGCTCACTCCCAGAAAGATTATGCTCCTCTCTGCGCACAAGGATCAGCCCACCTGAGACCTGAGTTGGCCCGACAACGGAGGCGGCGACACGCAGAATCTGGTAGCAGGTCTCCGTAAGATCGTCCTGAGCGATTGCGAACGCGATCCTTGCGCGCATCTTCGTCAGGAGGTCTTCCACAATCGCCTGTTCGGACATTGGTTCAAAACGAATCGTCCGCATTTCATTGTGGAGTTCCTGCGCGATACCACTGTGCTGTAGACGCGCAATAGCATCGGCAGGGAAGGCGTTCTCCTTGCTGCTTTCAATGTTGAGGACGCCGATGATGTCATTATCGCTGCGCAGAGGATATGCTAACACAGAGCGTGTGGAGAACAGTGTGGTCTGTTCGCTGGTATCCATGGCACGCGACCGTGGGTTACGCTCCTCAATCGCGGCGATCACAGGCGTGCCGGAAGCGTAAGCGCGCCAGACAACGCTGTTTCCTGAGCGAATACGGCTAATCAACGCCACTGAGGTCTCAGGTTGGATTTCCGACGCAATGAGTTGGCGTGTTCCCGGAGTACAAATGAGCGCCTCGGCCATTCCTTCATCGCTCAGCCCGAATACTTCCAGCGCGCGAACCAGCAACGCTTTCAGCTTATTTGTCCACCGATAGGAAGGCTGATTGGTCTCTACGCCAATCGCCTCCGCTTCACTAATACCTGCTGGCGCCGGAGGGCTTGCGATTTCTTTGTCTTTCCCGCGACCAAACCTAATCCAATCTCTCATAGGCATAGGGCATACCTCCCCGGCGCCAACGTTTGCCAATGCCCTTGGATGAGGTGAATATACCTCTCTCGCACGAACAGGCTTATGAGCGGAGTGAAGCACAAAGGCATAGAATAGCGCCTCTTGCATCTCACTATAGCATATTTTATACGTTTGTGTACGAGAAGTGGTTCAGTCGAAGAATTCTCCGATTCATAGTTGCACCAAGCCTTGTTGAGCGGCCAGCGCCACCGCTTCCGTGCGGTTGCCTGCGCCCAGCTTACGCAACACCGCGCCTACATGGTATTTCACCGTGCGCTCGGTGATGCCCAATTCATGCGCAATCTCTTTGTTTTGCAGGCCACGCGCCAACAGATTGAGCGTTGTGCGTTCGCGCGGGGTCAGTGTCGGCGGCGCTCCGGTCTTACCCTCGTGTGGGCGCTCCATCGCCCGGAGCAACTTTGAAGCAACCAGCGGCGTCAATAGCGAACCGCCCTGGTGCGCCACCCGCACCGCCCGAAAGACCTCCTCACGCGGCGCGCCTTTCAGCAGATAGCCCTGCGCGCCTGCCCGCACGGCAGCCATAATACGTTCGTCGGTGTCGTAGGCCGTGAAGACGATGGCGTTGACGGTGATCCCTTCCGCACGCAAACGTTCGAGCGCGCCAACGCCATCCAGCACTGGCATCGCGAGATCCAGCAGCAACACATCCGGGCGCAGCTTGCGTACCAGCGCCACCACTTCCTCGCCGTTGGCTGCCTCGCCCACCACTGTGAAGTCACGCTGCCCGCTCAGGATCGCCACGAGGCCATCGCGCACGATGGGATGATCGTCGGCGACGAGAATGCGAATTGGCTGTTGCCCTGCCAGAGTCGCATTTCTCGTATTGCTCGCATTGCTTGCGTTCATATGGGCTGCCTCACCTTCAGGAGTGCTCTTGAGTATCTGCCTCGGTGGATAGTCTGCCTTCCAGCGGGATCACCACGCGAAAGCGTGTTCCTCGTTGGGGCGCGCTGGCAAGCGACGCCACGCCGCCAAGCAGCTTCGCGCGCTCGTTCAGGCCAATCAAGCCATAGCGCCCCGGCTCGACCTGCGACATCTCGAAACCCTGGCCGTTGTCGGTGATCGTCAGCGTGACGCGACGCTCTTCGCTGGCCAATCGTATGGTGATGCGCGTCGCGTTGGCGTGTTGCACGCTGTTGGCCACCGCCTCCTGCGCCATGCGATACAGCCCTACCTCGATGCGTGTCGGCAAAGGACGCGCGCCGCCCGTCACCCGTAGCTTGATGTCAACCCCGCTGCTGGCTGCCTTGTCATGCGCCAGCGCACTGAGCGCCTGGGCCAGCGTGCGCCCTTCCAGTGGGGCGGCGCGCAAGTCGAGGACGGAACGGCGCGCTTCTTCGAGCGTGGCGCGTGTCAGGGTGAGCGCCTGATGGATGGCGCGGCGCGCCTGCGCCGTGCGTTGCGCGTCTGCTTCTACGGCGCTTGACTGGCTTGAGGCGTCAGAGGCGTCAGAGGCGTCAGAGGTGTCAGAGGTGTCAGGCAATTCGAGCGATTCGAGCAGCGCGTCGGCTGATTCGAGCTGCAAGGCGACACCAGCCATGCCCTGCGCCAGCGTATCGTGAATCTCGCGGGCCAGCCGGTTGCGTTCCTCTGTGGCTCCTGCCTCGGCGCTGCGCGCGAAGAGCCGCGCCCGTTCGATGGCCACGCCCAGCATATCGCCAATCGTATGCAACAGTCGCAGGTCATCAGGCGAGAGTTCGCGCCAGTCGGGGCTGGCGACGTTCATCACACCGAGCCGCTGCTCGTTGGCGTAGAGCGGAACGCTGGCGTGGTAGCGCAGCCCGTTCGCGCCGTCCACCAGCTTTTTCAGCCGCGAACAGGTGACGACGTTGACATTGGCCGCGCCCGCTAGGTCGCCCGCAACAAAGGTTTCCAGGCAGTAGCACCAGCCCTCCATGCGGTCGGGATGACGCGCCAGCGCAGGAGGCAAGTGGAGCGACGCTGCAAGGTATGGCTCGCCGTCATCTTCACGCAACAGCCAGACCCAGCCAGTGTGCATGCCAAATACCCTGGCGACCTGCGCAAGCGTTGTGCGCAGCGCCTCGCCAAGGTCGGTGACGCTGTTGAGCGTCGCGGCGATCTCGTTGAGGATCACCAGATCGCGCTGGCGACGCCGGTTGTTGGGCGATGGTGTCTCAGACATGGCAAACGGTATAATTTCTGTGATGAAGAAAGGAGTCTCTCTCATGCAGTATACTCCATCCCCCACGACGTCTGCCGGAGACGCTTCTCTCGCGCGTCCACTTGTTCCCGCCGCAGAGAGGCCGACGAAAGCGCCCACTAATATGCGATTACGCCTCACCGCGCTCGATGGGGCAATACTGCTCTCGTTTGGCCTCTTGGTTGCTTGCGATGCGACTGCGGCGGTGACGCACGCGGGCTGGTTTTCATCTATGTTGATCACGCTGGGGGAGTCATTGCTGCTAGCGGGGTATATGCTGCGGCGAGCGTGGCGTCCAATAGTGGGACGGCTGCTGCTCTTTGGTCTGATTGCCGGTATTCTGGAACTGGGAACCGACGCGGCTGGCGAGATTGTCGCCCACTCGCTGAGCTATCCACCGAACGAGCCGATGCTCTGGCGTTCGCCGTTGTATATGCCGTTCTCGTGGATGATGGTGCTGACGCAGATCGGCTATCTGGCGTGGCGGCTCTGTGCCGCGCGTCCGCTTGGGCTTGGCTGGCCGCGCTGGGGCGCCATGCTGATACTCTTCGCATGGGGCGCGCTCAACATCCCGCTCTACGAAGAGTTCGCTTATTATGCAGGTTGGTGGCGTTATACCGCGACGAGGCTGCATATCGGGCATACGCCACTGTACGTCTCCCTCTTCGAGGGATTGGTGGTCGCCGCGCTGCCGTTGCTGCTGGGCAGGCTTTCACAGCTTCGCTGGTGTGGGGTGGCCTGGCGCGCAGTTGCGCTTGGCCTGTGGATACCCTGGGCGGCGCTCTTCGCGTGGCTGCTCGTCGGGCGCTAGCCAAGTACCGACAATATAAACGTTGAGATGTGAATGCGATGTGTTGACGTGTTCTAGAAGGCGGCGGAGGCATAAGTGACCAAGAGCGAGAGCGAGGCCAGCGCCAAGCTGGCGCATAAGCGCACCCCTGAGGAAATCTCAGAGATTATGCGGCGCGTGCAGAGCAGCGATACCGCTCCTGAGGCGCGGCTGCGCGCGGCGCTGGCGGACTGCGGGCTGACTTCACCTGATCCTACCGCTAGCGCAACGCTCTCCGGCAAGCCCGATCTTGTGTTTGCTGAGGCGCGGCTGGCTGTCTTTGTGGATGGCGACCTCTGGCACGGCAATCAGTGGTGGCGGCGTGGTCTGACCTCGCTCGAAGAACAGTTCCGCGAGACGCCCTCGAAGGCGTATTGGCTGCGCAAGATCAGGCGCAATATGCAGCGCGACAGCGCCGCCACCGCCGCGCTGCTCGATGACGGTTGGGCGGTGTTGCGCCTGTGGGAGAGCCAGATCAACGTCGACCTTGCGGGCTGCGTCGCCCTGATCGCCAGCGCGCTCGCATCCACTGGCAAGCGCCAACCCCCAACTGCGACGATCAACGAGCGCGGCGCAGAGTATGACGTTGCGCGTGTTGCATCTTCGGCTGACGAGGCGCGGGCGCGGCTGGCGCGCAAGACATGCGCCGAGTTTTTCGCAGGCATTGGGTTGATGCGCATGGGGCTTGAGCGCGACGGCTGGTCGGTCGCCTTCGCCAACGATTACGATGAACGCAAGGCGGCGATATATCGCGGCCACTTTGGGGCGGATGATCGCTTCCATCTGGGCGACATCCATGCTTTGTCGGTTACAGACATCCCCAATGTGACGCTGGCGACCGCCTCGTTTCCCTGCAACGACCTCTCGCTGGCGGGCGCGCGTCAGGGTTTGGCGGGCAAACAGTCGTCAGCGTTCTGGGGCTTCACACGCATCCTCACCGAGCTTGGCGCGCGCAAGCCGCCGCTGATCCTGCTCGAAAACGTCGTCGGCTTCCTCACCTCGCATGGCGGCGAAGATTTGACCCAGGCGTTGCGCACGCTAAACAATCTTGGCTACGCAATGGATATGTTCCAGCTCGACGCCGCCCACTTCACCCCGCAGAGCCGCCAGCGCCTCTTCCTGCTTGGCATGCGCGCCGATCTGCTGACGCCAGCCGAAACCGATCAAACGGATGTCGCGTCCTTCGCCTGCGATGCGCGCCCGCCTGCTGTACTGGCCGCCATCGGGCGTCGCCCGGATATTCTCTGGCGTCTGCGCCGCTTACCTCCATTACCCACCCTTGCGCAACGCCTGCCCGACATCCTCGATGACTTGCCGGAGGATGCGCCGGAGTGGTGGAGCACGGCGCGCACGCAACGCCTGCTCGACCAGATGAGTCCACGCCACCGCGCGCTGGCCGAGCGGCTGATGGCTGGCGAGACATGGAGCTATGGCACAATCTTCCGCCGCACACGCAACGGCACGCCGATGGCGGAGCTACGCGCGGATGGCATCGCAGGTTGCCTGCGCACACCACGCGGGGGCAGCGCACGTCAGATTCTCTTCAAGGCAGGCTACGGTCAGGCGCGAGCGCGGCTGCTCACCGGACGCGAGGCGGCGCGGCTGATGGGCGCCGATGACTATACCCTTCCTAAGACGCTCTCGCTGAACGACGTGCTGTTTGGCTTTGGCGACGCCGTATGTGTGCCTGCCACCGCCTGGATCGCGACGTACTATCTCAACCCACTGGTCAACGAGTTGCTGCGGGGGCATGTGTTGCAGGCGCCAGCTATGCGCGTGTAGCTTGCACGCAGAGCATGGGGATCGTCATCGTCAGGTCGCCGCCCTGCGCCTGGGCGCGTGTGGCAAGCCGCCGCTCCACCTCGTTGAAAACCAGCCGCCGGATGGTGAGGTCAGGGATGATGTCGCGCCAGCGCATCAGGCCAGCGTACAGGATCACTGGTGAGGAGAGGAAAGCGCGCGGCGTGGGGAAATGCAGTGTAAAGTTTTCCACCACGAAGCGGCGCGCCTCAAAGCCTGCCGTCTCAAGCAGCCGCCGCACGTCATCCTTGGTGGGCTGTTTGGCGATCATCTCGCTGAACACGCGCTGGTAGTTACTGAGTTTGAGGTCACGCAGTGTCAGGTAGTAGGTATCGAGAAACTCGCGCATGGCCGATTGCAGCGGCGTCGTCAGCAGGGCATTTCCACCAGGACGCAGCAACCGCCATATGCCATCCAACGCCGCAGCCGGATCGTCAAAACTGGATAGGCCAAGATTACAGGTGATGGCGTCGAGCGTGCCCTCTGGTAGGCCGCTGTCGGCGACATCCGCCGTGAGGAAGGTGACGTTACGCAGCCACTCGTCGGCGGCTTTGCGCCGCGCCAGCAGGATCGCCTCCTCCCAGATGTCAATCCCGCCGAGATCGCAGTCCTGCCCCAGGTAGCGCGCAAGCTCCAATGTGGGATAGCCGCAGCCACAGGCGACATCCAGCGCCATCCATCCTCGGTCGCGCTGGAGGGTGAGAAACAGGCTGAGGAGCAGCCTGCCAAACGGCGCCGACCACTGTGGGGCAATCACTGCGTCATAGAACTCAGCAAATCCCGGCTCGTTTTGATCGTAGCTGACGGTGAGGTAATCGGTGGTTTCGGCGCGCGCGCTGATCGCCAGCGCCGCCGGACTCAGTTGTGGCGCGCCGGGACGGCGCGCCAGAGAGGGCAGAGGCAGATCGAGCGCGGCGTCGCGCGCGGCCTCAGTTGTGCGAGGCGCCAACCGCGAGAGCACCTGATCGCCAAGTGGCGGAAGCGCAGGCATATAGCCGGTGTAGCCCTGGCGCGCCTGCGAGGGATCCCACACGTTGCTATCCTCGCCAGCGTTTCCCACATTGCCGCTCGTGTTCCCTGCGCCAGGGCGACTGAATCCGTAGGGGAGTCCACTTTGCTGCCCCTGCTCGTTCCCGCTCCCCTGGCCGCCGGATTGCCCAAACGGGTCACGCGGAGAGAACGGATCGTCGAAGCCGCGCATACGTCCCCTCCTTACCTACCCCCCTGCCCCCTTCCCAGTGATGGGAAGGGGGTATGTTGTACGCCTTGCAAAGCCTTGTTCCCCTCCCCGTTCGGGGGAGGGGTAAGGGGTGAGGTCAGTCCGCCCCCTCTTCCCGCCACGCCGCAGGCGGAACAAGCGCGCCGGTTGGCGAAGCCGCAGGTGTTGTGTTCGGATTTGGCGTGTTTGCAGGCGGCGCGGTCGGCGTCACATTCTGTGGATAGACGCCGAAGTAGATGGTCTGCGCCAGATGCGGATCGGTGGGCGATGTGCTTTGATCGTTTGGGCTATCCCAGTAGACACGCGCAGCGCCTTCGCCCGCCTGTGGGTAGGAGATGTGATCTTTTACCACGCTCCCTGGTGGCCCAAACGCTTGCCGCTCTGTAGAGCCTTGCTTGACTCCAGCATCAATCCCGTTGATGAACCACTGGATGGACACCGTGTGAATAGCATTATCCGAGGCCAGCACACGAACTGTGAGATAGATCGTCTGACCAACGGTAAAATGCGAGGTAGGATCGGTGGGATTGCCCGCCGCGTCAAGGCCAGTCGAAGTCATGGCCGACTTGATGTAGGTCGCGGCAGGCCCAGCCGTGGCTACTGGCGTGACGGGCACATGGGAATAATTGTAGACTGGTGGAGTAACTACCGTCTTGATCGGGCCAAAGAACAACTTGGTGATCTGCTTCTGGCCGACGAAGCCCGCGACGCCACAACTGGCCACACAGACCAATATCACCGAGAGCACGCCGCTGACTACTCGCCACGAACTGACCTTGCGCTTGCGCTTTTCGTCGGTCGCAGGGATATAGACCGGGCGACGAATGCCAAGCGCGCGCTCCTCTTCCTCCGTTAGCGGCATGCCTGGCAGCGCCGCGTTCATCGAAGGATCGAGCGGTAGCATATCGTTCTGCCGGGGAGCCAGCGCGCGCTCCGCGCCAATCTCCTGGTAGTCACCATCGCCATTGCCGGGCGAGCTTGGCATGGATCGGCGATTGCGTGCGCCGGAGTTCCCTGGGCTGGAGTTGCGCGGATTGGAGCGCGACGGCGGGGGCACGGTGTAGGCGTCCTCCTCGTCATCCCAGCTATTGTTGCGCCGCCAGTTCGCGCCGGAGTTTCCCCCGCCCATACCTCGCCCTGGCATGCTACGGTTGCGCGCGCCAGAGTTCCCCGGCGAAGAGGTTCCCCAGTTTGCGCCGGAGTTCCCTGCGCCCGACCGCCGTGCGCCGCTGGCCCCTTGGCCTGATGGATTCGACGCCGAGCGGTTTGGCCCCTTCCACTGCTGCGCGGCATATCTATCGGGAGGAGGAGCGCCACACTCCGGGCATGGCCCCGTGCGTGGGCGGCGCGCCCCGCATTCATCGCATGTGATCACGGCATAAACCTCCAGGTCTTCTTTGCTTCACCAGAACAAACATACCCCTCAATGCGGGTATGGTCAAGAAAATGCTGACAAAATAGCTACTCTATCCCGCCATCACCCGTAACTGCTATGTTGTTGCTGCTTCGTAGCCTGGTTCTTGTAAGATCGTTTGAGCAGATATGAAGGTGTGGCATGGCTCCAGAATATGCGCTACAATCTGATGCTGTCCTTGCACAGGGCAACCGAACACAAAACAACCAAGTGGCATCCAGACAAAACGCGCTGACGCACATGAACAACTGCCCAAGGAGACGGCGCAAAGAATAGCCTGGGAGGCGCACTACCATACATTGGCATGTGGTGTGGCAGTAGTGGGGAAAGAAGACTGGCTATGGGCGAAAACACTTGGCTGGAGCAACAAGCCATCGAGCGGCTTGCCCAGCATATTCCATTTGAAACCGATCCGCGCACCAAAGCCGAGTTGATCGAGATGCTCCGGGGCCTGGTGCTACGGGTGGGACGGCAGGTAGATCGTGCGGCGTTTGGCTTCGAGGCCAGCCTTGAACTCAAACGCCTGGGTCTGTGGGATCGCCTGGGCGGCGAGACTAACGCCCCTCCATGGGACGCCAGATAGCCAGATAGATCGTGCGGCGAGACTAACGACCTTCCACCTGCAGAATCGCCTGCTCCGGCGAGATCGAGGCGTAGACCAGGCTGGCGAAGCCCGGATAGTAGCGATCCGCTGTCGAAAGGTTGGTGTACACCAGTTGCTTGATCAAAGCAGAGGTCAGTTGCGCCCCCTCGACATCAATGCTGGTTTTGTAGCGTACCTCGCCGTCGCTCATATCAAGCTCAAGGTTGCCGATCACCAAACCATAATTGGCGCGCGTGACATACTCTGCCGCAAGGAAACGTTTTTCAATTGGCGCCTTTACCGGATAGACCGAATAGAAAAGAAACTGCTCCTGCTCTTCGCGCGCCTTCGCGTAGCACACAAAGTTGGCGTTTTTGCCGGTCACGCTCATCAACAGCGAGGGCTGGCCTTCGAGCGGCATGAATTTCCAGTTATCTTCACGGAAGAACGACACCATCGCGTCATAAATCCGTCCCATGAGCTACCTCACAACCTTAAACAACGTACATGGGCGCGATTCCGCGATCCCACCGGTTAGTGTAGTGTAGCACATTGCCCCTCTCTCACGCTGCACGGTCAGGCGCCTATCCGAATCAAGTTCCATCAGGCGAACTATGCAATAAAGCGTGAGGCATTTTCCAGAATGCGAAAATTGGCCCGCGTCATGCTATTTACCATTGGCGGAAGATAAGTTTCTTCCAGGTGGGCGATGTGAGTTCTGGGTTCACCCATCGGGCCGATGGGCAGACAGATCGGTACGTCTGCCAGCATGGCGATGATCACATTCGACCGCTCGTTAAGGAGGATAGCATGCTCGCACAACGAAGTACGCATTACTGGCTGTGGTTCATTCTGTTTGGTGTCATCTCGGCGCTGGTCAACTTCTTCAACCACACGGCTCCAACCTACGAAACGTGGTGGCTGCTTGTCACTGGTCTGATTGGTGTGGTGCTGGGTATTGGGTTGTTTTCCTCCATCGCTCGTCCATATGACATCATCATTGGCATTCTGTTCACCGGTGTGGGACTGTTGGGCGTTCTGCACAATTTTGATGTCAATATTGTGACAAGCAACCCAACAGTTGCAGGCCATGTTGACAGTACGAATATCCTGGGGTTGAGCTTTGCCCTCCCCTATGCGCTGATTCACACGCTGCTGGGATTGACTTCGCTCAATACCGGTCTGAACCGGCGCGCTTCGGCCTCGCCCTCGGTGGTGGTTGAGCCACGCGCCGCCGCGTAACCTCACCTACCCACGTTGCCAACGAAGTAGCACGAAACATCTAGAACTCTCAGGCGCTCCCATCACACAGGAGCGCCTACTTTCTTTGTCCGATTTGGCGCCGGATGTGCTAGTGGCGTAGGGATAGTTCTGGAAAGGAACCGTGCTATGGCGCATGTGTTAGTGGTAGATGACGACGCCGCGATCCGCGAGACATTGCGTCTGCTGCTCGAAACAGGTGGCTATACCGTCAGCGAAAGCGCGGATGGGTTGGCCGGGCTGGCGGCCCTCCGTGTAACATCCACCCCGACGGTGGCGATCATTGACCTGATGATGCCGCGCATGGATGGCCCTGCCTTGCTGCGGGTCATTGCCGGCGATCCCATCCTGCGGACACGCCATGCGTATATCCTGCTGACAGCCAATACCGCACTGATACTCCCTACGATAGAAAGTCTTCCCCAAGATTTCGCACAGTCGCTGACGCTGCTGCATAAGCCCTATGAGAGCGATCTCTTGCTGCTAATTGTGGATCAGGTGGCGCAGAAGCTGACGGAGCATGTGTCGCCTTAAACTATCCGGTGAAATATCCGGCGAGAGAGGTTTGTTTGCAACAGCGTGTCAGGATCGTAGCGCGCCTTGAGCGCATGGAAGCGCGCCAACGTCTCTGGAGCATACATCCGCTGTGCCTGTTCCGCCGTGAGCGTATCATCCTTCGCGAGATAGATGCGTCCACCGTGATCCAGCGTGATGGCGTTGAGGTCGCGCAGGAGGGCCAGCGTTTGCGCCTCGTGCCCGCGCCGCACGGGATAGTCGAGCGCCAGTGAGTAGCCATCTACCAGGTAGTTCAGCAAAAATGCGCTCAACCGCTGCTTTTTCAGCACGGCCAGCGATGGAACAATCCCTGCCTCATGCGACCGCTCGATCAATTGACGGAAGGCGCTGGCAGCCGCCTCGCGTGGGATGAAACTCTGCTGCTGGATCAACCCTCCTGGTTTATAGGCATCGCGCCAGTTGGGGATGGCGTCGAGCGTGAAGTTTGCTGCGACGTAGGACATCAGGCGAGGATGTATGGGCGGCTGGCGCAGATCGGGCAGCCGCCGGGCGCGCAGTGAGCCGAGCGTCCATTGCGCGCGGTTGGCCAGCGCCACGCCCCACGGCGACGCCAGCGGACGCGCCAGCCACGGTAGCCAGCTATCCGGCAGCGTCCGCGCCAGACGAAGCACGCCCAAGCTGCGATCCTGCCAGTCGGGCGAGCGCGTGCGCTCCGGTTGCGGGTCTTCGCCTGGGGCGAGATCGCGTATGGCGTTGAGCAGGCCGCGCCCAAGTGAGGCTCCACGCGCGCTGGTATCCAGCCAGGTCACGAGGTCGTCGGCCCAGGCGCTCGCCTCTTCCAGCGCAGCGATCAGCGCATCGAGCGAGCCATGCGCCGTCTGTGTGGCGACCACCAGTCCGGAGGAAACACGCCGCGCCTGCAACGTCAGCGAGGTGAAACAGCCAAACAATCCCATGCCGCCGATGGCAGCAGAAAAGAGGTCGGCGTTCTCTGTGCGCGAACAGGTCAGGCGTTCGCCGGAAGAGAGCATGATGTCGAAGCGCAGGATATGATCACCAAAGCAGCCGACGCGCCAGTTGCTCTTACCGTGCACGTTGGCCGCAGCAGCGCCGCCCACCGTGACCACGCTTGTCCCAGGGACGACTACAGGCAGCCAGCCCTGCGGCAACAGGAAGCGCCACAACTGCGAGATAGTGACACCCGGCTCGACGGTGATCGTCCCACGCTCTGCGTCCCATGCCAGGATGCGATCCATCCCCGACGTGTCAACTACCAGCGCATCCGCATTGATCGCCGCGTCGCCATAGCTATTGCCACCGCCGCGCAGCCCAACGCTGATCCCTGCCTCCCACGCTGCCTGGAAGGCTATCACAATATCAGCCTCATTCAGTGGCCGCGCAACCAGGCAACGCGCCTGATCGCGCAATCCCCAGCCGGAGAGCGTTGCAGGTTGTGCGCCTGGAATGGTGGGGATGCTGGTGGATGGTAAACCCATGCCCCTTGCTCCTTGGTATACCCGCTCCTGACGAAACTCGCTGCCATCCCTGGCGGCGCTATTCCTCCGAGTGTGAATCTGGCCGCAAGGGAGCGCCTGCTCATAGCGCCACGCGCCGCCCAGGAGCGCGGCGCTACGCAGAGACGCGGAGCCGAGCTTACAACACTCTAGGCCACGCAGGTGGCCTTCGTGGCTGAAAGCCCCTAGGCATGCGTTGACGCGCCCGCCCCCTGCGCATTCGCAAATCCGCTTGCCCCACCAAAGCGTCACCCCTCTCCCATCAGGGGAGGAGGCCGGGGGTGGCGGCTACCCTGGCCAGCGCAACTGGGGCAGCACCGAGCGGCTGTATGCCTCGATGAACTCCTGCTGGTTGCGTCCAACGTTATGCACATAGACCTCGCCGAAGCCAAGATCAATGAAATGCTGGATGTGCGCTGCGTGCTCATCCAGATCGGGCGACATGAAGACACGCCCCTCATAGTGTTCCGGGCGCACCAGCTTTGCCATTGCCTCGAAGTCTTCAGGGTTGCGAATGTCGGCCTTGGGGAAGTTCATCCCGCCGTTGGGCCACTCGCGCACGGCCTGCTCCACGGCCGCCTCGTGGCTCTCCGCCCAAGAGACGTGCAGTTGCATGATGCGCGGCATCGTGGCAGGGTCTTTGCCCGCCTCGCGCGCGCCCTTCTCGAAGCGCGCCATCAGGTTCTTGATCTTTTCATCTGCGGCGCCCACCGTAATGATGCCGTCGGCGATGCGCCCGGTGCGCTCGCTCATCACAGGCCCTGACGTAGCGATATAGATCGGCGGCGGCGTCGGCGGTAGGGTATAGAGCCGGGCGTTTTCCAGCGTGACATGCTGGCCGTGAAACTTGGTCGCTTTGCCGGTGAGGAGTTTGCGGATCACCTCAACCGATTCGGCAAGCAGATCGAGCCGCGTGGGCGCCTCAGGCCAGTATTTGCCGACGATATGCTCGTTCAGCGCCTCGCCCGCGCCAATCCCCAACCAGAAGCGGCCCGGAAACATTGCGGCGAGGGTGGCCGACGCCTGCGCCAGAATGGCAGGATGGTAGCGATACCCAGGCGCGGTGACGCCCGGCCCGAAGCGCACGCGGCTGGTGGAAGCGCCGAGCGCGCCCATCCATGCCCAGGCAAACCCCGCCTGCCCCTGTGAGGGCGTCCACGGGTGAAAGTGATCAGAGGCCATCACGGCTCCAAATCCTGCGTCTTCGGCCTGACGCGACCACTTCAGCAAGTCCGTCGGATGGAACTGCTCAAACATCGCCGCGTATCCCAGCGTTCCCATTGTCTTGCTCCTTTGCTCTACGTATTTCCCCCTCCTCCTCAGGGGAGGGGCAAGAGTGGGGGTTATTTTTTCTTCTTCTGCTGCGCCAGCGCAGCGCGTAGCTCGGCCACCTGAGGCAAGCCGGGCTGCATGCGGTCAATCTCGTCGAGCTGCCGCGACGCCTCTTGTGTGCGACCCAGATTGGCATAGCACGCGGCCAGGTTCAGGCGATAGGGGATGGCGCTGGACTGCAACTGCACGGCTTTTTCGAGCAGCGGCGCCGCCTCTTGTGGCTTGCCGCGCGAAAGATAGAGCGATCCCAGCATATAGTGCGCTGCGTCGTCGGCAGGATCGCGCCGTATCGCCTCCTCGTAGGAGATGATCGCGTCGTCGTACTGATCGAGCGCCTGGTAGATCGCGCCCATGCGGGTGAACAACCGGGGGATGTTCTTGTCTATCTTCGAGGCGTCGCGCAGGGCATTGAGAGCCTGACGCGCCACATCTTTGCGCTCGTCATCGGAGAGCGGGAGGGCCTCATCGAGGTTTTCGCTGCCCGCGCGACCCATCAGCGCCTCCGCTAGGTCAATATAGAGGGTAGCGTTGTTGGGATCAACCGCGATAGCCTCGCGCAGCCGTGTTTCGGCCTGGCTGAAGTGACCCTGATGCGAGAGCAGTTCGGCCAGCCCTTGCAGGTGTTGCGCGGTGGGATCGTCGGTGGCTACCTGTGTCATGGTGGCGATGGCACGATTCAGCCAGGCGTTGTGCGCTTCCGGCTGCCCTTGCTGTGAGTATTGCTCAGCGGTCAGATATTGCTCGATGCCCAGTTCGAAGCGTGTCTGCGCGTCGTCTGCGAAGCGCCCCTGCATGCGTTCGAGCAAGGCCGCCGCGCGCTCGTGGGAGTTGAGCGTACGCGCATCCTGCACGGCGGCTTTGTAGGCAGCCTCGTCCAGCGGCAGCCGGGCGATTAGCGCGTCTTCGTAGTGCAGGGCGGTGGTGAGCGCGCCCGTCACGTTGCGCACTGCCTCCACCATCGTGCGGTTGTTCGCCGGGTTGGCCTCTGGCGTGGCGCTCGCCAGCTTTTCAGCCGTCTCGCGCGCCTCGGTGATGCGCTTTTGTAGCTCCTCCACCGTCAAGCCCTGACTGGCAGCTCCCTCGTCGCGCTGGCTGACGATTAGCCAATCGGCGGTGGCGCGGTCGCGCTGCATTGTGTAGGCCGTCCAGTACCAGTGGCGGCTCGTCTCCTTGCTGATCAGCGTGCCCATTGGCAGTTCATCGAGCTGGCCGCCGATGGGCGAGTCGTTGACGATCAGTGACCAGAACGCCTCCATCTCTTTGCGTCCGCTCAGATTGGGGCCTCCTGCCGCAGTGGGTGTCCAGAGGGCGCTGGCGCGGCGCTCCTGCTCACGAATCAGTGTGAGGCGCAGCGAGGCGGGTTTGGCTTCGTCGGCCCACTGGCGGCGCACGGCGATATAGTCCGCGCGCGTTTCTTTGCGGCGCATGGGATTATCGGCGGCGAGCAGGTCATACGCCAACCCATAGTCACCGAAGCTCCATGCGCCAAGCCAGTTGGCAAGCATCTCGTCGGCCTCCAGGTTCGGCGTGACAAAGATACGATCTCCTTCTCGCTGAAGGCGTTCCCGTTCGTCAGCGATGGCGGCGCGTCGCTCGTCGTCGGCTGGCTCTTCCAGCAGGCGCGCCTCGAAGAGCGAGCGGCGACGGGTGAACTCCACGGCAGGCTCGGTCTTGCGCCAGGCGTTCACATCCAGCGCATCGAGGATGAAGCGACGCGCCTGCGCCCAATTCACCTTGACCGGCGCGATCTTGTCTTCCGTGCGCATCTTTTCGACCACATCGCGCTGGAAGGCTCCCGTCGTCATGGCCCGTGTGATCACGCAGCTTTGCACTCCGTTTTGCCAGAAGTCGAGATCGAGGATGTAGCCACGCACCAGGTCGGGATCGGCTCCCTCCTGCCAGGCCATCGCCAGCGAGAGGCCGCCGCTTTCGCGTGTGCGGCTGGCATAGGCTTCGATCAACCGATGCTGGCGAGCGTCGCGTGCGAAGATGATCTCCGGCCCAGCATCGTCGGCAATGTCCTCCTGAAGCATCTCATCATCTAGCCCGCCGTCCTCGTCAGCCTCATCATCCACGTCGTGGTCATGATCCTCATCCTCATCCTCATTCTCCTCGCCGTCATGCTCGTGGTCATGTGTGTGAGCATAGCCGTGGGGATGAATGTGGATTGTGCGTGCGCCGCTGGCGACCGAGGGCGTGCCCGCCAGACTAACGGTTTGTGGCGCGGGCAGAGGGATGGTCAGTTGCGGTTTGGCGCCCGTCGAACGCAGACGATTCATTGAGCGCCGGGCTTCACGGCCCACCGCATGGCGTTGATCGAGTGAGCCAACCGCCTGAGCGATTTCTATGGCGTCGGGTGCGACAGGGCCACGCGCCTCGCCTAGCCGCGCGGCGAAGACCTGGGCGACCGCCTCCTCAGCCGCCGTCACGCCTGCCAATTGGGCGACGATCTCTTCGCGTGGTTTGCCCACCATCCCACGCAGATTCGCTGCAAGCGTGGGAATCTGCGCCAGCAGCGCCTTGACGGCCTCGGTCTGCGCCTCGTTGAGGGTAGGGAGCGCGGCGCGGTCGCGCTGGCTGGCCTTTGCCCCTTTGGCGCGCTGTTGGCTGGCCCGCGCGCTCATGCCCTTGCTATTGTGTTCACGCTTTGCCTCGCGTTGCTCGGTTTTCTTATCACGCTTGCCTGTATCGCCCTGCGCCGCGCCCTGCCCTAGTTGCTGTTGCTGGCGTGCGCCGCGCGCCGTGGTTTGCTGTGCTGGATGTTGTGAGCCAGGGCCGTTGCTCCGGTCTCCCCGCGCCATTGGTTTGCTCCTTCTCATGGCGTATCATGCTTGCCTGCCTGGCCGCCGAAGACGCCCTGGCGTTCTCGGTTGTTTGGGAAGGGATGACGCGCCATCGCACAATATCTCATGCTACATTGTAGCACGCCTGTGTGGTATAATGAGGGAGAGCGTTTTAGCGATACGCGCCTCTTTTGGGCAAGAACGACACGACGAAAGATACCGCTATCTATGGATAAGAATAGACGCATCCGGCTGAGCACGATGGAGATCGTGTTGCTTGTTGTGCTGGCCGCCTCACTGGCGCTGGGGCTGCTGCAAGCCTACCAGCAGTCCCGGCTCGACGACGCTCGCGAACGCTTGTTGCGCGCGGCTGACCAGACGGATAATATAACCGGCGAACAGTAGCTACCCTGCGATCAGCGCCCCATTCTCACACAACGATGCCCGGCGATGAGATATACTTTGCCGCCCGGCGGGTGATGGATGGGGCGTCAGTATGCCTTGCTGAGGGGAAGACACCAGATATAGCGGCGCTTCCCGAATGTTTGAGATCGCAGAGGAGACTGATTATCATGCCGACGATGAATACAACCGACTTGAACCGCAAGCTGGCCACATTAGAAGACCGCTTCAACGAGTTGCAGACCTTGATGGCGCAGCCCGAGACAGCAACCGATCCCGAATTGTTGCAACGCTACGGGCGCGAATATGCCAGCCTGGAAGATGTCGTGTTGGCGTATCAGCAATTGCGCGAAACGCAGCGCCAACTCGCCGAGGCGCAGGCGATGCTCGACGACGGTGACGCCGAACTCCAGGCGATGGCGCGCGACGAGATCGAGAGTTTGTGTGTGCGCGAAGAGGAGTTGCTTGGCAAGGTGCAGGTGGCGCTCCTGCCAAAGGATATTATGGATGACCGCGATGCGATTGTGACGATCCAGGCAGGCGCGGGCGGCGACGAGGCGGGCCTGTTCGCCGCAGACCTCTACCGAATGTATCTGCGCTACGCCGACGCGCATCGCTGGTCGGTGGAGCTATTGGATGAAAACGAGAGCGGCATCGGCGGCTACCGTGAAGTCGTCTTTCAAGTACACGGGCGGGGCGCCTACGCGCGGATGAAATACGAGGGGGGTACCCATCGTGTACAGCGTGTGCCCGCCACGGAGTCGCAGGGACGCATCCACACCTCCACGGCAAAGGTAATCGTCTTGCCGGAGGCCGAAGAGGTGGAGATCGAGATTCGCCCCGAGGACATTCGCGTGGATGTCTATCGTTCGACGGGCCACGGCGGCCAGAGCGTGAACACGACGGACTCCGCCGTGCGTATTACGCATTTGCCAACCGGGCTAGTGGTGACGTGCCAGGACGAAAAGTCACAGATCAAGAACAAGGCAAAGGCGCTTGGAGTCTTGCGTTCGCGCCTGTGGGACTTGGAGCAGCAGAAGCGCGCGGCGGAGCTTGGCGCGGCGCGGCGTTCGCAGGTGCAGATGGGCGACCGCAGCGAGAAGATTCGCACGTATAACTTCCCACAGGATCGCGTGACCGACCACCGCATCAATATGACGCTCCACAACCTGCCGCGTGTGCTGGATGGCGACCTCGATCCGCTGATTGACGCGCTGATCACCTCCGACCAGGCTGAGAAGCTGGCCGCCTCGATGGAGGCATGAGGTTCGCATGAAACTCGCCCAGCCGCAATCTATCCGCGCGGTCTTCTTCGATGTGGGGTTCACCCTGCTGGATATTCACCCCTCCATCCCTGAGATCGTCGCAGCCGTCGCGGCGCGCCATGAGCGGCGCATTCCCCTGGCGCGGCTCGAGGCGGCGCTTCCCGTGGCTGAAACTCACTTCGCCGAGTTAGCGCAGGCGCGGCCCGATACCTGGAGCGACGATGCGGCGATCAACCGCTTCTGGCAGGACTACTATGCTGTGTTGCTGCGTGAAAGCCTGCCCGATGCGCCCGACGGCGAGATAGTCATGCTGGCGCGTGAGGCGCAGCTTGCCTTTGATAGCGGCGAAAGCTACGCGCTCTTCCCCGATGTCATCCCCACGCTCGACACGCTCAAAACGCATGGATTAACCCTTGGCATCGTCTCGGATTGGGGGCTGAGCCTGGGGATGATCATGCGCCACCATGACCTCACACCCTACTTTGACTTCGCGGTGGTCTCGGCGGCGACCCGGCGCGCCAAGCCCGATCCCGCGCTCTATCAGCTTGCGCTCGAACGCGCCAACGCCATCCCAGATTACGCAATCCACATCGGCGATTCGTATGTGCGCGATGTGCTGGGCGCGCGGGCAGCCGGGGTAACGGGCGTGCTGCTGGATCGCACACGCACGGTCACGCCCGCCCAGGTGGATTGCCTGTTGATATATGATCTGCGCGAGGTATTGACGCTGCTGGAGATTGGGTGATTGTCGGCGCACGGTATGTAGCGCGCTGGCGGGTTCGTGCGTCTAACACAACAGAACACCCCAGCCTATCTATCTTCGCTCTCTCTGCTCAGGCTTCGGAAAGAGAGATTGATCGCGCTGGCGGAGGGTTCACCTGTCGCCGTTGTGGGGCGGCGGGTCAGGCGTGTGGAGGGAGTATTCGTGGCGCGTCAACCAACACTCATCGAGCGTTCTCTTGCGGAACTGATCGGTACATTCTTACTCGTCTTCGTAGGCGGTGGGGCCGCAGCGGCAGCGGCGGTTCTCGCGGCGCACAACAAGCAGCCCATCACGCTGGCGGATGTGCTGGCGGTGGCGCTGGCGCATGGCTTGATCCTCTTTATCATTGTTGCGGCGCTGGGGCGTGTCTCAGGCGCGCATGTCAACCCCGCCGTGACGCTTGGGCTGGCGAGCGTCGGGCGTTTTCCCTGGGAGGAAGTCGCGGCGTATCTCATCGGCCAGATGGTGGGCGCGCTGCTGGGCGCTGCGGCCATCCTGATCGTGTTTGGCTCACAGGCGGCCACCATTGGCCATCTGGGCGGCCCTGCACTGGCGCCCCATACGAACATCATACAGGGGGCGATTGCCGAGGCGCTTGGCGCTTTTGTGCTGATGCTGGCGATCATCAGCACGGCGGCGGATAGCCGCGCGCCCGCCGGCTGGGCCGCGCTGACGATTGGCATGGCGCTGGCTGCGGTGATCATCTTCATTGGCCCGGCGACCGGCGCAACCGTCAACCCGGCCCGCGCGCTTGGCCCCGATCTGATCGCCCTCTTCTACAAGGTCAGTTTTGATGGCGTGGCGTATGTTGTCAGCTATCTGATTGGCCCCATCGTTGGCGCGGTCGCCGCGTGTTTCCTGTATCAGTACGTCTCGCGGATGCCTCGCCCCAAGGCGCGCTAGACAAAAAACCAGATCCCTGGCCCTTCCACCTATTGTGCATCGTTGCAGAGGAGGAGGGCCAGAGTTGTTTTAGTACGCCTTCGCGAAGACAGCCCACGCCGCGCCCGGTCGCCCGCAGTGGACGCACGCGCCATGCTTACCCGTCGGCTGATCGAGCGGCATATTGCGGATGGTCGCCTGTGTCTCGGCTTTGATCTCCGCCTCGCAGGTCGCGTCGCCGCACCACCATGCCTCCACAAAGCCCAGCCGCGCGCGGTCAGCCATCAGCGCCTTGAACTCCTCGTAGTCGCTGGCCTGATAGGTGCGGCTCTTGAGGAACGCCAGCGCCTGCTCATAGAGCATCGTCTGGATGGATTCCAGCAACGCCTGCACGCGCGCCGTCACGCCAGCCGTAGCAATTGTCTCCTTTGCCGTGCGATCCGTGCGCGGGACGAGCGTCACCTGACCGTTGGCCGCGTCGCGCGGGCCGATCTCGATACGCACCGGCACGCCGCGTAGCTCCCAGTCGTTGAACTTGAAGCCCGGCCGCTCCTCGCGCCAGTCCGCGCGCACACGCACGCCCGCCGCCCGCAACGATTGCTCCACCTCGCTCACCAGCGCCGCAACGGCCTCGCGTTCGTCGTCTTTGCGCCAGATCGGCACGATCACCGCCTGGATCGGCGCGAGGCGCGGCGGCATCCGTAGACCCGATGCGTCGCCATGCCCCATGATTAGCGCGCCGATCAGCCGTGTGCTGACGCCCCAACTGGTGGTCCAGGCGAGCTTGACCTGCCCATCGGCGTCCTGGAAGGAGATGTCGAAGCTGCGTGCGAAGTTCTGACCGAGGTTGTGCGAGGTGCCTGCCTGCAAGGCTTTCCCGTCGCCCATCATCGCCTCGATGCTATACGTGCGTAGCGCCCCAGCGAACTTCTCGCTCTCACTCTTGCGCCCACGGATCACCGGCAGCGCCATCTCGCGCTCCACAAAATCGGCGTAGACCTTATCGAGGATCAGCAGCGTCTCCGCTTCGGCCTCCTCCTCGTTGCGATGCACGGTATGCCCCTCCTGCCACAGAAACTCGGTGGTGCGGAGGAAGGGTCGCGTGCGTTTCTCCCAGCGCACCACGTTGGCCCACTGGTTATAGAGCAGCGGCAGATCGCGGTAGCTCTGCACCCACTGGGCGTACATATGCCCGATGATCGTCTCGGAGGTCGGGCGCACCACCAGCGGCTCCTCAAGCTCCTCGCCGCCCGCGCGTGTCACCATCGCCACCTCCGGCGCGAAGCCCTCCACATGCTCGGCCTCGCGCATCAGGAAGCTATACGGGATGAAGAGCGGAAAGTACAGGTTCTCATGCCCCGTCGCCTTGATGCGCTCGTCAATCGCACGCTGCATATGCTCCCACAGGGCGTAGCCATACGGCTTGATGACCATACAGCCCCGCACCGGCGAGAGATCGGCCAGATCGGCCTTGTAGACGACATCGAGATACCAGCGCGAATAGTCGTCGAGGTCAGAAAGCTCCTGAACGAAGCGATTCTCCGTCTGCGCGCTTGCAGCCTGCTTCGCCTGTCCGGCGCCGTCTTGTTTCGCTTTGGATGCGCCTTTCTTCTCGGCGCTCTGTTTTGTGGCGGCGCTTGTCTCGTGCGCGGTCGCCTCGGCGTCTGCGCTGGCCCCGTCCGTCTTGCTGGCTTTTGTTTTCCCGGCCATGCTCTGCTCGCTTTCGTTTCACTGCGCGCTCTCCTCCACGGTGGGAGAGAAACGCTCTTTTCACATCCAACACATCCAACACATACAAATGACCCAACACATGCCCAACAAAAAACGCCTGCCCTCGAATCATCTGACTCAAGAGGGCAGGCGTTGATCCTGCGGTACCACCTCACGTTGGATGCTTTCCCTCTCCGGCTCATCATGCCAGTACGATCGCTATGGCATGCGGCGCGTACCCATAAGGGCGCATCCTCTCTGCCCGCGCGCTCACTTTCTCTGTGAGAAACGCGGCGTCCGATGGTAACGGCGGACTTCCGGCGACCTTAGCTTTTGGCAATAAACTTGCGGCAAGCTTTCGGCGCGCTGCTGGCGGGCGGGTTCCGCGTGGCCTCCACACCGACTTTCACTGGCTCGGCTCGCTGCTGTGGCTGGTAGCGCGCGTACTATTCCCGGTCTGCGCAATCAACCCTGATGGGCTGTCTTCCGGCTACAGTGTACGCCATGGGGCGCTGGCGTGTCAAGTGGCCAACTCAACACCCCCATACGTCACAAGTGGGATGCTGAGTGGTGTTACAATACCTTAAAACACCACACAATCCACCATATCCATTGCCCCCGCAGATGTCAGGGAGAGACGTGGCCACCTCAGGATTGATCGCGCCCCTCGCACCGCATGGGCGGGTGGCTGCGATATGTTGTCGTGTCCGTCGAAAAACAGGTCAGGGAGCAGATTCAGCATGGCGACGAAGAGAACCTCACAGACGAGCCTCAGCACGAAGACCCAAATGGAAGCGCAGGCGGGTCAAGACGGACACGTCGGCGGCGCGCTTCTTCCTCAGCCCCCCACAAGCGAACCGCTCAATGGACATGCTGAGGAGTCATCCAACGAGCTATCGAGCAGACAGACGCGGGCTATCCTCTCCGCATTGCAGGCGATGCAAAGTGGCGATTTTTCCGTGCGGCTCCCTGGCGATTGGGTTGGACTGGAAGGCAAGATCGCCGATACCTTCAATGAGATCGTCTCTGCCAACCAGCAGATGGCGCATGAACTCGAACGGGTGGGGCATGTTGTTGGCAAGCAGGGCAAGACGCGCGAACGCATCCATGTCGCGCAATCGTGGGGCGCCTGGGGTGAGATGGAGGTCTCTGTCAATACGCTGATCGAAGACCTGCTGCGCCCCACGACGGAGGTGACACGCGCTGTGGCGGCTGTCGCGCAGGGCGATCTGCGCCAGACCGTCCGCCTCGATGTTGATGGGCGCCCGCTGGAAGGTGAGTTCCTGCGGTCGGCGACGATCATCAATACGATGATCCAGCAACTTGGGGTCTTTACGTCTGAAGTGACGCGCGTGGCCCGCGAGGTGGGCACCGAAGGCAAGCTCGGCGGCCAGGCGCAGGTGCCGGAGGTCAGCGGAGTCTGGAAAGACCTGACAGATAGCGTCAACTTCATGGCTGGCAACCTCACCGAGCAGGTGCGCAACATCGCCGAGGTGACGATTGCCGTCGCCAATGGCGACCTCTCGAAGAAGATCACCGTGGACGTGCGCGGCGAGATTCTGCTGCTCAAAGACGCCATCAACACAATGGTAGACCAGTTGCGCTCGTTTGCCTCAGAAGTCACCCGCGTGGCCCGCGAAGTGGGCACGGAAGGCAAGCTCGGCGGGCAGGCGGTCGTGCCGGGCGTGGCGGGCACCTGGAAAGACCTCACCGACAGCGTGAACGCGATGGCGGGCAACCTGACCGCCCAGGTGCGCAACATCGCTGAGGTCACAACGGCGGTGGCGCGCGGCGACCTCTCGCGCAAGATCACCGTCAACGTCAGCGGCGAAATCCTTGAACTGAAGGAAACCATCAATACGATGGTAGACCAGTTGAACGCCTTCGCCGGCGAGGTGACGCGCGTGGCCCGTGAAGTGGGCACCGAAGGTAAGCTGGGCGGCCAGGCGGTCGTCCCTGGCGTGGCGGGCACGTGGAAGGGCCTGACCGATAACGTCAACTCGATGGCGAACAACCTGACGGCGCAGGTGCGCAACATCGCTGAGGTGGCGACCGCCATCGCAGGTGGCGACCTCTCGCGCAAGATCACCGTCAACGTCAGCGGCGAAATCCTCCAACTCAAAGAGACGATCAACACGATGGTAGACCAGTTGAACGCCTTCGCGGGTGAGGTGACGCGCGTGGCCCGCGAAGTGGGCACGGAAGGTAAGCTGGGCGGGCAGGCGCAGGTGTTGGGCGTGGCAGGCACCTGGAAAGACCTCACCGACAGCGTCAACTCGATGGCAAGCAACCTGACAGCACAGGTGCGCAATATCGCTGACGTGACAACGGCGGTGGCGCGCGGCGACCTCTCGCGCAAGATTACTGTGGACGTGAAGGGCGAGATTCTCTTCCTCAAAGAGACGATCAACACGATGGTAGACCAGTTGAACGCCTTCGCGGGTGAGGTGACGCGCGTGGCCCGTGAAGTGGGCACGGAAGGTAAGCTGGGCGGTCAGGCGGTCGTCCCCGGCGTGGCAGGCACCTGGAAAGACCTGACCGATAGCGTCAACTTCATGGCGGGGAATCTGACGGCGCAGGTGCGCAACATCGCCGAGGTGGCGACCGCTATCGCAGGCGGCGACCTGTCGAAGAAGATCACTGTGGATGTGCGCGGCGAGATTCTGGAACTCAAAGAGACGCTGAACACAATGGTGGAGCAGTTGCGCTCGTTCGCTTCTGAAGTCACCCGTGTCGCCCGTGAAGTGGGCACGGAAGGCAAGCTCGGCGGGCAGGCGGTCGTCCCTGGGGTCGCCGGAACGTGGAAAGACCTGACCGATAGCGTGAACGCGATGGCGGGCAACCTCACTGCCCAGGTACGCAACATCGCCGAGGTGACGATTGCCGTCGCCAATGGCGACCTCTCACGCAAGATTACGGTGAATGTGAGCGGCGAGATTCTCCAATTGAAGGAAACCATCAACACGATGGTAGACCAGTTGAATGCTTTCGCGGCTGAGGTGACGCGCGTGGCGCGCGAGGTGGGCACCGAAGGCAAGCTCGGCGGCCAGGCGGTCGTCCCTGGCGTGGCGGGCACGTGGAAAGACCTGACCGACAATGTGAACGTGATGGCGAACAACCTGACGGAGCAGGTGCGCAATATCGTCAAGGTGGTGACTGCCGTGGCTGACGGCGACCTGACGCAAAAGCTGACGGTCAACGCGAAGGGCGAGGTTGCGGCGCTTGCCGAGACGATCAACAACATGACGGATACGCTGGCGACCTTCGCCGACCAGGTGACGAGCGTGGCGCGCGAGGTGGGTGTGGAGGGACGGCTTGGCGGGCAGGCGAACGTGCCTGGCGCCGCCGGTACCTGGAAAGACCTCACCGGCAACGTCAACCTGCTGGCGGCCAACCTCACCAACCAGGTGCGCGCCATCGCCGAGGTGGCGACCGCCGTCACCCAGGGTGACCTTACCCGCTCCATTCAGGTAGAGGCGCGTGGCGAGGTGGCCGAACTCAAAGACAACATCAACACGATGATCGATAACCTGCGCCTGACGACGGATCGCAACACCGAACAGGACTGGCTGAAGACCAATCTCGCCCGCTTCACGGGCATGTTGCAGGGCCAGCGCGATCTCTCCACCGTTGGGCGGCTGCTGCTTTCGGAGCTGGCCCCGCTGGTCAACGCCCATCAGGGGGTCATCTATCAGATGGCCGTCGAGGATGAAGAGCCGCATCTGCGGCTGCTTTCGGCGTTCGCCGATGATGGAGCAGTCGGACATCAGGCGAAACTGCGGCTTGGCGATGGCCTGTTGGGGCAGGCGGCGCTGGAGAAACGCAGTATGTTGATCACCGACCTTCCCCCAACGACCGTGCCGATCCGCTCAGGGCTGTTCCAGAGCGTGCCGCGCAACGTTATCGTGCTGCCAGTGCTCTTCGAGGATCACGTCAAGGCGGTGATTGAACTCTCCTCCTTGAATGAGTTTACCGCCTCTCACCTGGTGTTCCTCGAACAACTGACAGCAAACATCGGCATCGTGCTCAACAGCATCGAGGCCACCATGCAGACGGAGGGCCTGCTCAAACAGTCGCAGCAACTGGCCGCAGAGTTGCAGACACAGCAGCGCGAACTGCAACAGACAAATGAGCAGCTTGCCCAGAAGGCGCAACAACTGGCTGAGCGCAACGTGGAGGTGGAGCGTAAGAACCAGGAGATCGAGCAGGCCCGCCGCGCGCTGGAAGAGAAGGCGGCTGAACTGGCGCTTACCTCGAAGTATAAATCGGAGTTCCTGGCGAATATGTCGCATGAACTGCGTACGCCGCTGAACAGCATCCTGATTCTCGGCCAGCAGCTTGGCGATAACCCAGACGGCAACCTGACGCCAAAACAGGTGGAGTTTGCCAGGACGATTCATGGCGCGGGAACCGATCTGCTCAATCTGATCACCGATATTCTCGATCTGTCCAAGATCGAATCTGGCACGGTCTCGGTGGAGGTTGGGGAGATTCCCATCAATGACGTGCTGGATATGGTGGCGCGCCCGTTCCGCCACGAGGCCGAGAACCGACGGCTCTTCTTTGATGTGCAGTTGGCTGAGCGCCCCGGACAAACCATCGTCACTGACTCGAAGCGCCTACAGCAGGTGCTCAAAAATCTGCTGTCAAACGCCTTCAAGTTCACCGAGCAGGGCGGCGTGCGCTTGAGCGTTTCGGCGGCCAGCAGTGGGTGGAGCGCCGACCATCCTGTGCTGAACGGCGCGGCGCACGTCATCGCGTTTGAGGTCTCCGATACGGGTATCGGCATCCCGCCGGAGAAGCAAAAGATCATCTTCGAGGCGTTCCAGCAGGCGGACGCAAGCACAAGCCGCCGGTTTGGTGGCACCGGGCTGGGGCTTGCCATCAGCCGCGAGCTTGCCAATCTGCTTGGCGGCGAGCTCCAACTCCATAGCGTTCCTGGCAAGGGCAGCACATTTACCCTATACGTGCCGCAAACCTACGTCGGCGCGCCGTTCTCAGGCGCCACGACCATAGCGACGACGCCGGATCAGGCTGAGGGGCAGCGCCAGACGCGGCTCACTTCGCCATCAGCGCCGCCAGCCATCCGACTGGGAGAGCGGGCAAGCGACCTCATCGCCATCTCGGATGACCGAGACGTTCTCTACCCCGACGACGCAGTGTTGCTCATCGTCGAGGATGATCCTTACTATGCCCGCATCCTGCTCGACCTCGCCCATGACAACGGGTTCAAGGCGATTGTCGCCTCACGCGGCCTCGATGCGCTGACACTGGCCCGCCGCTTCCATCCGAAGGCCATCTCGCTCGATGTCTTCCTTCCCGATATGCTTGGATGGACGGTGCTGAGCCAGTTGAAGCAAGACCCCGCCATGCGCCACATTCCCATCCAGATGATCACACTGGATGAAGACCGACAGCATGGCCTGGCGCGCGGCGCCTTCGACTTCGTGACCAAGCCGACCTCCGCTGACGCCCTGGCTGCGGCGCTCGCGCGCATCAAGCAGTATGCCGAGCCGCGCAAGAAACGGCTGCTGATCGTGGAGGATAACGCCGCCGAGCAGTTGAGCGTGACCGAGTTGCTTGGCCACGACGACATCGAGATCGTCGGCGTCAACAGTGGCGCCGAAGCCCTTGCCGCGCTTCACGAGCAGGCGTTTGATTGTGTCGTGCTCGATTTGCGCCTGCCCGATATGTCGGGCTTCGAGGTGCTCGAACACATCAGAGACGACGCAGCGATACAGAATACGCCAGTGGTGGTGTTCACCGGAAAACAACTCTCGCCGGAGGAGGATGCGCAGCTTCATCTGCTGGCGCGCAGTGTCGTCGTCAAGGGAGTTGAATCGCCTGAGCGCTTGCTTGATGAGACGGCGTTGTTCCTGCATCGGGTGGTCGCCGACCTGCCCATGGAAAAGCAGCATATGCTGGAGCGGCTGCATAGCTCAGATGACGACCTGGTGGGCAAGAAAGTGTTGGTCGTTGACGACGACGTGCGCAACATTTTCGCCCTCAGCAGCGTATTGGAACGACGTGGGATGAGTGTGCTGACGGCAGGCACAGGGCGCGAGGCGATCACCACCCTCGAATCAACACCGGATGTGGCAATCGTGCTGATGGACATCATGATGCCGGAGATGGACGGGTATGAGACGATGCAGGTCATCCGGCAAAATCCGGCCTTCCTGCGGCTCCCCATCATCGCACTCACAGCGAAAGCGATGAAAGGGGATCGCGAGAAATGCCTGGAAGCAGGCGCCTCGGACTATCTGGCGAAGCCGGTCAACACCGAGCAACTGCTTTCGGCGCTGCGCATGTGGCTACACAGGTGATCACAAAGACACGCGGAGGAATGTGGAGCAACATATGGAGACAGACGGACAGGTGAATATCCTCATGGTAGATGATCAGCCAGCGAAGCTACTAAGCTATGAGGCGATTCTTACCGGCTTGGGGCTACATCTGATCAAGGCGACATCGGCCCGCGAGGCGCTGGAACATCTCCTGAAAACGGAGATCGCCGTCGTCTTGATGGATGTGAACATGCCAGAGATTGACGGCTTCGAACTGGCCGCCCTCATCAGGCAGCATCCCCGCTACCAGAAAACGGCGATCATCTTCATCTCGGCCGTTCACCTGACCGATCTCGACCGGCTCAAAGGCTACGAGATTGGCGCGGTTGACTATATCCAGGTGCCCGTGGCGCCTGAAATTTTGCGCGCCAAGGTGAGCGTATTCGCCGATTTGTTCCGCAAGACACGGGCGCTCGAAGAGTTCAACCGCGAACTGGAACAGCGTGTCGAGGAGCGCACAGCCGCTTTGGCCGAGGCGACCGAGCGCGAACGCGAGGCGCGCTTGACGGCTGAACGGGCGTTGCAGGCGCGCGATGTGTTTCTTTCCATCGCGGCGCACGAACTCAAGACGCCGCTCACCAGCCTCAAGGCAAGCGCGCAGGTGCTTACGCTCAAGCTCCAAAAAGGCGACGCCGAATATCCTGAGTGGCTGACCAACGGCTTGCGTATCGTTGATCAGCAGTCGGCGCGGCTTGCCCGCCTGATCGAGCAACTCCTCGACGTGTCGCGGCTCGACCAGAACAAACAATCGGTGGAACGGCGAGAGACCGATCTGGCCGAGCTTGTTGAACGACTGGTGGCCGCGTTTCAGATGCGAACACATCAGCATACGCTCGCGCTCACGGCTGATTCCCCGCTCATCGCCAACATTGATCCCGACGCCATCGAGCAGGTGATGAGCAACCTACTCGACAACGCCATCAAATACAGCCCCGATGGCGGACAGATTGACATCGAGGCGCGCAAGAGCGCCGACGGGTATGCGCTTCTCTCCGTCAGGGATCGCGGGCTTGGCATTCCGCCCGAAAAGCAGGCGGACATCTTCGAGCGATTCTATCAGGCGCACGCGGATGATCACCGTTCGGGCCTAGGGCTTGGCCTCTATATCAGCAAGCAGATTGTGCAGCTTCACGGTGGAAACATCGCTGTGGAGTACCCCCCTGATAGGGGCACGCGCTTTATCGTACGGCTGCCGGTGAACGCACAGGCCAGCCAGCCACAGGGCGAAGCTACCCCTTCGCCCCCACAGGCGCATGGCAGCGCGGCTGCCCTGGGCGTGGGCGCAAAGACACGGTTTGCCCGCAAGGAGAGCTAGCGGTGGCGCTGCCACACTGGTGGATGCGAAAAGAGAACGATGGACCGCTCTCATTGTTTCTTCATTGCAGGGATGCACAATGTGCTGTATGATACAGAACGATGGCAATAACGATATAGCGCGTTATATCGTTATCTGTCACCCACAGGCCATCTCGCACGTACACTCTGGCAGAACCATCCGCATAGCTATCGCACCCACTGAGCGCACGCTTGCGGATGGCGTGGACGTATGGCGCGAGACCGTCTGAGATCGCGCGGAGCGTATGAGCGTATGAGCGTATGCAGGCGCGCCAAGCCAAACGGAGCAACGAAGATGGAGCCTGAACTATCCGAACCACCCAAACCACCCGAAACGTCCCAACCATCTGAGACCAGCGCCTCCACCGGAACAACACACCAGGGCGGAACCTCTGGCGCGCCGGGCGCTCCCTCAGCCTTGACCTCCCAGGGGCCTCTCATCCTGCCGAGCCTCCCCGCGGCTGCCTCTGCCTCTGACGATGAGGAGCGGCAAACGTTGCTGGCTGCCCTGGCGGCCAGCCGTGAACTTGGCCCGGAGATGGATCACGCGCTGGCGGATCACTACCTGGAACAGCGCGCCCTTGCGCGCTCGCGTGCGCTCCGGCGCCAGCAGCGAGCGCCCCGCACGTTTGGTCAGCGGGCGCGCCGGTTTGTGCAGCGCCTGCGCGAGAATGGGCTACTTCTGCCGCTGCTGGTTGGCGCGATGGCGCTCGTGGGGGTAGCCGGTGTCGCAGCGATCACCCTGTTTGCGGCGCTGCACGGCTTCCCACTTGGACATCATCCGCATCCAGGGCCAGCCTTTCAGCATGGTAACGCTCAGAGTGCACAAAATGGGCAAACCGACGGTGGGCCGGGTGATGGTGGCGACGGCTTCTTCCCGTTCTTCGGCTTCCCCTGGCTGCTCCCGCTGCTGTTGCTGTTCATCTTCATCCGCCGCCGCAGGGTCGGCCAGAATTATCAGGCGGCTAGCGGCCAACTTAGGCAGGGACAGGGCAACGGCGGCCAACCACTGCCGCCAGCGGGCTATCAGGCTCCATCGGCTGTGGATGCGCCATCGGTGTCCGCAACGCAGGCTCAGACACCGCGCTCTACAACTCCAACCTATCCAACCTATCCGACCTACACAGGCTATCAGCCATATAATCCGTTTGGCGTCTCAACCGGCGCATTTAGCTCAACCGGCTCAACACACACGCTGCCCACAGTGGAGAAGCCAAACGCGAATGCAGGCGCGGGGTCTACGCCTGGGAGCGTAACGAATGAGGTCTCGCCGCCGCCAGTGACCAAACCGCTCTCGAATCCCGCCGGGTGAATGGACAGAGTTCCTAGTCAACGATCTGGCCGCAGGTCACGTTGGCGACCGTGCCCGTGAACGCGCTGGCAGAATCTGAGGCCATCAGCACGGCGGCGTTTGCCACTTCGCGCAGCTTTGGCAGCCGCTTCAACAGTGTTTGCTCCGCCAGGCGCGCCTCGAACTCCTCCCGCGTGATGCCCTGTAGCTTGGCAAGCTCACCCATGAACCTGTCTAGCTTCGGGCCATCCGGGGAGCCAGCCGAGCGCAGGCAGACGACACGGACGCCAGCAGACCCGAAGTCCACCGCAAGTTGTCGACACAGCCCCTCGATGGCGGCGCACGCCACCCCGAAGTTTCCCGAATTGGCAAGAGCCAGGCGAGCGGGTGTTGCCGTGATCGCCAGAATTACGCCAGCGCCTTGCTTGCTCATCTGCCGAGCGGCAGCCCTGGTGGTCAAGAACTGCGTTTTCATCACGTCTGCGATAGGGTGTGTAAACTGCTCTACCGATAGCTCGGTGAGTGGGTCGCCCTGAAGGTAGCCAATACTGATGGCATTGAATGAAATATCAACGTGCCCTGCTGATATGACTACCGCGTTGAAATGCTGTTCGACAGCCGCCTCGTCGAGCGCGTCAACCTGCGCAGCTTCGGCCACGCCACCGGCCTGCGTGATCTCCTGTGCCAGCGCCTCGATGGTCGCCTGGGTGCGGCTGGCAAGAAAGACCCGCGCGCCTGCCTGGGCAAAGGCGCGGGCGACGGCGCTGCCAATCTCGCCGCTGGCTCCGTAGATCACCGCGTTTTTGTTCTGTAGTAGCAACTCCATCCTCCCCGGATCAAACGTTGTCACATAGGGACAGCCGATGTCACATGGCGTCAGTCGGCGCCACTCTTTGGGCGCTCCGGGCATATGCCCCGAGCACATATGTTCTAACGCTGGAGCCTTGCTGGATTTACACACCTTTACACGTCTTTCCCTCCTGAGAGGGATAATCCATCGCTCACTACTGTCGAACCAGGACAAACAGGAGAAATAGGAGAAACGCATGGCGGAACGAGCCAGGCAACCGAAGCAACCGAAGCAACCGAAGCAACCGAAGCAACCGAAGCAACCGAAGCAACCGAAGCAGCCCACCGCCGCGCCGTTTACCATCCAGGAGACAGCCGTGCTTCCGGCGCCGGGGATGACCCTGCCAAACAGTCTCTCGTTCAGCCTGGATGATTCATTCCTGACCTATCTGCTGGGGACGCCAGACACCCCGGCGCAGAAGCTGTGGGGATTGGAGATGGCGACCGGCAAGCCTGTCTTGCTGTTCGAGCGGACGGATGGAGGCGTCCGCGAGGAGACCCTTTCGCTGCGTGAGGAGCTACGCCGCCAGCGCGAAAGGAACCGTGCGACGGGGATAACATCATACGCTCGCGCCGCCTATGCGGAGCGCATCCTTATCCCTATGAAAGATGGCCTCTATCTGCTGGATGGTTATGGTTCGCCTGCGCGGCGCGTTGTCGAAGGTGTGGCGGGAACGGATATTCAGGGAGCAACACTCTCACCGGATGGCGCCCGTGTGGCGTTCGTTCGGGATGGCGAGGTCTATGTCGCTTCGACGGAGACCGGATCGGCAGCTCAAACTGCCCCCCGCCAGATCACCAGTGGCGCGCGTGAAGCTGGCATGACGCATGGGCTTGCCGAGTATATCGCGCAGGAAGAGCTGGATCGTCGCGAGGGCTTGTGGTGGGCGCCGGATGGCCGCCGGATCGCGTTCGAGGAGGTGGACGAACGCCATATCCCCCTCTATGTGATCGTCCATCAGGGGATGGAGACGACGAGGGCGGAGACACGCGAAGAGCATCACTATCCCTTTGCGGGCGCGGAAAATGCGCGTGTCCGCCTGGGCGTCGTGGCGGCGGATGGCGGCTTGCCCGTCTGGATGGATCTCGACTTCGGCGAGGAGGTTTATCTGGCGCGCGTGTTCTGGCGCCGGGACGGCGACCTGGGCGCCATCGTGGTGAATCGTCCGCAGAAGACGCTCTGGCTCGTGCGCTTCGATCCCGCTACCGGGCGGCGGACGACCGTGTTGAGTGAATCTACAGACATCTGGATCAACGTGCCTGCGCATGGAATAATCGAACTCGAAGATGGCGGGTTCGTCTGGCTCTCGGAACGCTCAGGGTTCCGTCACATCTATGTCTTCACGCCGACGGGCGAACTCCAACGGCAAGTGAGCGCGGGCGAGTGGATGGTGGACGACCTGCTCGCGGTGGATGAGGCGAATGGCATGGTCTACTTCACCGGCGCCCGCGAAGACCCCCGTGAGAAGCATCTCTACGCGGTTTCCCTGGCAGGAGGCGAGATCCGGCGCATCACCCAGGAGCCAGGGATGCACGACATGGTGATCGATCATGGCTGTCGTCGGTTTGTGGATACCTGGAGTGACATCGCGCATGCGCCGACGGTCACAGTGCGCGCTCTACCGGACGGAGCGCCGATTCATGCGCTTCCACTGCCTCCCGATCCGCGCGTGAAGCGGTTTCGCTTGCGCCCGCCGGAACTGATCACCCTGCGCAACCGTCAGGATGATCTGCTCTATGGCGCGGTGTATCGGCCAGACGCGCGTCGTTTTGGGCCGGGGCCATATCCAACCATCGTCTCGGTCTATGGCGGCCCACACGTCCAGGAGATTACCAACAGTTGGGGACGTATGACAGCCAACATGCTCTTGCAGTATTTGTGTGGACTGGGCTTCCTCATCTTCCGGCTGGATAATCGCGGCAGCGCCCGGCGCGGCCTGCTGTTCGAGAGCGCCCTGAGGCGCCAGTTCGGCGCCGTTGAGGTGGATGACCAGGTGGACGGCGTGCGCTGGCTGATTGCGCAGGGGTTGACCGATCCGCGTCGCGTGGGGATCACGGGATGGAGCTATGGTGGCTATATGACGTTGATGTGCCTGGCGAAGGCTCCCGGTGTTTTTCAGGTAGGGATAGCCGGAGCGCCAGTGACGGATCAAGCGGGATACGATACCGCCTATACCGAACGCTATCTGGAGACGCCCGCAACGAACGCCGAGGGCTATGCGCAGACGAGTGTCCTGACGCATGTCAACGGCATTGCTGGCAAGCTCTTATTGATTCACGGCCTGGTTGACGAGAACGTGCATTTTCGCCACACCGCCCGGCTGATCCAGGCGTTGATCCAGGCACGGAAGCCATTCGATACGCTGCTCTTCCCGGAGGAGCGCCATATGCTGCGCTTCCTGCCGAGCCGCGTCTATCTCAATGAGCGGATCGCGGCGTACTTCCAGGCGCACCTCTGACCCGTCACGTGTCTTTGGTTGGCGCAGCAGGCGAAGCGGACGCAACAGTTGGCGCCTGTTTCTCTTTCTTGATCCGTCGGTTGACGACCGTCAAGAGGCTGATCGTCAGGACGGCGATCAGGGTGATGCCCACCGCATAGGCGAACTCGCGCACCAGCGGATCGTGCAGCTTGAAAATCTTGACGGTGGGCAGCCAATCGGAGATGGCTTTGTTCCAGGCGAGCGCCGTCGCCAGCCCCATCGCCGAGATCAGCAAGGTCGTCATCGTCGTCAGGAAGTTCGTCGTCGCCACCAGAATATATTGCGCCTGTTGCGCCGCGACATCCTGCGCCCAGGCGGCGCTCTCCCCGAAGCGTGAGCGCAAAGGATGCGGGTCGGACGGCGACGAGACATATTCATCGGTCGGATCGGCCATGCGTTGTTCCCCCAGTGCGAGAAGTGATAAGCAAACAATGTTGTCAATGCTAACAACGCGAACAACGCTGTCTGGTATCCAGGGCGGCGGGTAAGGAGAACGAGGGGGGCGTGGGAGTGGCGGGGGCGTAAACGCATGTCGCGGATGGCATGGGGGCGCGGGCGCGTGAACGCACGCCTAGAGGCCCCCATGCCACAAAGGCCGCCTGCGCGGCCTGGAGCTCATGCGGGCAAGCGTAGGCGCCGGATGGTGGGCGTGGGTGGTAGGCCGACGTGGCGGGCGGGTCAACCCGCGCCTGGAGGCGTGCCACCACAAAGGCCACCCAGAGAGCGGACGGCGCCGCCTCGTCTGAGGTGAACAGGCACGCTTTCCCAGGCGATGGTGTCTGCACTGCATTCCCCAAGCCTCGTCCGCCCTGCGCCATCCGCTACTGCGCCTGCCTTACGATCTATCCACCGTCCGCCCTGCGCAATCCTGTTCACCTCACGCAACATACCAGGCCGCACAGGCGGGTTCGGAGTGGCGTAGCCTCTAGGCGCGGGTTGACCCACCGGCCACTCCCTCGCCCGCCGCATCCGCACCCGCCACGCTCACCACGCCGCCTGCCACGCCCACGCTCACCCCCGCCTCCAGCTCCCCCACCAGCCGCAGCGTCTCCAGGCTCACCGTGATCACCCGGCCCACCAGCCGCACGATATACTGCGGATCGTCCGCGCGGTTGGGATCGCTCACGATGCCGCTGCGCGCGTCCGTCGTCACCTGATAGTGATCGATCACCCAATCCAGCGCCGAGCGATTGCCCAGCCGATAGCCAAAACACTCGGCTGGAATGCCTGCCAGCGTCAGCGTCTCGTTCACCACCAGCGCCGTCTTGTCGGGCGTCAGGCGCATCTTGCGCACGGCGAAGCTGACGTGGCCGTTGGTGTCTGGCGTCTCGATCCAGTCCAGCGGATACTCCGGCGCCTGCTCGTAGCCCAGATGCAGCTTCGCCAGCGCCTCGCCCACCCGCGCGCAGAGCCGGAACTGCGCCGCGTCAGGCGCCAGCGGGATGCGCGGCAGCTCGCGTTTGAGGTTCTCGGCGTAGCGCGCGCGGTACTGCGGATGGTGAAGGATGCCGTAGACGTAGTGGAAGATGTCCCACTTGGTCACGTCGCCGCCGTAGCGCGCCTGGAACTGCGCGAGCGCCCAGGCCGTGATGTTCTCGCGCCGGTTGCTCCCGTCTTCGGCGTAGGTGTAGAAGGGGAAACATTGGGATCCACCCTGGGGCAACAGATTTGGAATCTGCTTCGAAGGCAAAGCAAACATAGGCCACTCTGTACCCGTCTTGAGCCAGATCAGGACGTTCTCAGCTTCGCACCCAGGCGTGGGGAGAATATGTGGGAACTGGTATACTCTCTCATTGAGCAGGCGATCAAAGTACAACCATTGCTTACAAAAGGGGCGGTAAATTGAGAGGCGTAGTTTGGCGGCGTCGAATGTCCCGTACGTGCCACGCCTCAGATTGAGCTTAAGCCCTTCGCTCCATTTGACTCGGTCATACCTCACGAATGCGTCCACATCGGCAGGGCGACCAGCGCGTTCCCACCGAGATGTCTCGCTGTTATAGTCTTCGAGAAATGCCTGAACTTGACTTTCAAGAGCCTGCTTGTCGAAGCTGTACGCGACTTGATCGCGATTTGTGTTGACGCCCAAGGAGAAAAGCCCAAAGATCGTGCCTGCCGTATCAAATCCGAGTTTGTCACTCCAAACGCTCTTTGTCTCTCTGCTCCCCATTGCTAAGAAGTGCTGAAACTCAGGATGTAGATTCCCGG
>JAJPIU010000116.1 GCA_021324535.1 Pseudomonadota bacterium
CGCAGCCAGGTTCGCAACAAGGCTCACAACGCCAGTTTGGCGGCCAGGGGATGGCAGGCGTCCCTGACCTCGCCCGCACGACCGCTGCCTTGCCAGCGCCGCCAACCCCGCCAGGCGGCGGATACACCGGTTTGAACGATGAGACTATCCCCGGCGCGTTTACGCCAGCCGCAGGGGTAACGCCGCCCGGTGGGCAGTATCTTCCCAGCGATCAATATCTGCGTATGCCAGCGCCGCCGCCCGCTGTCGTGCGGGCGCCTGTTCCCACCATTCCCAACACGCCACCCCTCGGTACAAAGCGTGGAGGGGCAAGGCAAGGGCGCGCTGGCCCACGTTCGCGCTGGCGTCTGGCATTGATGATCGTGCTCATTGCGCTGCTGCTCACCGCTGCTGTCGGCGCGATTGACGCCGGAGTGAGGGCATGGCGAGCGCATGCCGAGGCCGCCGACGGCCTGCAACATATCCGCAATATCGAGGCGCTGATCCCATCGAGCAAGGCAAATATCGGCTCATCGCTGACGCCCGCCACGGTCACGCGCATCCAGAGCGAACTGACCGCCGCTGAGCATGACTTCGCCAACCTGCGCAGTGACCTTGGCGCGCCGCAGGGAACTTTCTGGCTGGCTGCGCATACGCCAGGAGTAGATACGTCGTTCAACTCGGCGGCGGCGCTGGCTGCGGCGGCTGATGAAGCGTGCCTGGCCGGGCTTGATCTTGCGCGGAGCGGGCAGACGATCCTCGGCATCCTCAAAGGCGGATTCTTCAGTGATTCCAAGTCATCTTCCGGGCTGCCCACGCTGAACATGACGACGTTTACCGCGCTGAAGATCAACTTCGGCGACGCGGTTGCCCACCTGACGCTTGCCGTTGAATATGCGCAGACCGCCGATCTCTCCTCTATCCCCTCGCAATTGCTCAAGCCGTCGCTGGCGGCGCAACTGCAAAAGCTGCTGAAGGATTGGCCCAAAGAGCAACAACAGCTTGCCCAGGCAGGCCAGTGGCTCGATGTGGCGCCTGGATTGATCGGCCTGACCACACCCGCGCACTATTTGATCGAACTGATGGATCGCACGGAACTCCGCGCAGCAGGGGGCTTCATTGGCAACTACGGTGTCGTCACCGTGCAGAACGCCAAGGCGAAGCCTTTTAGCCTGAGCGACACCTATCTGCTGGATGTTCCCTGGAGCCAGGGGGCCGGAAAGTATAGCCGCGCTCCGTCGGTGTATCCCTGGTGGCCCTTTGGTAGCTTTGGTCTGCGCGACTCCAACCTCTCACCCGATTTTCCCACCTCGGCGCAACTAGGTGAGCAACTCTACCAAGAGGAAAGCGGGCAAAATATCAGCTTCCAGGGGGTGGTCGCCGTGACACCCGTCGCGATTGGCCGCGTGCTCGATGTGATTGGCCCGGTGAAGGTGCCTGGCTTCAACGTGACGGTCAATGCGCAGAACCTGCAAAGCACCATCCACTATTATCAACTGGGCGGTGGCTCGGTAGACTCATCAACCAATCTGCCACCAAGCGATCAGATCAGTTCACCGCGTAAACGCTTTACCGCGCTGCTGGGCAAGGCATTCCTTGCAAAGCTGCACGGGTTGGGATCGAAGACGCTGGCGCTGATCGCCAAAGAAATGCTGACCAGCCTGCACGCGAAAGATCTTGAGATTTACCTGACCGATCCCAACGCCGAGGCGCTGTTGGCGCAGGATGGCCTCGCCGCAACGATGGCGCAGGGGCCAGGCGACGGCGTGACCATAGTTGACACAAACGTTGGCGGCAACAAAGCCAACCTGTTCACCCATATCAGCTACACCGATACAGTGACGCTCGACGACCAGGGGAACGCCACCCATCATCTCACGCTCACCTACTCGTATGTCATCACCGATTTCTCGCAGCTCTACGCCGCGCCCCAGCACTCGCGCTTCCTGGATTATATCCGCATTTATACGCCGCCAAACGCACAGCTTGCCTCGTCGGACGGTCTGACCAACTTCCGCAACGATGACCAGTTGAGCGGGGCAAGCGATCTGTCGGGGCGCACGATGTGGGGTGGGTTTATCGCGCTCAACGATCACGACGTTCGCGTGTTGCATTTCACCTGGACGGTTTCCCACATCGCGACGAAAGACGCCAGTGGCAAGTGGGTCTACACGCTGACCTATCAAAAGCAGGCGGGCGCCGATCAGCGCCTGACGCTGACCATCACGGCGCCAGGGGCGGCAGCGGTGAGCTACAACGCCGGGCTTGACACCGATAAGGTCTTCCGCGTGGTATATAGCTGAGCAAGTAACGCCACGCGGAAGACACCGCGCCACTGATGGGTATATCCTCCCACCGAATGACCCATGTGGCGCAAGTGGCGCATAACGTGGGCCTGGCAGGCAAACAACTCCGTGGCGCCCAGGCGCGTATGGGCGTACACCGCAGAACTCCATAGGGGCGGCGGCACGGGCGCGCAGTGTTGGCTAACCCAGGCGGTCAGCGCATTTGTATAGCGCCCCAGGTTGGTTGGAATGCTCAGCCTGGAGGAGCTTCCAGTCTGAGGTAGCTGGCGCACGGCAAGCGACGCGCCTGACCGTGTTGAGAGCGCCTGGGGAAACAACGCCGCATACTGCTGCGGCGTCACGTTGCTCGATGGCAGCAAAAAGTAGTGCACGCTGTTGTGTTCCACTTGCCATTCGAGCGCGCCCACGCTCAGCGTCGGATCGCTTCCACCGAAGCCGCCAAGCGCCATGACGGGTAGCCCCGTCGCGATGATAATCGGCGAGGCATAGTAGGCGCTGGTGGTCGCCAGGACAAAGCGTGCTCCGTCGCGATGCGCCAGCAGATACCTGATCAGATGGGGGTCAACGTAGAATCTGGGCGGCGGCTGCAAGTCGGCGTACTGCGGTTCTGCAACCGGCCAACCGTTCGAGTTGCCCCACGTCAGCGAGAGACTCGACCAGGCGAACGGCGCAATGAGCGCGGCGCCCAGGCCGATGGCGGCAACGGCGCAGGCCAGCCTGTTTGCCGTGTGGCGCCCAACCGGCAGAGCCTTCATTTCACGCTGGCGTGGCGTTGCGCCTGAGGAATTCGCCAGCAGCAGCCATGCGCCCAGGCCAAGCGCCGCCACCACCAGCGCGCATGGCAGGATCAACGCGCCAACATTCGGCCAGTCGGGCGTCGCTCGCATGAGGTTTGCCTGCTCGGCGCCTGTCAACAAAATCGCCAGCGGTAGCAACATCCCGCCCAGCGTGCGCCCGATACGCCCAACACGCCGAACACCCTGCTCATCCGCTCCTGGGAGGAGCGCCTGCTGATACCGTCGCCAGAGCGTGACAATGCCTATCCCGGCCAGCGCACATATGGCGGGCGTCAGCACAGCAACATAATACGCATTGATGAAGCGCGCCTCGCTAAAGACGCCCATCGCCACGAGCAGCCAGCCACCCCAGAGCAGTACGATTGTTTGCTCCGTCGTTCTCCCTGGTGACCCTGTTGACCCTGTTGACCGTATCGACCCTCATGACCTGTGTGACGGGTACATTGTTCATCCAACATACCAGGCGCCCAACGACACCCAATAGTATGACACCACTCCTACGCAATTTGATTCGCCCAATTTGCGTATGATTGCGTATCCTGATGAAGGTATGCGTCGCGGAACCAAAAGGTTCCCCAGGGGAGGAGCACTGATGAGAACAAAGGGGAGCAAAATGGACTCAGGAGAACTGTGAGCTGGGGAGCAGATGTTTTGCCTGGGCCTGCGCTACCAACTGACTCAGACGTTGCGCTTCGGCCTGGGCGACACGCCGCCCCAGGCTAGTCAGCCGATAGTAGCGGCGACGCTCGTCGTCAATAGCAGGATCGGGCCGTTCGTCCGCCTCTTCGATGACCCCCCAGGCGAGCATCTGTTTGAGCGAACGATAGAGCGTGCCGGGGCCGAGGCGCAGTTGTCCTTCCGTGCTGATGGCAATCTCCTGCATAATGGCGTAGCCGTGGCGCTCGCCGCCTGCCAGCGCAAGCAAAATATGAAACACGGCGGGCGTCAACGGCAAAAACGCCTGCGGATCGCGCTGCGCTGGCCCGCTGTTTGCCTCGCTCATATGCGCCCCCTGCAATCGCTTTCACTCACATCATAACGGATATAGCCACATTCGTTATAGTAGCGTATGAAGCGTTTCGCAGTCAAGCCTGTTGTGTGATTGTATGATGGGCAAGGCGGTGCGGAGTGCAGTAAGGCGACTTGATAGGGCAGGCGCGCGCCAGATATAGTAGAGAGGGCGCTCGGCGACAGTTCACGCATAGCAAGAAAAGGACGGGACACCACCATGCAGGCAGCCCCTTAGAAGATTCGTAAAGCGGTCATTCCAGCCGCAGGACTTGGCACGCGCGTCTTGCCAGCGACAAAAGCAGTCCCCAAGGAGATGCTGCCTCTAGCGGATACGCCAACCATTCAATATGTGGTGGAGGAAGCCGTCGCATCAGGGGTGTCGCATATCGCCATCGTCACCAGCCGAACCAAGCGGGCAATTGAAGACTACTTCGATGAGGCGCCGGAGTTGAGGGCGGCGCTCGAACGCAAGGGGGATAGCAAAAAGCTGGCGATGTTCGAGCGCATCGAGGGATTGGCGCAACTGAGTTTCATCCGCCAGCACGAGCCGCGTGGGCTGGGGCATGCCGTGCTGTTGGCGAAAGACATCATCGGCGATGAGGCGTTTGGTGTCTTGCTGGGCGACGATCTCGTGGATAATCCGGGCGATCCCTGCCTGAAGCAGTTGATTCGCATTCATGAGCAGTTTGGCGGCTGTGTATTAGCGGTGATGCGCGTGCCGCACGATCAGGTCGCGCGCTATGGCGTGGTCGCGTTCGACGCCGCCAACGAGCCAACGCCCGGCGTACATCGTGTGCGCCACCTGGTGGAAAAGCCTGCCCCGGAGGATGCGCCATCCGATCTCGCTATTATCGGTCGCTACGTGCTGACGCCTGCGATCTTCGCGGCCATTGAGCGCACGCCACCCGGCGCAGGAGGCGAGATTCAGTTGACCGATGCGCTGCGGCTGCTTGGCGACCATGAACCGATCTACGCCTATGAGTTCACCGGCCAGCGGTACGATACCGGCGATCCGGTGGGCCTACTGACTACCTCGCTGGCGTTTGCCCTACAGCGGCCTGACCTCGCGCCAGGAATCAAAGCCTATCTGCGCACGTTGCGACTGGATGACGAGGTGTAAACATGTAGAAAGCATGGCGAAAACGTGGCGTAAAGTCTTTGGGGCACAGCGCGTTATAGTATAGAGAGAGCAGGTATCATACAGATCATACGAGTCATGCCAGGATTTTTAGAAGGGGAACACGTCGCGCATGCAGAGCATATACCCTGGTAGTGAACTACCTGAACGCCAATACAGCCAGCCCGTAAACGGGAACGAGCAGCCTACACAAACATCTCAGCCACAAGGCGCGCCCCAGACCACGGCGGTCGTCAGCGCGCCAGCAGGCACGACATTGTTGCGTGTTGAGCAGGTGGTCAAGGAATATCATGTGGGCGGCGGCTCTGTGGTGACTGCGTTGCGCGGCGTGAATCTGCGAGCGCACGATGGTGAGTTCATCGCCATTCGCGGGCGGTCTGGCGCTGGCAAAACGACGCTCCTCAACATCATCGCCGGACTCGATAACCCCACGCATGGGCGTGTTATTCTCTTTGGGCGCGACCTCGCCAAGCTCAACGACGCCCAACGGACGGCGCTCCGCCGCACCGAACTTGGGTTTATGTTCCAGGCGGCGCACCTGTTGCCCACGCTGACGGCCAGCGAGAACGTCGGATTGCTGATGCGCATGGCGAACGCGGATCCTGCCGAGCGCGAACGACGCACGCAGGAGGCGCTGGCGCTGGTAGGGCTGGCTGAGCGTGCGCATCACCGCGCGCCGGAGCTTTCGGGCGGCGAACAGCAGCGCGTCGCGATTGCCCGCGCACTCGTGCATGCGCCGCGCCTGGTACTTGCCGACGAGCCGACCGGCAACCTCGATTCGCACACTGGCCTGAACATCCTCGAATTGATGCGGACGATTGCCCATCGCGCGGGCATTGGCTTTATCGTCACCTCACATGATCCGCAGACGGCGCAGGTGGCCGATAGCCTGTACGACATCAACGATGGCGTGCTGACTCCCGCCCAGGCATAGGCGCTTTCCGCTCTTGCTCTCTCGCTCTCTTGCGCAGCCTGAGCGCCTTGTGTGCGGCTTCGCCGCTGGACTACAATACTGAACGGTGTGTCGGCGCCGAACGACGCGCCGTTCCTTGTCTGTCTCAGACACATCCAATACTGGCGCGTTTGATAGAACCTAACAAAGGAGCAGACCAGACTATGGCAGCGACCGAGAGCCTGACCGAGACAACCACCCTCAAAGTGGGCGACGAAGCGCCCGATTTTACATTGCCCTCCGCTACAACACCCGATCCGGTGACACTGAGCAGTTTCCGGGGCCAAAAGAATGTCGTGCTGGCGTTTTTCCCCTTTGCCTTCAGTGGTACCTGCTCGGCGCAAATGCCGTCGTATCAGGCGGATTTGGAACGCTTCAACTCATATGATACGCAGGTGCTGGGGATCAGCATGGACGCGAAGCATTCGCTGGCGGCCTGGGCAAAACAGCTTGGCATTACCTATCCGCTGCTCTCGGACTTCTATCCACAGGGCAAGGTGGTAGACCTGTATGGTGTGCGCCACGCGGCGGGCATGGCGGAGCGCGCGCTCTTCGTGATTGACAAGAACGGCAAGATCGCCTGGATTCACGTTCACCGGCCCACTGGTGAGGCGCCCGACAACGAGGAGTTGTTCGAGGTATTGCGCAAGCTGGGCTAACTTTCCAAAGCAAAATCTTCTGAACAGAAAATGCTCCCCACACGACTGAGCATGCCTCAGTGTATGGGGAGTTTTGGCGCCCTGGCATATAAAGAGGACTTAGTGGTGCATCCGCCAAGTTCACACCACTGCTGGCTTGAGGGCGATGCCTGGTTGCCGTCGTGGCTGGTGACGACGGCGCTTGCCCCACACGAAGGGGTGTTTA
>JAJPIU010000174.1 GCA_021324535.1 Pseudomonadota bacterium
CGTCATATAAGCAATAACAGACCCCAAACGCACATTTCTCCGGCGACGTCGTAGGTGAGCCGTACAGAAAAACTCCCTGGCAGGAGAGGCGTCAGCGGGGTAGCATGAGGCGCGTCTGTTACCGGTGTTCACCTCTTTTCACATTGTGTGGCGCCGCATATATGTGTATAATAGGGGTACAAATCGCCCACGAGAAACGCAAGGAATAAGACCTCTCCATGCGGCAGGCATGGGAGCTTGCTCCTTGTCAGGGGCGCCTACTTCGGAGGAGGCAGTGTATGAGCGCGATCCTGGATAACTTATCAGGGCTGATCACATTCATTGTGATCGTCGGCTTCTGCGTGTTCGTTGGGTTTCGCCTTGGCGTGCGCTTTCTGATACGCCGCCTGGCGGGGCTGGTGTTTGTCGTGTTGGGGGTGAGCTTCATCACCTTTATTCTCGGCTACCTCGCGGGGCAATTTGGCGGCGTTGACGTTGTGTTGCAACAGTTAGGCACACACTATAGTAAGACCCAGGCGGCGGCGTTGTATCACTTCTATGGGCTGGATCAGCCCTGGTACGTGCAATACGGCAACTATCTCAAAGGGCTGTTGCAGTTCAACTTTGGCTACTCCTGGGTGGATCGCAGCCAGACGGCGCTGGGGATCATCAACATCTATCTGCCTGCCTCTCTACAACTTGGGCTGGCTGGTTCCGCGCTGTCCCTCATCATCGGTATCCCATTGGGGATTCTGGCAGCGGTACGCGCGAACTCCCGCTTTGACACCTCTTCTCAGACCGTCGCGCTGGTTCTCTACGCCCTGCCGAGCTTCGTGATCATCCCCTTCTTCGACCTGCTGATGATCCAACTGCATGTGCATGGGCTGCCAAGCCTAGCGACCTCCGGTTGGGGAACATGGGATAGCATGCTTGCTCCCATTGTGATCTATGGTCTGGGCATCTTTGCGTACTACCTGCGTATCACCCGTTCCAGCATGATCGAGGTGCTTCGCCAAGACTACGTGCGCACCGCGCGTGCGAAGGGCCTGTCAGAGCGCATAGTCATCTGGCGGCATGCGTTCCGCAATGCCATGATTCCGCTGCTCACGGCGGTTGGCCCTGCCCTGGCGTTTGCAGTCACCGGCGTCTTCATCGTCGAAGACCTCTTCAATATCCCAGGCATCGGGTATGAGGGATTGCAGGCGATTACCGCAGGCGACTTCCCGGTGGTGCAGGCGACGGTGATCCTGCTGGCCGCAGCCGTCGTCTTCATGAACCTGGTCACCGACGTTGCGTATGGCTTTGCCGATCCACGTGTGAAGACGAACAGCTAGGAAGAAAGAAGACAGCGATATGAAACTCGATGAAGGCTTTGATCAGCCTCAAACACCGCGCGATTGGGAATCGGTAAGCACCGTCGGCTACCCACCTGCCTTTCCGCCCTCGCCAGAGACCATCAAAGACTTAGGCCCTGCGTCGGATACTCCGACAGTTGAGCCGATGACGCAGAGCCAGCTCGACCTTCAGGCAGCCGGAGAAACCTTGACTGAGGGGCAGTCGCTCTCCCCATTTCAGGCGTCGCTCCGCCGCCTTGGGCGCGACCGCCGCGCGATGATCTCGTTTGCGCTCGTGGTGATCATCATCGTGTTTGGCTATATTGGGCCGCTGATCTACACCCGCATCGGGCCTGATCTTCACGGCGCGGGCCTGTACGGGAATGAGACCCTGCCGCCCTCGGTCTACCGCGACTTCACCCACCAGGAGCAGACACTCAACGACATGCCATCGAGTGTCTACTATCCCCTGGGGACAGACGGCGTAGGAAGCGACATCCTCGCACGCATCATGGCCGGTGTCACCGTCTCGATCAGCGTCGCGGCGTTGGTCATCCTCGCCGACATCGTGCTTGGGCTGATCATCGGGATGCTCGCCGGTTACTACGGCGGCTGGATTGACACCTTCCTGGCGCGCTTCACCGACCTGATGTTCGCGTTCCCACAACTGCTCTTCGCCATTCTGGCGGCTGCGACCCTCGGCACGAAGTTCACCACACTGCTTGGCCCATCAGGAAGATTGATACTGGTCAGCATTGCGCTGAGTATCACTATCTGGCCACAGATGGCGCGCTACGTCCGCGGCCAGACATTGCAGCTCAAAGAGCAGCAATTCATCGAGGCGGCGCGCGCTGCGGGTTCCTCTGATGTAGTGATTCTGCTGCGGCACATCATGCCAAACCTGTTCAACATTGTGGTTACTGCCGCGACGCTGGACATCGTAGGCGTTATCGTCTCCGAGGCGACGATCTCGTTGCTCGGCCTGGGTGTACAGCCACCCGGCTCCAGCCTGGGGTTGATGATCTTCGATGGCTCCAACAAGCTCTATACCCAGTACACCGAGGTCATTTGGCCCACCATTATGCTCGCGATCATCGTGTTGGCCTTCTCGTTCCTGGGTGACGGCGTACAAGACGCCTTCAACCCACGCACGAAAGACTGACGAAGACGAACGTGACTTGTACACTTGTATATACTGGTGTCGCTAGTATATACTGGCGCCAAGGGTAGTTAGGCGCCCAAGGGCAAACGGGGAGAGCGCAACTCACTCTTGCGTTCTCCGTACATCAATTGATGCAATTGATGCGTTCAGCATCACCGCCGAGAGGCGCCGTATCATCAAGAACGAGCATGGTACCGGCTCTCAGGCGTATCCCATCAGGCGAGGCCAGCAGCGCCACCCGCATTTGGGCGTAGCGACGCGGGTCTCGCCTGTCGTTCTCATTCCGGCATATTCTGCCAGGTCATCACTTCACTGTCGTGTACGGCGTGTACGTTGATTTGTCGTTGTGTCGCTTGTGGCCTTAGGCCAGCGGCGCCATTGGGTTGTGTTCCAACGAACAGTAGCGAGGCAAGCATGGCTGAGAGGCTTCTGGATGTCAAGAACCTGCGCACATACTTCTACACCCGATCTGGCGTGGTCAAGTCGGTAGAAGATGTGTCGCTGTATATCAATGAGGGCGAGACGCTCGGAATCGTGGGAGAGAGCGGCTGTGGCAAGAGCGTCACCTCGCTCTCCATCATACGTCTGATCGATAAGCCAGGGAAGATCGTTGGCGGCAAGATTCTCTTCAAGGGCGACGATATCGTTGATATGGATGAAGAGGAATTGCAAAAAATACGTGGGGCGCAGATCGCTATGATCTTCCAGGATCCCATGACCTCGCTCAACCCGGTGTATACCGTGGGCTTTCAGATCGCCGAGGCTGTCAAAACACACCTCAAGCTGGATGATCGCGCCGCCACCAACCGCGCTGTCGAGATGATGGATCGCGTCCGCATTCCTGAGGCGCGCCGCCGCCTGAACAGTTATCCCCACGAGTTTAGCGGCGGGATGCGCCAGCGCGTGATGATCGCCATTGCGCTCTCGTGTAACCCACAACTGTTGATCGCCGACGAGCCAACGACCGCGCTCGACGTGACCATTCAGGCGCAGGTGCTCGATCTGATGAAAGGTCTGGCGACCGAGTTCCGTACCGCGACCCTGTTGATCACCCATGATCTGGGTGTGGTCGCCGGGACATGCGACCGCGTAAACGTCATGTACGCAGGGCGTATAGTGGAAACCGCGCCGACCGCCACCCTCTTCAAGACGCCTGCCCACCCATATACCCAGGCGTTGCTCAATGCCGTCCCGCGCGCCAATACCCCTCCCGGCACCAAGCTCGCCGCGATTGGCGGCACACCGCCCAGCCTGATTAACCTTCCACCGGGCTGCCCGTTCGCGCCGCGTTGTCGCAAGGCGCAGGCGCGTTGCCGCCAGGAATTGCCGCTGCTCGAGACCACTGGCCCCCAGCAGCAGGCGGCGTGTTTCTATCCCTACTAGGGGAGCGCATGAGAAGCGACAGCGTTGTGGACAGTCATAGACGTGACCAGACCTGAAAGAGAGAGTTGATAGATGGCGTTAGATACCGCACAACAACAAGCGCCTGCCCCCCAATCCAAAGGCAATGTGTTGGTGGATGCGCGCGGAGTAAAAGTATATTTTCCCATTCGGGGAGGGCTGTTGGGGCGCACGGTGGCCTCAGTGAAAGCAGTGGATGGCGTTGACCTCCAGATTTACCAAGGCGAGACGCTTGGCCTGGTGGGTGAGAGCGGCTGTGGGAAGTCAACCTTTGGGCGCGCCCTCTTACAATTGATCAAACCAACCGCCGGAGAGGTGATGTTCAACGGCGAGGACATCACCAAGGTGAAGGGCGAGCGTTTGCGGCGGCTGCGCGCCAATATGCAGATGATCTTCCAGGATCCCTTTAGTTCGCTTGATCCGCGCTATACCATCGGCAACGTGATCGCGGAGCCGTTGGAAAACTTCAACTATGGCAACCGCGACCAGATGGATGAACGTATTCGCTACGTTCTCAAGGTGGTGGGGATGAGTCCCAACATCCTCAACCGCTATGCGCACGAGTTTAGTGGTGGCCAGCGACAACGCATCGGCATCGCGCGGGCGCTGGCGCTCAACCCGCAATTCATCGTCGCCGATGAGCCGATCTCCGCGCTCGATGTTTCGATTCAGGCGCAGGTGCTCAATCTGCTGGCCGATTTGCAGAGCGAGTTCAACCTGACCTATTTGTTTATCACACACAACCTTTCGGCGATCAAGCATGTGAGCGACCGCGTCGCCGTGATGTACCTGGGCCATATCGTCGAGTTGGGAACCAGCGAAGATGTCTATGCCTACCCACAGCACCCGTATACGCAGGCGTTGCTCTCGGCCAGCCCCTTCCCTGATCCGGAGCTTGAGCAGACACGCAAGCGCATCATTCTGACGGGCGATGTGCCTAGCCCGGTGAATCCACCATCCGGCTGCCCGTTCCATCCGCGCTGCTGGAAAGCCCAGGATATTTGCCGTCAGCAATACCCCAAGCTGGAAGTGAAGCGTTCCAACCAGATGGCGGCGTGTTTCTTCCCTGGGCAATAAGCCAGGCAGTGGCAAGCGGTTCAACAACATGAATCGCTATGAGCGCAGATTGAGCGCACCCTCTCTCGTGCAGGTGAGGGTGGAAACGCCAATCTGCGTTTGCGTGTGTAAGCGTGTAGACAGAAGCGCGTACATGTAGACGAGTGTGTGGAAAGAAGTGAGCCATGCCCGATGCGCCACAGGCGCGCGTGCGGATTCGTGTGCCATTCGTAGATATTGATAGCAGCCAGCGTATCCATTTCACCGCGTTCTTTCGCTATATGGAGGTCGCAGAGCACGAGTTGATGCGCTCCCTGGGCATGCCCTATTCTTCGGGCCTGCTTGAGCAAGCGTTTCCGCGCGTTCATCTGGAGTGCGACTTCAAGGGCGCCATTCGCTATGACGATCTGCTTGAAGTAGTGTCCCAGGTGGAGCGCGTGGGAACAAGCTCCTGGGCGGTCGGGTTCACGGCGCATAAACTCGAAGGCGACGACCAGCGTACTGGCCCACTTGTCGCCACAGGGCGCATGGTCATCGTCTCGATGGATCCCACTACCGAACGCGCAACTCCCCTGCCCGCTCGCTTACGACGGGCGTTGTTGGGCGAAACGGCGCCCCCTCAGGCTCGAACCTGAACGTCTGCTGAACGTCTGCTGAAAACTGTGCGCACCGGCCAATGTAGGCGCAAAAGGGGCTTGACGGTTTGCTGTGGGTATGCTAATATCCGAGTGTGGAACTAGGATATAGCCTGTCGGCAATACGCGCGCCAGAGCCATTGGGGCCAGTTGGGGCCGAGCCAAAGATCGCTGACGCTGGTTGCAGTCAGGTAAGGTTGAGCAAAGAAGGTCGCCTATGCTTGCCGCGTTTGTCTTATTCTTACGCGAGGGATTGGAAGCCAGTCTGATCGTCAGCATCCTGCTGGCGGCGCTCAGGCAGCTTGGACAAACGCGCCAGATGCGCGCAGTATGGCTTGGCGCTGGGCTGGCGGCGGTGGGATCATTCGCAGGAGCGGCGGCGATCTATGCCACCGTGCAAGCCTATGATAATACCACCTTCCAGACGATCTTCGAGACCGTTGCCTACCTGGTCGCCGTGGCATTGCTCACCTATATGACCTTCTGGATGCAGCGCCATAGCCGCTCGCTGAAGAAGGAACTGACGGCCAAGGCTAGCGCGGCTGGCTCCGGCTTTGCGTTTGGTTTGCTGGCGTTTTCCACTGTTGGGCGCGAAGGGCTTGAGACAGCGGTCTTTATGCTGGCGTTTGCCTTCCAGACGAGCGCAGGCTGGCTGCTACTTGGCGCAGGGCTTGGCTTGCTGGCTGCGGTTGCGCTGTGCTTCGCGATCTATCGTATGGGTTACCGACTCGACTACCGCGTCTTTTTCCGCGTGGTGGGTGTGCTGCTGCTCTTCTTCGCGGCGGGCCTGCTTGGCGACGCCGTGCAGAATTTACAAGCGTTGCAATGGCTGCCCGGAGGCGCCGCTCACCTCTGGAATACCAGCGGCATCCTATCGGAAGACAGCATGGTAGGCGATCTCCTGCATACCTTCCTCGGCTATAGCGACACGCCAAGCGCCCTGCAACTGCTGGCCTATCTGGTCTATCTGGGGATCACTGGCGCATTCTTCATTCATGCCACGCGCAAGCCAGGCGCGCCTCATACCCGTAAAGAAGCCTCTGCGCTGACGGCCACCCACGCCTGATACGCCTGATACGTCTGATACATCTGACTCGCTTGAGTCTGCGCTATTGGCATGGTACACACGACACCCCCTGATGCGCGCATTGCCTTATCGGCCAAGGCGTACATTCAGGGGGCGGGTGTGTTGGCGTCCGTGCGCGCGGTCAGTATGCCCTCCATGGCTGAGAGGGCGCTGACATGCTCTGCTCCGGTTTACTCCTCCGGTTTACTCCTCCGGCAGGCGTTGCCGACTGGCGGCGCCGCCCTTGCGACCGGCCTCGCGGGCTTCATCGCTTGTCCACTCATGCGCTGTGCCAAGCTGATGCGCCGCGCGTCCGCCTTTGCTGGCGATCTCACGCTGCTTTTCGGGATCCATCGAAGCGAACCCACGCCCACGTCCCTTACGCTCTTGTGCCATATGCCTCACCTATTTTCTAGCTCTAGCAACCGCCAACCCATGTCGGCGGTTGGCGCCAACGAACAGTCACGAAACTTGACGAACTCTTTCGTGAGGCGCGCCCCCTAGCGGAGGCGCGTCCTCAACACTACCTACGAAGCGGCGCTACACGAGGTTGGGCAGGCGCCCGGTATCCCCTACACCACAACAATGACAACACCAAAGTGTGTGCCACGGATCAGGTCAATCGGTGGTTTTTGTGGAGCTTCTCAGCAGCATTGGACACGCTACATGCCGCAAAAGCTGCGCCAACTCATGTGCGCGATTTTTGGGAAGCGCAGCCACAGGCCCTACTGGCCAACGGTTCCCCAGCGTCTCACCACGCCCCGTCTGACTGCCCATGTGATGTATGATGCTTTTGTTTGTCTGATTTTTCTTTTGCTGATGTCCTATTGGACATATGTTGGATTTGGATAGTGGCGACACCTACCTGATTCCCGGCTCTCTCACCGGCATTGCTCGCAGAGTGATCACTGCTGCCTCTACAGTATACCATATTCATGGGCTACTGTCTTGTGTTTCAAGACGATCAGAGTGTGAAATTGGTGACATAACCGTTGTGATCTGGTCAACATTTCATCGGTGGTAAAGATTTCGCCCCGGCTGCGTGTGCGGCCATAGATGCGCCACAGGCAAAAGATAAGAAAATAGTGTCGCAACTGCATAACCCTGGCAAGAGACAGGCTGACGTGGTAGCATGTGGGGAGACGAAGAACTAGAGGGTGGGCAGAGGTTCGTGAGAACATGGCATGAAAGAGCTGGCGGTCGGAAGTAAGGCGATCAAGGCGCTATGGGCGCTGGGGCGCTGGGAGGCCGCAGATGAGGGTAATGTGGCATGAGGTACAACAATCGTAACAATCGGCCAGGGATGCCTGGTGGGATAGGGTCTTTTCTGCGGCAGACAAACACACCGAGCAGCGAGCGCCGTGTGCATATAAGCGTCTTGATGACAGGCTTGACTGTTGAGGATGGCGAGTGGCTGGCGCGCACGCTTCCTGCCTTGATGCGCAAGTCTCGTCCGGCGCATGGGGCCGTGCGGGTGGAGCATGTCGCGTTGCGCTACCGGTCGGGGCGACTTGGGGTGGCCGACGCGCTCGATGCGACTGCGGCGCTGCTCGAGCCGTTTGCGGCGGCGGGCGCAGAGCTTGAGCGCCGCAATGAGTGGTATATCACGGATGATGATGACGAAGACGACGAGGACGACGACGATGATGATGACGATCTCTCCTCATCGAGCCTCTTTGGCCGTGGCCACTCTGCCCGTCTCGACGAGTCGCCCGAACAAGACCTGTTGGTGAGCGCACGCCTGCAAGTGGACGCAACAGCCGAAGATGCAGGGGCCGCGCTGCTCTATTGGGCGGCGCTGGGCTTGGCGCAATGACGCAATAATAAACCGAATCGTAGAGTAGAAAGGAACAACCGCCATGCGCGTGATGATCTGGGTGGATATGGAAGGCATCGCCGGAATTGAAACCTGGGATCAGGTGAAGGGTGGAAGTCCCATGTACGAGGAGGGGCGGCGGCTGATGACCGGCGAGGTCAACGCCGCCGTGCGGGGCGCGAAGGCGGCAGGCGCCGATGACATCATCGTGGTGGATTGCCATGGCGCGGGCGGCTCGTATAGCTTCAAGAGCCTTATGCCAGAGCGGTTGGAACGTGGGGCAAGCTATGTGCTTGGGCATGCGTGGCTGCGCTACGTGGAGCCGCTCAAACAGGGCTGCGACGCCGCGTTGCTGGTGGGCGCGCACGCGATGGCCGGGACGCCAGATGGTGTGATGTGCCATACCGTCAGTAGCGAGGCATGGTACAACGCCTGGATCAACGATCAGCTCGTCGGCGAGAGCGGCCTGGAAGCGGCTGTCTGTGGCGCATGGGATACGCCTGTCGTGTTTGTGGCGGGAGACGAATCAACCTGCCGCGAAGTGACCGAATTGCTTGGCTCCAAGCTGACCACAGCGCCCGTGAAGATTGGCCTTGGGCGCTACTCGGCGCGCACCCTCGGCCATGCCGACGCCTGTGAGCTGATCGAGCAGCGTGTGCGCGAGTCGCTCTCCACACGCGATTGGCCCGCGCCCTACAAGCCCTCACTGCCCCTCTCGTTTACCGTTGAACTGGCCGCGCCAGACCATGCGCAATCATTTGTTGGCCGTCCAGGCGTGGAGGTTGTTGGCCCGCGCAAGGTGGTCGCGCGGGGCGAACAGTTTACCAATTTCTGGGAACTGTGGGATGCCTTCTGGTATCGCTCCTGAAGATGAGCCTTCGCGATTAGCCTTCACTCGGCGCCGCTTTCTGCCAATTGGCGGGCGCACGAAACGAGGCGTCGAGTAATCCTGCCTCGCGCAGGTGCGAGATGTCGTTGAGCGCCATCACCAGTGTGCGCGGGCCGTTTATCCGCGCGACCGAGATCGAGGTGTTGGCGGCGGGGAAGAAGTAGTCGCGCGCTATGCCAAGATGATCGGCGAAGAAGGCGTTGATCGCGCCGCCGTGGCTCACGGCCACTACGCGCTCGCCCCTATGCCGCGCCGCGATTCGCGCAATCGCCTCGCGCACACGCTGGCGCAGGTGGGCGCTGGCCTCGCTACCAGGGATGCGCTCCCACACGCCGACCGTGATGGCGAAGTCGGCGATCTCGCCCATCCGCTTGCGCAACAGTTCGGCCAGCGCCGTTGGATTCTCACGGATCGTGCTATCAGTATCCTCAGGGCCAATAACCTCAATCTCCACCTCGCGCAGGTCGTGTTCGATAGTGACAGGGAGATCGAGCGCCTGGGCGATGGCCTGCGCCGTCTGGTGGGCGCGCCCGGTGGGGCTGCTATAGATGGCGGTCGGCGCAATTTCTCGCATGCGCTTTGCCACTGCCTGCGCCTGTGCGCGGCCAAGCTCGCTGAGCGCCTGCGCGTCGTAGTCGCCGGGTGTGACCTCTTCCGCGCCGGGCAAGGCATCGCCGTGGCGAACGAAATACACCTCGGTCGCGCCGCGCTTGAGGCTGAGAAACGTATCGGGAAGGGCGGCCTGTGGCTCGATGGTTGTTTGGCTGTCTATCGCGTCTTCCGGTGGAGTATCCGACGGAGTATCCTGCGGGATGATCTCTGCTGGCATGATCGCTCGCTTTCTATGGGTGGGCGTAGTATGTGTTTCATGGCGCCAGCCAGATCATAGCAGACTTTAGCCCCTGCTCTTGCACAAGAGTGAAGCCAAATTGAGCAAAATGCTGATCATATGTCCAGGCGAAGGTGAAGACGCTGCATCACCGCAAAGCTGATAGCATCTACCATCGAAAACGCTTCGTCCTGATACTGTCGAATGATCTCCCTAGCGGCGGCAGCATCTACGAGCATGTCACCGGAAGAGCTGTGCGAGAGGATAAGTAAAACCTGGCACAACATCGAGGCCGTCGAGGCTGTCAGTAAAACGAAGCGTCGCCACCGGCGCATTCGGCGAAGCGGCGCACCACACATCCACTTCCTTGCGGGTAGGCCAGATCATCCACACCAGCCGCACGCCCTTATCGAGATAGAGCTTCGCTTTTGCGGCCATCTCTGGGCGATATTGGCTGGGGGAGACGACCTCCGCAGCAAGATCGGGGGCAAGGTGGGCGTACTTATCGGCGTCTGGCGCATCGTTTGCAGGCAAGCGCCCAGCCAACACAAAGGAGACATCAGGCACAAGCACAGTAGGGACTAGATCGCCTGGTAAGGTCAGATCATACGTGCCATCCTGGCCTAACGCTTCGCCCAAGCCAGTTGCCTCGCCATAGGCGAGCAACGCAGAAGCCAGGCGTAGCGCGGTTCGCGACGCCTTGACGCCGGATGCTGGCATTCTGATCAATTCCCCTTCAACGATCTCATACGTGGAGCCATCGTCTGGCAGCGTCGCCAGATCGGCAACCGGAAACGGGTAGGGCGCGTCGGGAACGCGCTCGCCCCATAGCGTCTTTTGTTGCATAGCTGACCTACCTTCGCACGCGACCGTTCTTGCCATCACTATAGCACGCGGCTCTGAAGCGCAGCTTGGGTTGCGCTCATCCCGCCAACACATCGCGTAGCATCTCAGGCGCGACGTTGCCTCCGGTCAGAATGATGCCTGCGTTCTTGCCGTAGCGGCGCAGCTTGCCTGTCAGCGCGGCGGCGGCGGCCACCGCGCCCGTCGGCTCAACCACCAGCTTCAGCCGCAACAGCAGATAGCGCATTGTCGCGCGCACCTCGTCGTCGCTGACCAGCACGATCTCGTCCACTGCGTCGCGAATAATCGGCCAGGTCAGCGTGCCCACCATCCCCGTGCGAATGCCATCGGCGATGGTATCGGGCGAGGGAATGGTCACAGGCTCGCCACGTTGTTTCGAGAGGTAGGCATGGTTGGCCGCCTCGGTATCCACGCCCACCACATGAATATCTGGCCGCAGCCCATGCGCGGCTATACTGGAACCAGAGATCAGCCCGCCGCCGCCAACGGGCGCCGCCACCACATCCAGCGTGATCCCCTGCGCAGCCATATCCTCCACCAGTTCAAGCGCCGCCGTTCCAGCGCCCGCGATGATCGCCGGATCGTTGAACGGCGGCACGAGCGTCAGGCCGCGCTCCTCGGCAAGCCGGCGCGCCAGCGCCTCGCGATCCTGTGTATGGCGGTCGTAGTGAACAATCTCCGCGCCGTAACCACGGGTCGCCTCCACCTTGACGATGGGCGCATCCATCGGCATGCAGATCACCGCAGGCACACCAAACAACTGCGCGCAGAGCGCCACCGCCTGGGCGTGGTTGCCCGACGAGAAGGCGATCACGCCGCGCTCACGTTCCTCCGGCGCCAGTGTGGAGATTTTGTTATATGCCCCGCGAAACTTGAAGGCTCCGCCACGCTGTAACTGCTCGCACTTGAACCAGACCGAGATTCCTGCTTCGGCGTCGAAGCTGCGGCTATGCTGGATCGGCGTATGGTGCGCCACGCCAAGCAGGCGCTCCGCCGCTGCCGATACATCCGCTAGCGAAACGGCATATGGGGACGATGACGATTGTTGGGCTGGAGGGGTCTCTGTAGACATCGGCTGCTCTACTCTCTTCTCTATCTCTTTACCGCGATGAAGACGCAATGGGTCAAAACGTGCTCATTGTCAGTATACGCTATCGGCGCGAACGCCCACATGAGAGGCAGTCCAAAAAATATGATCAACATGATATTGTAACTTTGCGGAGTCTGTGCTATACTTCACATGCGTATGGCGAAGTAAGTCACCTGGCTAACAAGATAGACGATTGTCATACACTGTCATACGCGCGCCTCTTAAAAAAGGCTTCGGCTCATCCAGACGGGTGGAGGGATCGGCCCTACGACACCCAGCAACCGGCAGGCGTAGATGACTGTATTACGCCTGACATGGTGCTAACTCCGGCAGAGAATTGTGCTTCTCTGAGAGATGAGCCACATCACAACCAGGCGGTTTCTGCGTGATACACAATCGCGCGGAAGCGCTCAACTGCTCGATGTGGCTTCTCCGCACAGGGAGAAGCCACTTTTGTTGTCGTGATGCGTAACAAGTGTGGCGCGCTTGGGCGTCATGGCCTGGCTACTGGCATAAAGGAGAGTATGTGGCGATATTGGTGATTGGTTCGATTGGGCTTGATACCATCGAGACACCGTTTAGCGACGGCCCGAAGGTAGATATTCTTGGTGGCTCGGCCTCATACTTCGCGCTGGCGGCGTCCTACTTCGATAGGGTAAACCTGGTTGCGGTCATCGGCGATGACTTCCCACCTGCGCTGCTCGAAACCTTTCGCGTGCGCCAGATCGACCTGACGGGCCTGCAAACTGCGACGGGGAAGAACTTCCGCTGGGGCGGGCGCTATCACCTGGATTTCAATACCCGCGACACTCTATTTACCGATCTGGGTGTCTTTGGCTCCTTTGCGCCCGTCATTCCTGACGCCTATCGGTCGTCGGAGGTGGTCTTTCTGGCGAACTTGCAGCCTGGGCTACAACGCCAGGTGGCCGATGAGCTTGGCGCTGCGCCACGCCTGCGCGCGCTCGACTCCATGAACCACTGGATCGACTCCGCGCGTGACGAATTGACCGAGGCGATCCGTCGAGTGGACATCGTGCTGATCGCCGAAGAAGAGGCGCGCCAGTATGCGGGCACGCCCAGCCTGCGGGCGGCGGCGCGGCGCATCCTGGAGCTTGGGCCGCGTACACTTGTGGTGAAGCAAGGCTCCTATGGCGCGCTGCTCTTCACCGCCGCTGGCGATTTCTTTACCGCGCCCGCCTATCCGCTCGAAGAGGTGCGTGATCCGACCGGCGCTGGCGATAGCTTCGCTGGTGGCTTTTTGGGATACCTGGCGCAACGGCTCACCACTGGCGCAGAACTGGCGCTGGCCGATTATCGCCGCGCGTTGGTCTACGGCAGCATCATGGGGTCGTTCGCCTGCGAAGATTTCAGCGTCGCGCGGCTGGAATCGTTGACCGCAGATGATATTGCCGCGCGCTATCGTGAGTTCGTCACCTATACCCACTTCGATGGGAATTGGTGAAACATTAGCACTGCCTATTTCTCTCACACAGAATGGGCAATGAGGAGAATTTCTGGCCGGAGCGTGTCTGGCCCGCGTCGGACGCCATCATCGCGTCAGCGCCGTGACTTCCGCTTTGTGAGAGCGCCCGGAGGAGCGCATTGCGGAACACCCGGCATACTTTTGACGCCGACGCCGCTCACCATTGTGTGAGCGTCTGGCCGCACGCATCCCTGATATACAGCGTTGTCCGCCTTGACGCGCGGATGACAGGGCGAGGCGCCTCACCGGCGGTCGCCATCGCACAACGAAGATACACAGTTTCGATTCAGGAGAAACACAACGTATGACAACTCCAACGGGCATCACAGGCGATGTGAAAGACCTCTCGCTTGCGCCGCGCGGCAAGGCGCGCATCGCCTGGGCCGCCAAAGATATGCCGGTGCTGCGGCTGATTCGCGAACGCTTTGCGCGCGAGCAGCCGCTCAAAGGCATTCGCATCTCGGCGTGTTTGCATGTCACCACCGAGACGGCCAACCTGGCCATCACCCTGAAGGCGGCGGGCGCCGACCTGGTGCTCTGCGCCAGCAATCCGCTTTCCACGCAGGATGACGTGGCCGCCTCACTGATCGTAGATGAGGGCATCCCGACCTACGCTATCAAAGGTGAGGACGAGCAGACCTACTATAAACACATCGCCGCCGCGCTCGACCACGCGCCGCAGATGACGATGGACGACGGCTGCGACCTCGTCTCGCAGTTGCACAAAGAGCGCCAGGATTTGATCCCCAACGTGATCGCGGGCACCGAGGAGACGACAACAGGCGTCATTCGTCTGCGCAGCATGCAGGGGCAGGGCGTTTTGCGCTTCCCGGTGCTGGCCGTCAACGACTCCGACACCAAGCATCTCTTCGACAATCGTTATGGCACAGGCCAAAGCACTGTGGACGCGATCATCCGCGCGACAAACCTGCTGCTGGCGGGCCGCAATTTTGTCGTTGCGGGGTACGGCTGGTGCGGCAAGGGCGTGGCCTCGCGCGCGAAAGGCATGGGCGCCAACGTGATCGTCACCGAGGTCAACCCGGTGCGCGCCATCGAGGCGCTGATGGACGGCTTCCGCGTCATGCCGATGGCCGAGGCAGCGGAGATCGCCGACATCATCGTCACTGTCACGGGCGACATCAACGTGCTTAACTCCGAGCATCTCAGCCGCCTGAAGGACGGCGCAGTGATCGCCAACTCCGGCCACTTCAACGACGAGATCAATATCGCGGCGTTGGAGGCGCTGGCGACCGGTGGCCACCAGCCCGTGCGCGACTTCATCGAGGAGTACGCCTATAGCGATGGGCGCAAGGTCTACCTGCTGGCCGACGGGCGGCTGGTCAACCTCTCGGCGGCGGATGGCCACCCCGCCAGCGTGATGGATATGAGCTTCGCCAACCAGGCGCTCGGCGCGGAGTATATGCTCAAGAACGCCGGACAACTGGCGCCGCAGGTCTATACCATCCCGCAGGAGATTGACCAGGAGATTGCGCGGCTCAAACTCGCGGCGATGGGTGTGCGTATTGATACCCTGACACCTGAGCAAGAGGAGTATCTCAACGCCTGGGAGTCAGGTACCTAACCCCCTAGCCCCCTTCCCATAGATGGGAAGGGGGAAAGACGTCCGTTTCAGTGGAAGTGGGCAGCGCTTCCCGTCACTCACCCGCCCCCCTTCCCCTGTTCTGGGGGAGGGAGAGCGGAAGGAGGAAGAAGCTATGAAACTACCGAAGATACCGGGATTGTCGTCACTGCCCAATCCCTTCCCGCCGTTTGGGGAACTGGTGCGCGAGCATCGTACCCTGCATGGAATGACAGTGGAGGAGCTTGCCGCTGCTGTGAACATCTCGCCTGGCGCCTTGCGCGAAATCGAGGACGGTGCCCGCACAGCGCCACCTGAGAACGTGGTCAAGCTCATGGCGAATGCGCTCCACCTCACTGGAGACGCCCGCGACACTTTCATAGATGCTGGCGAGTGGGAATCGTCTGCGATGGGCGCGCTGCTGGGGCGCAAGAAGCCACAGAAACCGGCGCTGCCGAAGATGTCGGCGGCCATTCTGGTCTTCCTGATCGCCGACATACGGGGCTATACGCATTTCACCCAGGACTATGGCGATCAGGCGGCGGCCAGGCTGACCACGCGCTTCGCAGACATCACCCGGAGTGTGATGGAGCAGTGGAGCGGCCATCTGATCGAGGTGCGCGGCGATGAGGTGATGTGTGTGTTCGCCTCCGCACAGCATGCCTTGCATGCGGCGCACGATCTGCACGCTCGCTGCATCGCCGAAGCCGAGACGCATCCCGATCTGCCGCTGGCGATTGGCATTGGCCTGGATGTGGGCGAGGCCGCCACCGTGGACGACGGCTATCGTGGCGCGGCGATCAATCGCGCGGCGCGGCTGTGTAGCCTGGCGGGCGCGGGCGAGACGCTGATCTCGACGGGGCTTGCCTACATCGCGCCATTAGTGGATGGCGTGACCTACGTGGGGCGTGGCCAGGCGCAGCTCAAAGGCTTCGATACGCCGGTTCCCATCCTGCTGGCCGCCCGATCCATCACGACAACTGCCGTTGCCGTGACTGAAAGCGCAACCATTGAAACGGCTGAAGTCGCAACCAACGCCGATA
>JAJPIU010000005.1 GCA_021324535.1 Pseudomonadota bacterium
CGCCACGCCGACTGCTCACGGCGGCGTATCTGATCGCGCCGCTGCTCTATCTGTTGCTGGTGGTCAACCTGGGGCTGACGGCGGCGCTCAACCTGCGCTGGGGCTTCCTTGGCGCAGCTACCGAACGATTGCTGCTGGCGCACATGGTCATTGGGCTGGGCGGCTGGTTGGCGCTGACCGTCATCGGCGTGTCGTACAAGCTGACACCCATGTTCGCGCTGATTCACCATCACCCGGAACGCCCCGGTTGGGCGTTGTTGGTTTCCCTCAACGTTGGACTTCTTGGACTGGCGCTGAGCCTGGGGCCGGCCGCGCCTGATTGGGTGGTGAACCTGTTTGGCGCGACGCTCAGCACGTAAGCAGGCATGACACCGCTTGCTGCTTTAACGTCATTTCGCCCTAACGTTGTCTAAACATTGTGGTACGCCATACTTCAACCAGAAACTCACGGCGCTCTGCAGGTGTCAATTGATCCTCAACTCGCAACAGTGTTTCGGTATAGCCAAGCAAACTGGCTAACGGGCTCAACAGTTCGTGTCCAATGGTGTTGAGCATCTCGAACATATCGGCAACTATCTCATGCCTGTTAGCATCCTGCTGGGGCTGTTTGGAGTGAGTTGACATATGCGCTGCCTCCTCGCTCGGCATCGATGGGGGAGGTGTCTGTGCCTTGCGTTTACCTTGTCCCCCAGTATGGCGTTCCTTGCGCCGGTGTGATGATTCGGTCATTATTTCTCCACCCAAACACATTACTTAACGACTATAGAACCATAACCTTGCTAACGCATCTCAAACGCCACGCTACCTAGCGGGCAAGCGGGCGCTTCCTGCTGTGTCATCTTAATATATCGTTGCATGCTCACGATTTCCTCTCAATTTCCTATGTGCCATCACAATCACTTCACAAAGCGCCTATAAAGACTCTACACTGCACAGCCTCATGCGAAGGATAGACGGGAACACGAGAGTTGTGACGAGAGTTGTGACGAGATTGTGCAACTATCCTCGCCAGCAGTGATGTCCTTGTGAGGAAAGCCATCTACTATGGTAACAGGCGATGGAAAGTCCATCTCCACCACATAACACCTTGATGTGAGCCAGATGAAAGGAACGGACATTATGGCTACCTCATCCCATCGCTCATTGAAGCCAATCGAACCTTTTGATCCCTATGGTTCGTTGACGACATTACGGGCTACCATGAATCGGCTGTTCGAGGAGAGTGTCCTCGGACTGGCGCGATTTGAGCCCTTCGCCCACACCCTCCCTGTGGACATACGAGAAATCGAAACCGAGTACATCCTCGATGTCGCGCTCCCTGGCGTGAAGCCAGAAGATGTGCAGATCACCGCATCCGATAACGCGCTTGAGATTTATGTGTCACCTGACCTTGCCATTCGCGACGCTTCTGACACATCTGATCGGCAAAAGGAGAAGCATGAAGGCGCTGACACCAAAGGGGACAGGTCAACAGTCTATGTGCGCCGTGAGCGCTATGTTGGAGAAATGAGCCGCATGATCACCCTGCCGACACTGATCATTCCAGACAAAGTGACCGCCTCCTATGAGCATGGTATCCTGACAATCCATGCGCCGAAAGCTGCGCGTGTCGCGCCAAAGCGGATTGCGGTACAGGTAAATGGAACGGAACCGCAAAGTTGAGGAACGCAAAGGGACATATTGCTCTTTCAGCCGTGGAAGGAATCACGGTCTCGTCGGAAGAGGATTCCAGAGGATCCGCCAGGTTCTTGAGGCGTATCCTCTGGAGGTAGAACTGAGCGCATAATTACTTTGCTCGATTTAGCTGACTTGGTTAGTGAGCAGAATGAGGCGAAAGCATGGCTAATAGAGAAGGGCATGACAAGCAAAAAGCGACAGTTCTGGTAGCTGACGATGATCCCCAATTGTTGCGCCTGGTCGCGCGCAATTTAGAGTTAGCTGGATACTATGTCATAACAGCAATGGATGGACAAGAGGCGCTCGATCTCCTTGCGGCGACCTCGCCCGATCTTGCCATTCTAGACATCATGATGCCCCGCCTGGATGGATTCACTGTCTGCCGACGGGCGCGCGAATTTTCTTTCGTCCCCATTCTGCTGCTGACAGCGCGCGGACAGGATCACGACAAAATACGAGGCTTTGAGGCGGGAGCGGATGACTATTTGACGAAACCGTTTAGTGTGGGGGAATTACTCGCACGGGTGCGTGCTATTCTTCGGCGAACACAAGAGCCTCTTCCACATGAACAAGGCAATCACGCACAACTGACCGTTAGGGATTTGACGATCGACTCTGCCCAGCGATTGGTAAAACGCGGAGAACGAGAACTTGTCCTCACGCCTATTGAATATCGGCTGCTCGCATTACTTGCGCAAAATGCCGGACGAGTCATCACGCATGATCTGTTGCTGGAGCGCATATGGGGCGAGGACTACATCGGCGAAACGCACCTCTTGCAGGTCAGTATCAACCGCTTGCGGCACAAGCTCGAAGACGATCCTGCACATCCGCGTTACCTCCTGACCAAAACTGGCATCGGCTACCTACTGGCGACAGAATGAGTGGGAGAATCACACTGTGGCCATCTCCTCACCTGTCGGATCAATGGCGCTCCGGCAGGTGAGGATTCATATATCTCGATGCGCTAATCGCGCGCCACAGAAGCCATAGAATGTGACCCCATTGTGATACTGGCTCCATTGAGTCGTGACGCAATAGTGACGTGCAATGGGTACACTCAAAGTAGCTCTCAACATGGGGTTGTCGCTGTACGGTGAACCCTCATGGCATGCCGCAGAGGTAAGAGAGGCACAATCGAGGAGGTTCCAATGGAATCGTCACGCCAACCCAAACCTGACAACATTAGCCAGAACCTATTTGATACACCACACGAGGATGCTACGAAGCGTGCAGTTCCTCAGGCGACAGAGAATGCTATAATGCCCGAAACGAGCAGCGCACTTGAGCCACTGGAGCCGATGGAAGCCTATCATGCGATGACCGAGGCACGCGAACGTGAATCGTACCCGGACACTTTGGCTCTAGATCACATGGCGGCACGAAGACGTGGTCGCGTGGAAGCGGAAGGACACCGCATCTCGGAGGAGATGACCCGGCGCGCCCAGGAACGCCTCGCCGCAGAACAACAACGACAGGCGCGGTTGCGTGTGGAGCCTCCGGCCTCCGTCACATTGCGCCTGGATTTGCCACATGATCGGGAATATCCAACAACATCTTCTGAAGTCCGGGTACTCGATGTGCAAAAGTTCACGCAGGTCGTTGCGCCCCTGGATGGTTCGGCCTCTGCAGAGCGCGCCATCCCCTATGCGGAGGCATTGGCGCGGCTAACAGCCGCCACGCTGGTACTGCTGTATGTTAAAACGCCGCCTCTGGCCGCGCCCGTTGCGGCGATGACATCACTAGATGATCGCCTTGAAGGGATTGACAAAGACGAGATTACTCCTCGGCCAAGCGCCTTCGATCCTGCTGAGTATCTCAAGCGAGTGCGCTCACGTCTGACACTGCCCTCTGTCATGCAAGAGGTAATCGAGAGCGACTCCGTTCTCGACGGTCTACAGAGTTTAACACAAGACGCGGGCTACATGGTGTTTGTCATGGCGCCCCACCATCATTCGTTGATGGGAAAGATGGCCTATGGTCAGGTCGTTGACGGTGTCCTCCAACATGCTGGCTGCCCCATGCTCATCATTCCCCCTCAAGTGGGTGGAATCTCGACGGGAACGCCAGCGCAAGATATAACGCCTATCAGCGCCGCTACTCCTCAGAGAACATTCCGACGTATGCTCCTCCCCCTGGACGGTTCTCTCTTAGCCGAGGCGGCGCTGGAGCCGATGCTAGGGATGCTGTTGGCTACCTATGACAACACTGCGATTGTTGAAACGGCTCCGTATGAGATAACGCTTCTGAGTATCGCCGAGTCATATGAGGCGCTGCCCTCCGCCCAGGCATATGTGAGCGCCCTGTGTGAGGCGCTGCGAGCCACTCTGGGCCTGCAAGCCGTCTCATGGAGCGCAGCCGCGCAGGTGGGATCAGCGCCAGGCGCCATCGCCGCCGCGATTGCAAATGGTCTCGCGCCACAAAGTTTCGTTATCGGATCAGCGGCGGAGCAACCATATCATCTTGCTGTGATGGCGACACACGGTCGTGGAGGATTCAAACGCTGGCTCTATGGAAGCGTCGCTTCGTATGTACTCGAACATACTCAGGCGCCAATGCTGTTGGTACATCCCCGCGACGACGACGAATAAGAGTTGGAGAGGGCTGTGCGCGCGCTGGAATGAGTTAACCAGGCCTCGGCGCCAAGAGGAAAGGAGGAGGAGAAGAATGAAACACAAACGTGTACGCATTGCTCTGGTGGTCATAGAGCTATTTGTTGGTCTGTGGGCAGTCATCGGTGGAGTCGGTCTCCTGACGGGAGTTATTCCGTTCATGGTGATGCCGGTTGAGCTTTTGCAAGGGACTCCGTTCGCTGACTACACGATTCCTGGTCTGGCGTTGTTGATTCTCGTAGGAGGAAGCTGTCTCTTTGCGGCAGTTGCTCTTCTCAGGGGAGGTGAGGTGGGATCGCTGGCTTCTGTTCTGGCAGGGCTGATGATCATCGGCTTCGAAGCCGTTGAGGCGCCGATTATTGATCGCTCTGCCAGCGTCCTCCCAACCGCCGTTCCACAGCAAATCCTGATGACCATATTGGGCATGGCATGCTGCGGATTGGGCGCCTACGTATGGAAGATGGAGCGCCGCAGTCAGCGATTTTCCGTCAAGCACGTCAAGGAGTTCATGAAGGAGGAACTATCATGAGTTGGTTGATCGCTTTGCTTTCCCGTATAGTTTTGCTCGTCGTCTGGCTGGCGACTCCGTTTGTCAGCCGCGCCTTCCAGGGAGGCTGGATACTGCCTCTGCTGGGCATCCTGTTCTTGCCAATAACCGCCCTGGTGTATGTCCTTGTCTTCACTGTGTACGGAGGCGTGACAGGGTGGAGCTGGCTTTGGGTGGCCTTGGCAGTGCTGATTGATCTGGCTGCGCATAGTTACCCCGCCAGAAACGCTGCACGAGCAAGAAGAATACGAGCAGGAAGCCCCGCCTAACTGGAGAGACCTATGCTGCAACCTGTTGATATTGGAAAACGCACCCTCCAGGCATATAGGGGTGTCGCGCCAGATGACCTGCTCGACGCTTTGTTGCAACAGGCGCAGTCGTTGCATGGGGCGCGCATTCTCCACCTGAACGCTACCCCTTATGGGGGTGGCGTATCGGAGTTGCTTCGCTCACTCGTTCCTCTGCTTGTCGATCTGGGATTGCGAGTGGATTGGAGGGTGATCAGTGGCGATGACCAGTTCTTCCAGGTCACTAAAACCCTCCATAACGGCCTCCAGGGCGCTGCGCACGATTTGAGTGATGACGACCGCGCCATCTACCTGGCAACCGTCGAACGCAATGCTGCACAGTTCAGTGAAGACTACGATGTGGTGGTTGTCCACGACCCCCAACCAGCCGCGCTGCTTCCTTTACATGGGAAAGGCGCAGCACGCTGGATCTGGCGGAGTCACATCGATACGAGCACGCCGAATGCGTCAGCCTGGGAGTTTCTGCGCCAGTTCCTTGGGGAGTACGACGCTGCTGTGTTCACAATGCGTGAATTTGTGCCGCCCGATCTGCCCATCTCGCACGTTGAGATCATTCCCCCAGCTATCGATCCGCTCAGCCCCAAAAATCTCCCCTTGCCGACGGCATTGGCGCGGCAGATTTTGGATTGGATCGGGATCGAACTGGATCGGCCACTCATCACCCAGGTGTCGCGCTTCGACCCCTGGAAAGACCCACTGGGCGTGATCGCGGCCTATCGACTGGTGCGTCAGGCCATCCCTGATGTGCAACTTGCGCTTGTCGGCTCAATGGCGCTCGATGATCCTGAATCGTGGGAGGTGTATCGGCGCATTCAGGCGGAGAGCGCAAACGATCCGTTGATTCATGTCTTCACGAACCTGACCGGCGTAGGAAATATCGAGGTGAACGCCTTTCAGCGTTTCTCAAAGGTGATTGTGCAGAAGTCCCTACGTGAAGGGTTTGGCCTGGTTGTCTCCGAGGCGCTCTGGAAGGGAACGCCGGTCGTCGCCGGACGCGCAGGAGGAATTTCTCTGCAAATGGCTGACGGAGTTGGGGGCTTGCTCGTAGACAATGTGGCTGAGTGCGCACAGGCGATCATTAAGCTCCTGCAACACCCACAACAGGCGTCTGCCCTGGCGAAACAGGGACAGACACGCGCGCAGGCGCAGTTTCTCTTACCACGTCTCCTGCTGAACGAGATCGCGCTGCTGTCTGCGACGCTTCGCTCTGGCCCGGCGGATTCTGGCGCGCCTATAGCTCCCCAGCCCTTTGGAAGTTCGCCTGGAAGTTTGTCATCTGCTCTGCGCCGTGATCCTGTATGTGGCATGATCCTGAGCGAGACACTGCCACCGATAACAGCTCAGGTAGACAACCTGGTGTACGCATTTTGCTCACGGGACTGTCGCAACCACTTTCTCGCCCAGCCCGATCATGGCAGGTTTCGATGCTGAAGATCGCGTAACACCAGGGCGCCTCCTAACGCACGGGTGGAATCACCAACAACGGCGCTTCGACCTCCGTGATGAGACGCTCTGCAAGACTCCCTAACCATGTTGGGGGGCGTCCCCGCTGTCCGTGGGTAGCCAGGACGATCAGTCCCGCCCCCTCCTGACGCCAGAGAGCTTCGATGACCTGAAACGGTTTCCCCACTCGCGCCAATGCACGGGCCTCAACACCCTGCGCGATGAGCGACTGGCGTATCTGCGCCAGGTAAGCGTCAGCCATATGAAGTAAGCGATCACCTGCACGAGGACTGGATCTATGCGCTGCCGCTGGCGTATCCTGTAGCGTGTTCGCCTTGTGCTGGGAGACGACTCTTACTAAGAGCAGTGGCGCATGGAACGTGAGCGCCAGTGTTTGCGCATATGGCAACGCCCGCTCAGCAAACGGCGACCCATCCAGCGCCACTACAATCGGCGCGTCGGGGCTTGCAAGGGGAGTAGGCAAAGGCGGTTGTTTCACGGAGGACGGAAGATCCCGCCAAATCAAGAAGGGACGCCAAATCAAGAAGGGAAACGATACATGGGCGAGCGCCTCCAATGTGACACTTTCTTTGTTCAGCGTAGGTTGCCAGCGCAGGTGCGAGGTCATCACGATAAGATCGGCATGCCCAAGTGTCGCCAATGTCGTTATGCCCGCAAGAGGATCGCTCACAAAAAGGGCGGATCGAGCAGAGTACCCCTCTCCACGGAGGCGCTCGGCCACGCTGCTCAGGTAGTCGTCGGCATGCTGTGTTTGGTTCAAGGTCAGCGCGATCTCGGCGGCATCACCAGGGACAACATCCTTTGCGAGGGGGATCGCGCGCGTCAAGAGAAGTTCGCTGCCATACGCGTGAGCGAGTGTACAGGCGGGAACTAATGCCGATTCGGCGAACGGAGAACCATCCAAAGGAACCAGGATATGCTTGAACATAAGAACCTGCCTTTCCCGTCTCTTCTTGCAAGGATGTGGCTGTACAAGGATAGCCTATGGCGCACAGATAACAGCGCGCTCACGTTTTTGCGCATATTGCTCACAGCCTCCTCACAGGTTCTTGTATCGCACGCTCACCATTTCGACTCTGCGCGCCCCATGTGCCTCGCACAGACACTGTGAGTGAGGTGTGACACAGCGAAGCCAACGTGTGAGGAGACTGTGAGAAGGCAGCACGATAGTTTATCCCAGGCGATGCGTACTATTGGCCTGCTGACGAGAAGGACAGTGCTCTGTTCGCGACAAGCGCAGGGTTTCCTTGCCAGTAGGTGGCCAACTGGCCGTGTCTGCGGGAAGTTGAACGAAAAGGAAGACTCATATGCAGTTGCCGCCATCATCCTCACCACGCCATGCCGTGCAACAACTTGGAGTGAATGCAGACACCCTATCGAACGATTCGCCAGCGTCCGGTGGACATGCCGACAGCCAAGATCTGCATGATCAGTCATCTCTGGCTGAGGCGCAGAACCAGTCAGCAGATCACGCTCCGGTGAGGAAGAACAGCGCATTCGCCAGGGCGCGTTCATCGCTACGTGTCATCCGTCGGTATCCACTGCCGTTCGGCGCTCTGGTGTTGCTGGGCCTGGGGGGAATCCTCTGGCTCCTAGGCTTGCGCTCTGCGGCGCAGTATCCACTGATTGTGGTGGGTGTCATCGGGGGGCTGTCACTCCTGTGGGACACCGTCCGCCAACTGCTACGGCGAGAAATTGGGGTAGATCTGCTGGCTCTGCTCGCGATTGGCGGCTCACTGGCGTTGGGGCAATACCTGGCGGGCGCAGTGATTGTCCTCATGATGGCCAGCGGAGAAGCGCTTGAATCGTTCGCGCTTAGCCGGGCAAACCGCTCGCTGGCGGCGCTGGCCGAACGCGCGCCGCGCACGGCCCACATCGTGCAGGGTACGGAGGTCATTACGATTCCAGCGGGGGATGTGACGCGCGGCATGGAGGTGATGATCAAACCAGGGGAGATCATTCCGGTAGATGGCGTGGTGACGCGAGGCGAAAGTTCAGTGAACGAGGCTGATCTGACGGGGGAGTCGCGGCCTGTGCGCAAGGAGGTAGGCGCGCTCACACTGTCGGGCAGTGTCAACCTTGGACGCCCCACTCTACGTGCAGGCGACGAAGCGGAGCGCCGAGAGCCAGTACGCTCAAATCGTCCGTCTTGTGGAGGAGGCGCAACGTCGCAAGGCGCCCATCCATCGTCTTGCAGATCGCTATGCGGTGGGATTCACCGCAGTCGCGCTGGTGATCGCAGGTCTCGCCTGGCTGATCTCACGGGATAGCATCTACGCTCTGGCTGTGTTAGTGGTCGCGACACCTTGTCCGCTCATCCTGGCGACGCCTATTGCCATTATGTCAGGAGTAGACGCAGCGGCGCGGCGCGGCGTCATTGTGAAAAGTGGGGCGACGATAGAGCAGTTGAGCCAGGTTGAGGTGGCAATCTTCGATAAGACAGGAACCTTGACGATGGGCAGCCCACAACTTATTTCGGTTCAGAAGTGGACACCGCCTGCGACTGGCTCCGCGTCGGAAGCAGCGTCTGGCTACACCGCTGAACAACTCCTGCAACTGGCGGCTGCAATCGAACAGTTCTCTCCCCATGTACTGGCGCGCGCCGTGGTTGACGCCGCCCGTGCGCGTCACTTGCCCTTCGCGCTTGCCCAGGATATTCACGAGACGCCTGGCAAGGGAACATCTGGGATGGCCACGTTGCCCGGCGCCGCTGCTTCAACAGGCGTCACAATGAGCGCCGCTGAAGCCATGGGCCCCGCCGCCAACACCGTCAATGCTCCCGGTTCCGTGGCTATTGGCAACCGCACCTTCATGCGATCTCTGGGCATTCCACTCCCTGCAGACTTGCTCTCTGAGCGCGAACGCTTAACCAGCGAGGGACTCATCGCCAGCTTTCTGGCTATCAATGGCCAGGTGTGTGGCCTACTCATCTTCGCTGACGCGCCGCGACCGGAGTTGGCGCGTCTGGCGCCTACGCTCCGCGCTGCCGGGATACACACGCTTGTCTTGCTGACTGGTGATGGCCCGGTGGTCGCCGAGCAAGTTGGCAAGCTCGTCGGAGTGGATCGTATCGTGTCCCGCTGCCTGCCGGAGGACAAAGTCCGGGTCATCGAGGAATACGAGCGCCAGGGACAGCATACCTTGATGGTGGGTGACGGTGTCAACGATGCGCCTGCATTAGCAAGCGCGACCGTCGGACTGGCAATGGGCGCTCAGGGATTGACCGCTGCGTCTACCGCTGCTGACGCGGTCTTGCTCTCATCCGATTTGCTTCAGGCGCCGGAGGTCGTACGGCTGGGGCGGCAGGTGGTGCGAGTCGCACAAGTTGGGATATGGATAGGAATCGGGCTGAGTGTGCTAGCAATGCTGATCGCAGCGATTGGTTGGCTGCCACCCACTGTGGGCGCGTTTCTCCAGGAGGGGATAGATGCTGTGGTCATTCTCAACGCGCTGCGCGCAGGGCGAATAACACGCCTGGGTGTGTAGAGTGAACATATCGGGTCGAACAAATGTATGTCAAGAATTTCTGGAGATTCTGTATGACATCCACCCCTTCATCTGTTGCAAGCCACCAAGCCGATCTGCTGCATGGAACACGCGCCGAGTTGCTAGCTGCTCTGGATGCGTCTGCTGATGGCTTGACGAGTCCCGAGGCTACGCGACGGTTGGCGCAGAATGGCCCGAATGAGTCGGCGCCGACTCAGCGCCGGATAGGCATCATGCAGCTCGGTTCGTTTCTCACTAACCCCCTGGTCATCATCCTGCTGATTTCCAGCCTAATCACGGGCATACTTGGTGACGTGGTGGACGCCTCGATCATCGTGATCCTCGTCATCCTGAGCGTGATCCTCAATTTCGTACAAGCCTATCGCTCACAGCAGGCGGCTGATCGCCTCCGCGCCCAGGTGGCGCCAACTGCCACAGTGCGACGAGATGGCGCGTGGCGCGAACTGCCACGGCGCGAGCTGGTTCCAGGCGACATTATTCGCCTCAGCGCAGGCGATCTCGTTCCTGCTGATGTGCGCTTGTTGAAAGCGCGCGACCTGCATGTGCAGCAGGCCGCATTAACTGGTGAGTCAGTACCGGTTGAGAAAGAGGCGGCAGGCAATGCGGCGCCCGTGCCCTCGCCTGCTGAGGCGCATAACGTAGCGCTCCTGGGTACCTCTGTGGTGAGCGGCGTGGCAACCGCTCTCGTCGTCGCCACCGGCTCAAGAACTGCCTTCGGGGATATCGTTGTGCGGCTCGCAGCGAAGGCGCCAGAGACAGAGTTTGATCGAGGTCTGCGGGGCTTCAGCTTCCTCATCATGAGGACTGTCCTGTTTCTCGTTCTCTTCGTCGTTGTGGTGAATCTTGCTTTTCACCGGTCGGCGTTGGTCTCCTTGCTGTTCGCTGTCTCGCTGGCGGTGGGCCTCACCCCTGAATTCCTGCCGATGATCACAACGATTACGCTTGGACAAGGGGCGCTCCGCATGGCGCGTCAGAAAGTTATTGTGAAGCACCTGGCAGCCATGCAGAACTTTGGCAGCATGGACATCCTCTGCAGCGACAAGACCGGCACGCTGACCACTGGCGAATTGATTCTTGATCGAGCAGTTGACCCGCTTGGCCATCCCTCAGATCAGGTCACGCTCCTGGCCTACGTCAACAGCATGTTTGAGACTGGCATCCAAAGTCCGCTCGATGTGGCTATCCTCCGCCATACTCACCCAGATGTCGCCAGCTACCAGAAACTCGACGAGATTCCCTTTGATTTCGAGCGCCGACGCTCCTCCATCGTCGTGTCTTCTGACGATCAGCGGTTGCTGATTGCCAAAGGCGCGCCAGAAAGCGTGCTGCCAG
>JAJPIU010000168.1 GCA_021324535.1 Pseudomonadota bacterium
AATACGCGCATGTGATCCTGCCGCCGCCCTCCGCGCTTGAGCACTCGCACTATGATATGGCGTTCTATCAACTGGCCGTGCGCAACGTCGCCCGCTACTCGCGTCCGCTCTTCGACGCCGCTCCTGGCGTCCTTGACGAGTGGCGTATCCTGCTACGATTGAGCGCGATCCTGATGGGCCAGGGCGCGCAGGCCGACCTCGATTCGCTGGATGACCTGGTGGCCTTGCAAGTGATCCAGCGGGAGTGCGCCCTGGCAGGCTCGCCGGTCGCCGGGCGTGATCCGAGGGAACTGCTGGCGGCGTTGCAGCCGCGCCGTGGGCCAGAGCGCCTGCTCGATTTCATGCTGCGGGTGGGGCCGTATGGCGATGCTTTTGGCGCGAAGCCTGACGGGCTGACGCTGGCCACGCTGGAAGCGGAGACGCATGGCATAGACCTGGGGCCGTTGCAGCCGCGCATCCCTGAGGTGTTGCGCACGCCCAGCGGGAAGATTGAGCTTGCCCCGGCGGAGATCGTCGCCGATGTGGCTCGCCTGCGCGCCGGGCTAACACAACCAGTCATCGCCGATGGAACGATGACACTGATCGGGCGGCGTGAACTGCGCTCAAACAATTCATGGATGCACAATCTGCCGGTACTGGTGAAGGGCAAGGAGACCTGCACGCTGCTGATGCACCCGGACGACGCGGCGCGGCTGGGCCTGGCCAATGGCGACCATGCGCGGGTGACGTCGGGCGCGGGCACGGTGGAGGCGCCCGTAGAGGTGACGGCGGCAATCATGCCAGGGGTGGTGAGCCTGCCGCATGGCTGGGGCCACGGCCAGCCAGGGACGCGCCTGCGCGTGGCGGCGGAGCATGCGGGTGTGAACCTCAACCGCCTGACGGAGACGACGCGCGTCGAGCCGCTCTCCGGCGACGCGATCCTGACGGGTACACCTGTCACCGTGACGAAGGCGTGACGACCCCCACCCCTGCCCCTTCCCCCAGTGGGGGAGGGATCGTAGGGCGAGCGTGATTGCGAAAGGGGAAGTGAGGTCGTAGGGTGAGCAGGATTGCGCCGCCAGGGATGGCGGCGCTACTTGATAGGAAATTATCGCCTATATGACACTGCTTGCTATTGAAGCTCTCTTCTCCCTGTTCGAGTCCGCGCCGTCCGCCCTCCAGGCGGACTTGGCGCCTTCGCCCTGAGGCGCGGTTTCAACCGCCCGCCATGCTCGTCCACCCCTCTGCCCGCCCCACACACTGGCCGCCGGGCATCTGTCCGTCTCTACCATAGTACCATAGTATATTTTATGCTCTCTCAAACAATTTCAACGTCTTATATGCTGATGACTTGTCGAGTCATCTTATACTGTTGCGTGTGGGATGGCCTCGGTTCGTGACACTCCATGGAGACCTCAATGAAAGCTCTTATCCTCAGCGTATTTCTTGTGGTGGGCAGCCTGTTCCAGGGGGCGCACACGACATTGCCTTCGTTTATGCAGGGCGCATCGGACGTGTACGCCCATCCACGGCTGCTGGTGGTGGGCGACGGCCTCAGTGTGGGCTACGACGCCACCGACGTGCAACATGGCTATGTGTCGCTGCTGGCGCGTTCGTTGCATGCTCGGCTAACGATGCGTGCGGCGGGGGGCCTCCTGACTCCCGCGCTCTACGATGCCCTTCAGGACGACCCGCCTGCCCAGGCGGATATCATTGTTGTGGAACTCGGCACAAACGACGGCGGCAAAGATTACTGGTCATTCTTGCAAGCGTATCCCGCTGTGCTGGCGATGCTACGGCGCATCTCACCCAATGCCATCCTGATCTGCTCCGGCCCCTGGCAGCCACACGTCCGCACGCAGGACGGCGACAATGTGTACATCCAAAACTTCTGCAATGCGCAGGGAGGGATGTTCGTTGATCTCCAACACCTGTACACCAATCCGGCCTACCACTGGACGACGACAGATCACTGGCTCGGTTGGCTCTCGACCTACACCGACCAGTTTCTACCAAATAACGCTGGCATGGCTGCCATCTGTTCGGCGTTTCTCGCAGCCATTCATAGCGAGATCGCCCAGCGAGAAGGACTGCCTCCCTCCCCGCCCGTCGTTGCCATCATCAGCGCCAGTCTCGGCGGCTTCCTCATCACGATAGCCTTCGCTTTGCCGGTCAATGGTGGGCGTCGTAAGCGTCGTGGGCAGCGTGGACACCATGCCCTGGATCGGCGGCCAGTTGGCGGCTCATGGGACGCTTCGCAGGAGGATCAGCAGGGTGAGCGCATCGAGTGGAAGGAGTCTTCACAGCCGGAGGAGGCGTTCACCCAAAAGCGAGCCAGCGTGTGAAACGCGTGAAATAAGCGTAGCGCCGCGCTCCTGGGCGGCGGGTGAAACAGGATAAGCATCCATCCACCACCTTTTCCAAGCGTCTTTCCCATCGTGGATAGAGATTGCACATGAGACGGTGTACGCGCCAGCCATGTAGTGATTGGGGCAAGCAAGACACGCAGACAGCGACGGCGGTACTTTTCTCTCCGCGCCGCCCAGGAACGTCGCGCTACGGATGGACACCCCCAAGGGGGCAGTAATGTTCCCCTCCTCATAGATGGGGAGGGATCAGGGGAGAGGTCAGTCCCCCTTGCGTTTTCCCCCAGGGATGTGCGATACTGCAAGCGCGCATCATGAAGAGCGCATCTGCGCACAAAGCGCACATCCGGGCGGTTGTCGGAATTGGCAGACGAGCTGGACTTAGGATCCAGTGGGGTAACACCCGTGAGAGTTCGAGCCTCTCACCGCCCACCCTGTTTTCCCTGTGGCTGTACGCCACATCTATCAACCCGCATCCTCTCTAGTTGGTGAGCAGACGCATGAAGCCAACGCCGCTCTGGCGCGTCCGTGATTATCTGCTGCTCTGGGGCGGCCAGATCGTCTCGCTGGTGGGAACGAGCGTCTCGCAGTTGGCGTTTCCGCTGCTCACGCTTGCGCTCACTGGCGTGCTGCTTCAACGGTTTGGCGCCCTCGTCGCGGTATTGCTCACGCTTGCTCTGGTGGTAAGCGTCAGCCCTAGCGTGCGCGCGGCGCAGAGATAGCCAGCAAGGATATTTCGCTTAACTTTGTGCTACACTGAGGAAAAGCGGAGACGACAGCGAAGTTCCAGCGGCCGGTCGGCAACGGAAAGAAGGGCTAAGGCATGTTTGCCGAGTATCTGGACAAAGCAATGCAACATGCGCGCTACGAAGTCATTGAAGATGGGACGGTATTTGCGACTATCCCTGGCTTCGATGGCCTGTGGGCAAACGCGCCAACGCAAGAGGAATGTATCGCTGAGTTAAGAGATACCCTTGAAGGGTGGGTGTTGTTAGGAATAGCCCATCACAGCGATCTGCCAACAGTTGACGGAATGCGTCTGGAAGTTGGAAAACCTGTCTAATGCCACTCTTTGGCCCGACGAAGCGTCGTGATCTCATCCGTGGATTGCGGAAAGGGGGGTTTAGCGACCCATTTGCTGGTGGGAACCACGAGTATATGGAACGCGGCTCAACAAGGGTTCCCATCCCTAATCCACATCAAGGTGACATCAGTGTTGCCCTCCTCAAGCGTATATTGGCTGTTGCGGGTAGCTCAAAAGATGAATGGGAGGCCTTGTGACAACTTCTCCTACAAAAAGCCCCCTCTCCCGATGAGAGAGGGGGTTGGGAGAGAGGTAGCCACCCCTATTCCCCTAGCGTCACCGTCTCGGCAAGCTGCGCGCGCAAGGCTTTCTTATCGAACTTGCCCACGCTTGTCTTCGGGATGGAGTCCACGAACACCACGCGGTCGGGCAGCCACCACTTCGCCACATGCGGGCGCAGGTATTCGATGATGTCCTCCTGCGTCACGTTGGGCATCTGGCCGTCAGGGCTGGGCCGTAACACCACCGCCGCGACCGGCCGCTCATCCCACTTGGGATGCTTCAGCCCAACCACCGCCGCTTCGAGCACTTGCGGATTCCCCATGATGATGCTCTCCATCTGCACGGAAGAAATCCACTCGCCGCCCGACTTGATGACATCTTTCGTGCGGTCAACGATCTGGATATACCCATGTGGATCAATCGTCGCTACATCGCCCGTGCGGAACCAGCCGTCCATAAACTTCGACGCGCCCTGCTCGGTGTCGTCGCCATGATAATAGCTGCCCGTCACCCACGGCCCACGCACCTGAATCTCGCCGAATGTCTGGCCGTCCCAGGGCGCCTCTTCGCCGGTATCCAGGTTCATAACGCGCAGGTCAACACCCGTCACCATTACGCCCTGCTTGGCGCGATAGGCCAGTTGCTCCTCTGGCGAGGCGTTGATGTTGAACGGACGCAGCCGCGAGACGGTGGCAATCGGCGAGGTCTCCGTCATGCCCCAGGCGTGCAAGATCGGCAGCCCCTTCGCATCCATCGCCGCGATCAACGAGGCAGGAGCCGCCGAGCCGCCGACGATTACCCGTGTCACCGACGACATATCGAGGTCAGACCGGTTGGCCAACACCTGTAACAGACCGATCCAGAGGGTCGGCACACCACCCGCCAGCGTCACCTTCTCATCGTTGATCACCTGCGCCGTGCGGTCAGGCGTCATGAACTTGCCGGGGAAGACCAGTTTTGATCCGACCATCGCCGCAGCGTGTGGCAGACCCCAGGCGTTCACATGGAACATCGGCACCAGCGGGAATGCCGTATCAAACTCCGAAAGCCCAATGGTGTCGGCCTGCGTGACGCAGAACGCATGCAGATAACTCGACCGGTGACTATAGACGACGCCCTTAGGGTTGCCCGTCGTGCCGGAGGTGTAACACATCGCGGCGGGATCGCGCTCGTCAATCTCAGGCCATTGGTAATCAGGATCGCCCTCGGCCAGCAGGTCTTCGTACTGCACGACCATCGGCAGGCCGGTCGCCGTAGGCGTCGCCGTCCCGTTCATCACCACCAACGCCTTGACGCTGCCGAGATAGGGGATGACCCGCTCCACTAGCGGGAAGAGATCGGCGTCAACGAAGATGTACGAATCGGCGGCGTCCTGGATGATGTAGCCAAGCTGGTCGGGCGCCAGGCGCAGGTTGAGCGTGTGGAGCACGGCCCCCATGCACGGCGCGGCGAAGTAAAGTTCGTAGTGGCTGGTGGTGTTCCAGGCAAGGGTGGCGATACGGTCGCCTTTCTGCACGCCGCGTTTGGCCAGCGCCGAGGCCAGTCGTTTGGCGTTCCTGCCCATCTCGCCATAGGTCGTGCGGTTGTAGCCGTCAGCCGTGACATCAACCAACTGCCGATTAGAGTACAGCTTCATCGCGCGGTCGAAGACGTACTGAAGCGTCAGCGGGTAGTCCATCATGGTGGAGACAAAGGCAGGAGCCGTCGTGACGGGCGCAGCCGCCACGACGGTCGCTCCTGCGCTTGCCCCATTTGAGCTGGTTGCTCCGGTTGCTCCGTTTGCTCCGTTTGCTCCGTCTGAGCCAGCCGGGCTAGTCGAGCCAGTTGGGCCAGTCAAGTCATTGGCGCTGGATGTCGTTTCTGCGGCCGGGGCGCTGACGGCTGTGTTCTCGCTGACGGGGGCCGTCTGGGCAACCTGGGGCACGGCGAGCGCTGCTTCGTGCGGATAGATGGGCGCGGTTGGCTTGAGATCGGTCTGGTCAGCCTGCGCCGGGGTTGCCTGAGATTCGGGTGATTGGGACGACGAGAGTGGCGTGGCCGTAGTGGCGGGCGGCGCCGTTTCTGCGGACTTGTTGCGTTGGAGCCATTTGAACATACGAAAAACCTCCACAAAGACAGTCTGAGGCTGTTTCCACCAACGTCGGTGGCGCGAGGTCGGCAAGTTCGCAAACATGAATGGCGTGCGTAGGCTTGCCCTTCCGCCTGGGCCATCGCACATGACCCAGGTTGTACGATATTCTATCCCGAACTGCGTGCAATTGCCACCCCTGTGTAGCCGGAGGTGGTTCTATGGAAAGGCAAAGGGGCAAACGTTCACACTGGCTGCCCTGCCTCCGCGCAAAGATCGGCGCAGGGGTGGACGGCAGGGCGTTCGTCCACCAGGAAATTGCCCAGCCGCCATAGAACAGGCCAAGCGCCAGAAAAACGCCAAACGCCTTCCAGGGCGAGGCGTGGCGGAGCGCCCACTGGACGCCGTACCATCCAATGGCAACCGTAATAAGATCATGCCAGGAGAGGGCCGTCAGCGAGACGCCCAGGGAAGGTTCGTGTAGAGCGTCTGGCGCCCCTCCTGCGTGTCTCCCGATACACTTCTTTCAAGAAGTGTGACGAGCTTGCGCAGCGAGTGTAATGACCTTGCGCCCGGCGACGGCTCGTTGCAACATGGTATGACACTACGCAACCAGGATAACAGAGAGCGCGTATACTGGTCAGGGATA
>JAJPIU010000166.1 GCA_021324535.1 Pseudomonadota bacterium
AACGGACAGAATGGACGCGGACGCATCCGCATCGCCAACGAGGCCGAGGCGCAGGCGTTGCTCAAAGAGCTTGAGGGCGCGACGTATCATGTGACGCGTGTGGATCGGCGCGACGTGCGGCGGCAGCCCTTCCTGCCCTACACCACCAGCACGATGCAGCAGGACGCATCGGTGCGGCTGCGCTTCAAGCCCAAGCGCACGATGAGCCTCGCCCAGGAGTTGTACGAGGGCATCGAGATGGGTGAGGCAGGCCATCAGGGTTTGATCACCTACATGCGCACCGACTCCACACGCATCTCCGACGAGGCGCAGGCTGCTGTCAAGGCGTATATCACCGAGCGGTTCGGTCAGCCCTATGTTGGCGCGTTGCGCGCAGCAAAAGGCAAGAAGGTGGACGCGCAAGACGCCCACGAGGCGATACGCCCGACGGATGTGACGATCACGCCGGAGCGCGTCAAGGGCTATCTTACGTCCGATCAGTTCAAGCTCTATCAGTTGATCTGGCGGCGCTTCGTCGCGGCGTTCATGGCGCCTGCCGTCTTCGACACGCTGCGGGTGGACATCAGTGCAGGCGATCTGCTCTTCCGTGCGACTGGCTCGACGCTGAAGTTCCCCGGCTTCTATGCCGTCTGGCCGCGCGAGGAAGACCCTGACGCGCTGCCTATGTTGGAGGTTGGCGAGACGCTGACGCTGCGCAAGCTGACGCCGGATCAGCACTTCACGCAGCCGCCGCCGCGCTTCACCGAGGCCAGTCTGATTAAAGAGCTTGAGGAACGTGGCATAGGACGGCCTAGCACGTTCGTCACGATTGTCTCCACCATTCAAGATCGCGGCTACGTCGAGCAGCAGGATCGACGCTTCGTGCCCACCTGGCTTGGCGAGACGGTCAACGAGTTGATGATCAAGCACTTTGGCGATATTGTGGATGTCAACTTCACCGCCGATATGGAGCGTCGCCTGGACTCCGTGGAGGAGGGCGAGCAAATCTGGACGGAGTTCCTCAAGGACTTCTACGCCGCCTTCCGCGAAGAGCTGGAGCGCGCCGAGGGCGAGATGGATCGCGTGCAGAAGCCCGTTGAGGAGCTTGGCGAAGCCTGCCCGCAATGTGGCAAGCCCTTGTTGATCCGCTCCGGACGCTTTGGGCGCTTCATCTCGTGTTCGGGGTATCCTGAATGCAGCTATAAGAAGCCATTTATGCAGAAGACAGGCGCAATCTGCCCACAGGATGGCGGCGACCTGGTGGAACGCAAGTCGCATAAGTCGGGCAAAGTCTTCTATGGCTGCGCGAATTATCCCACGTGCGATTTCGCCGTGTGGGATCGCCCGCTGCCTATTCCTTGCCCGGAGGATGGTGGGCTGCTGACCATAGCCAACGGCAAGACCGAGGCGGTCTGCAACACGTGCGGCGCAATTGTGCGAGGCGCGCTGGATGGCTCACCCGATGCGCTCGAAGTGGTCGGCCATCGTTCGCCTGAGGCGATGCGCCCACGTGTGCGTCGCCGAGTGACTACGCCAGAGGGCGAAGAAAAGCCCACCCGCTCGCGCCGGAGTGTAGCCAGCGCCAGAACGACACGAACAGCTACACGCACCGGAACAACGCTGGCGAAGCGCACGACGACGCGCGCCACGGCGGCCAAAAAGACGGGTGTGCGCGCAAAAGCGACCACTGGCAAGGCGACATCCCGAACGACGAGAGCAACGGCAGCGAAGACGACGAGCGCCAGTTCACGTACGACGCGAACACGGGAGCCTGCTGTTTCGTAGTTCTAGCCGATAGAGATTTATAGACACGTGAGAATCGAGCAATAAGCATTTATGACACAACGAGTGACCGGTGAGATGCACGCCACCACTATCCTTGCGGTGAAGCGTGGTAGTGATGTGGCGCTGGCGGGCGATGGCCAGGTGACAGTGGGCGATATGGTGATGAAACATACCGCCCGCAAGATACGCCGCCTGGCGAATGGGCGTGTGCTGGCGGGTTTCGCCGGTTCCACAGCCGACGCGCTAACCCTGTTCGACAAGTTCGAGGCGATGCTCGAACGCTACCAGGGCAATCTGCGCCGCGCCGCCGTGGAGTTGACGAAGGAGTGGCGCACCGACAAGTTTTTGCGACGGCTCGAAGCGATGTTGCTGGTGGCCAGTCGCGATGAACTGTTAGTGCTGACGGGCGACGGCGATGTGATTGAGCCGGATGACGGTGTGGCAGCCATTGGCTCTGGGGGCGCCTATGCGCAGGCGGCGGCGCGTGCGCTGGTGAAGCATACGGAGCTAGACGCGGAACAGATCGCGCGCTCGGCGATGGAGATCGCCGCTTCCATGTGCATCTATACCAACGACCACATCATGCTCTTTACGCCCGAAGACGCTGCCCAGCCAGCCAGTGCCCACAACGGCGCACATGAAGCGGGCCGGGAAGTTGGTGACGCGCCTGCGGAAAATGGTAGCGACAAAAAGCGCCGCCAGAAGGTATAATAAGGTGTACCCCATCGTGTGGGGTATCATCTTCATCTTTTTGCTGGCGCCAGGCAATACCTAATTTTTCTACAGAAACAGGAGCGTCGCTATGAAGGATTTGACTCCCCAGCAGATCGTCAGGGAGTTGGATCGCTATATCGTGGGACAGGCGGAAGCGAAGCGCGTGGTGGCGGTTGCCCTGCGCAATCGCTATCGGCGTCTTGCGCTAGCGCCAGAGTTGCAGGCTGAGATCACCCCGAAGAATATTCTGATGATCGGCCCGACCGGTGTTGGCAAGACCGAGATCGCCCGTCGCCTTGCCAAACTCGCCGACGCCCCATTCATCAAAGTTGAGGCAACGAAGTTCACGCAGGTGGGCTATGTCGGGCGTGACGCCGAATCCATTGTACGCGACCTGATGGACATCTCCATCGGCATGGCGCACGATGAGCGGGTGGCTGCGGTGCGCGATCAGGCCGCGAAGGCGGCAGAGGAGCGCATTGTAGACATCCTGACAGATAAGGCGATGAAGGCGCTGGTGGAACATGGCGAGAGTGAGCTGATTCCGTCGCGGCCTGCCCGCGCGGCGCGCGCAAAGGCGACGATTACCTCGGTGGGCGGGCATGGCGCCGCCGCAGCCCAGGCAAACGCGCTGGGTATGGCAAGCGCAAAAGCGAGCGCGGCCACGCTGCGCCGCCGCAAGCAGCAGACGCGCAAGCAAGTGGCTGAACGGCTGGCGCGCAACGAGCTTGACGACCAGATCATCGAGATCGAGTTGGAGCCAGAGGAGAGCTATCCCTCGGTGTTTGAGTTCGTCTCAGGGCTTGCGGGCGATGAGATCGGCGATAGCTTCCAGGAGTTGCTCAGCGGTGGGCCTGGGGGACGACGCCGGTCGCGCATGGTCTCGGTGAAGGATGCGCGTCGTCTGCTGACCCAGGAGGAAGCCAACAAGCTGATTGACTTCGATCAGGTGATCGAGGCCGCCACCCAGCGTGTGGAGCAATCGGGCGTGGTCTTCCTCGACGAGATTGATAAGATCGTCGGCAGCAAGATTGATACCGGCCCCGATGTGGCGGGCGACGGTGTGCAGCGCGACCTTTTGCCCATCATCGAAGGCTCGACGGTGATGACACGCTTTGGCCCCATCAAGACCGATCACGTCCTCTGGATCGCCGCAGGCGCCTTCCACAATGCGAAGCCCTCCGATCTGATCCCTGAGTTGCAGGGGCGGTTGCCGTTGCGCGTGGAGCTTGGCTCGCTTGGTCGGGCCGATTACCAACGCATCCTCACCCAGCCGGAAAATGCGCTGACGAAGCAGTACGAGGCGCTGATGAGTGTCGAGAATGTGACGTTGCGCTTCACCGATGACGGTCTTGAAGAGATCGCTCGTTGCGCCTTCGATATGAACGAGCGGGTCGAGAATATCGGCGCGCGGCGTCTGCATACCATCATGGAGAAGACGCTCGAAGACATCTCATTCAACGCGCCGGAGCTTGCAGGCCAGACGATCACGATAGACGCCGCGTTTGTACGGGGTCGCCTGGAATCGCTGCTGGCCGACGAAGACCTCAGCCGCTATATTTTGTAGCCTACGACAG
>JAJPIU010000206.1 GCA_021324535.1 Pseudomonadota bacterium
CGTGCGGATGGCGAAGTTCGCCTGACGGAACTGCACCGCCTCGTTGTTGAGATAGCCCATCACGGCGTCAACCTTGTGCGTCAACAGCGCCGAGACCTGGGTGTAGCCAATGGACTGAATATGCACATCCGACGGCGAGAGACCGGCCTTGCGTAGCAGCGCCAGCAAGCCAATGTACGTCGCGCCATAGAGGCCAGGGACGCCAACGGTATGCCCGCGCAGCGCCGCCACGCTGGTAATTGACGAACTGGCCGGAACCATCAGCCCAACGGGATACTGGGCGAAGACGCTGGCAACGTAGACCAGTTGCAGCCCCTTGCTGCGCGCCTGCAATACCTCATCGCCGCCCGCGAAGATCGCATTCTCGCGTCCGGCGGCGAAGGCGGCAAACTCGTCTTCTCCAAAGCTGTGATGCCGCAGAATCACGTTCAATCCGGCGTCATGGTAGTAGCCGAGCTGCTCCGCCACATAGTAGGGCGCGAACTGCACGTTTGGTACGTAGGTCAGTCCCACCGTCAGCGTAGGCAGAGATCGGTCAGGAGTCGAAGCGCCACACCCGGCCAGTGTGAGCGTAGCAAACAACGCGAAGAGTATACTCAACGATGCCAACGTGCCCAGGCGGCATGGCGTGGATGATGATGTGCTAGGTGTGAAGTATCGCATGAGGATCAGTGCGCCTCCGAAGCGTCTAAAACGGTACGAGCGTAGAACATCTCAACCAGCCGCGCGCAGCCATAGAGCGCGGCAGTGAGCAGCGCCAGCGTGAACAGCGTGGCGAAAACGAGCGGCGTATCAAAGTTGCCGCGCGCGATGGTCAACAATCCCCCTAGGCCCTGGTCGCCCAACACAAACTCGCCAACCACAGCGCCCGTCACGGAGAGCGCGACGCTGGTGCGCAGGCCCGCAAGAACGGTTGGCAGAGCCAGGGGAGCCTGGATGTTCCAGAGCAGCGACCAGCGTCCGGCGCCATCCACACGCGCGGCGTTGAGAATATCGCGGTCGAGCTGGCGCAGGCCAAGCGTGGTGTTGACGACCATTGGGAAGAAGACGATCAGGGCGCAAAGCAGAGCAACCGGCGGCAGCCCGTAGCCAAGCCACAGCACGAGCAACGGCGCCAGCGCCACGGCAGGGATCGCCTGGCTGGCCGCGAGATATGGCTCCAGCGCGGCGGCGATCCAGCGGCTGCTAGCGAGCGCGTAGCCCAGGGGCAAAGCCACCAGCGCGCCAAGCGCCAGCCCCGCCAGGCTCTCTTGCAGGGTAGTCAGGCCATACGTCAGCCAGAGTCCCGCCTGCCAGGCTGTAACGAATGACTGCACAACTGCGCCCGGTGTAGGCAGCAAATAAGGTGAGACGGCGCCCGATTGTGTGGAACCCTGCCAGAGCAGCAGGATGAACACGCCAACCACTGTTGGCGCGAGGATAGCGCCCAGGCTAGATAGCGCGCCAGGGTGGTGAGGTGTAGCGCGGCGCGACGGCGCGTCTGGCCGCGAAGATGATGCGGCTGATGCGTTTGGAGGCGCAGGCGACGCCGACTCTATTGAGGGCGCCTCGACGCAGGGAGCCTCTAGAGACTCCTCCCGCTTGTCAGAACTGACTGATTTGATAGCCAACGGCTCAACCCTTTCGGATACTTCGACCGAACGGGCGCCGCAGGAGTTAAGGAGGCAAGCCAGGAAAACTCCCAGCTCAACACAAACGCCTGCGCGTCGCCCTGCCGAAGAAACCGACCTGGGGCGATACGCAGGCGAATACGCCAGCACGCCGGATAACGCCGCGCTCATCATTACCGGTGAACCAGGCGATAGGCCCAGCCGTCGCAATGGATGCGCAGGCGCTATTGGAGGCGCGCACGTGGCGCTTCGACCTTCTCCCATCCAGACTCTAACTGTCGGCCCCGGACTTCCACCGGTGTCAGCCGCATGCAGACTGAGAGGAATACATGCGGGTCGCGGGCTGGTCGCCAGTCTTTGCACAGGCTGGCGATTTACCGCCGGTCGGGAATTCCACCCTGCCCCGAAGGTCATAACTCTATTTGATTTGTAAGACCAACGCGAACGTTTTGCTTCTACTGATCGCGCAAGCTCACCTCAACATCATACCGCTCGATGACGGGGTTTGCCAAGAGGCGGTCACACATCTGCCGCGCCGCCGCCTCAGCCGCCGCTTCGTCGGGCGCGGCCATCGTCACCTCAAGATATTTGCCCACCCGCACATCAGTTACTCCAGCATAGCCAAGCTGATGCAGGCCATGCAACACCGCCTTGCCCTGAGGATCGAGCACGACAGGTTTCAGCGTTACATGGATGCGCGCCAGCCAGATGGGCTGAGCAGGCGACGTTTGGGCGCCTGTCTCCTCAGCGGCAATGGTCTCGGTTGTTGTGGCCGTCGTTGGAGGTGTCGTTGTATCAGAAGTCATGATCAGCCCTTTGCTGTCGAGCATTCATCACACTGGCAGGTTGCCCGCAGACGCTCATAGGTGTAGATGCCCGTGCGGTGGCCATCGCCCCAGACGGGCGTCAGCCCATAGCGTCCGACGACCTGTACCTCATAGATCGTCGTTTGCTCCTGCGAAAACTGTGTGTCGGCGTCTACTGCGCCCTTCATGCCGCCCTCGCCCGCGCACCACGCGCAGGGGCAGCCACGCCGCAGCGCCTCGTAGTCGTGGACGCTGGCGTGTCCGTCTGACCAATCGATCAGCAGGCGATGATGCTCCTCATCCAGCGTATAGGAAAGCGGGATGACATCGGGCGGCAGGCTATACGCCGCATGATGGGGTGTCTGATGTGTATGTTGGGTAGGTGTTGGCATAGAAAATGGCTCGCTTCGCAAATAAAATAGTGATCGGGCGGGCGCGTGAACGCGCGCCTGCCCCACTCTCTGGCTCTCCCCCAGTGGGAGAGGGAACTTCGCGCCACAAAGGCTGCC
>JAJPIU010000261.1 GCA_021324535.1 Pseudomonadota bacterium
GTCCGCTTGTGTCCGCTTGTGTCCGCTTGTGTGGAACTTACGTTTAGCGCGCCAGCGAAGGGAGCACGGCGCTTGGCTGTAAGATCATGCCCTCGGCGTGGCGGCTCTGTACATCGGCGCCCAGCAGCGCGCTCGCCACCTGGTCAAACGCTGCCCCATCGGCGCCGCTTCGCCAGAACTCATCGTCTGGCCGTGGCAAGCGTGGCGCTTCAACCGACTCACCGGTGGATGACACCAGCAGATTGGCTTCCGCCAGCTTTTTGCGCGCCTGGCGGGCAATTGCCGCGCCGGAATCAATCACCCTCACAGTCGGCCCTACCACGCGCTCGAACGCTGGGCGCAACGCTGGAAAGTGCGTGCAGCCAAGCGCCAGCACATCTATCCCTTGCGCAAGCAGCGGCGCGATGTCTTCGCGAATCGTTTCCTCCACATCGGGGCCATCCAGCCGGGCAGCCTCCGCCAGCAGCACCAGACGAGGGCAGCCCACAGCGAACACTTCGACGCCCTGCGCATGCTCGTTGATCAGGCTACGTAGATAATCGCTCTGCGCCGAGGCTTCGGTTGCCGCGACACCAACCTTCCCCACGCGGGTCATCTGCGCGGCGGGCTTTACCGGTGGCGCCGTTACCACAAAGGGAATGGTTGGATACTGGTTGCGCAGGTCTGCGCGCGCCACCACTGAGATCGTGTTGCACGCCACTACCATCAGCTTGACACGCCGCGCCGCCAGGAAGTCGGCGATGGCCAGCGCCAGGCGCCTGATCTCATCATCTGGGCGCACGCCATAGGGGCAGTTGCCGGTATCGCCAAAATAGATGAACCGCTCATCAGGCAACTCGCGCAAGAGATCGCGCAGGATGGTCAGCCCACCCACTCCCGTATCGAAAACGCCAATCGGCGCGGCGGCCGTCGGCTGTGCTGCCATACTGGCTTCATTGCTCTTTTCGCTACTACGCTCGCCTGCCAAAGGGTCTACCTCCTTCTCGGATCGTTTTGCCCACCATTGTATCATGCGTATTATGCGGCTGTCTTCCGCGTGACCTACCGAGGCATCCACAACGTGATCGCTAGTTCATGAACGCCAAAGATCGCGAAAATCGCGCGTTGAACAAACGACACTAGACGTAACGAGTTACACATGGTACACTATCCTCATACCCATAGTGAGAAAGAGAGAGACACTCCCAAACACCTGACGAAACCATACGCCATTCATCGTTCAAGGGGAGGATTGCTTATGGCGTTTGCGCAGCCGACTCATGCCGATGTTTCACCGCTCGTGTCGTTGTCGCCCGTTTGCGACAGGCTACGTCAAGTGGTGGGCGCGCAGCGCGCTAACGGCGAGCGGCGGCGCAACGGAAACGGCGTAGTGAGCAAAGGTGTACAGCGGGGTATCCACCTGCGGCGGACACACAACAGGCAGACGTTCGGGTCTTCTGACCAATAACGCCTGCCTGTTTTTGCATCCGTCGCGCCGTGCGATTGATCGCGTGATCGCGCTGGCCTGCGCCAGCGCATGCCAGCGACACTGGGTAGAGCAGAAAGAGAGCCATGCCGATGTATTCAAGCATGATCGGGAAGATCGCCAAAGCCAAGCAGTACGCGCAAGAGCCGCAACGCATTCAGTTCACCCATTTCGAGGCGTCCTTCCGGGGAGAGAACGACACCCACACCATATCTTTCAATCAGGGCGCCTGGTCCTGCACCTGCAACTTCTTTGCCGAACACGACACCTGCTGCCATACGATGGCCGCCGAACGTGTCTTCGGAGTCTCCATCCCTGCCGACCAGCGCCAGGGTGAGCCGCTCAGCATAGACTTCACACCTTCACGTTAACTTGTTCTAACACCAGCTCTTTGAGCATCAGCGCAGAAGCGCGCCAGCACCAGGAGAAGAAACACCAAAACGCCCCAGCGTGGTGATCAGGACGATCACCCGTTGGGGCGTTTGCGTTGAAGCCGATACGGCCGGTTGCGAATCGCCGGCAAAAAAATGACCGGTTTGCAATCTACGCTTTGGCGAGAGCAGAGAGCTTGAGGGCTTCCAGGCGCTATTGTGGCAAGGTGAAATGGAGTACGATCAGGATTACCACAAAGACAGCGGCCACTCCTAAGATCAGCCGGAGGTCGCCCAGAACGTAGCTATAGTGCTCTGGCGAGATCATATTGGCGACGCGGGCGCGTTGGGTGGCGCGCGCGCGCGCAAGGCGAACTTCCTGCTCGCGCGCGGTCATGCCTCTGCCTCCACGCCCCGCCGGGCGCTGTTGGCGCGCCGGAGCGGCAGGACGTGTCGCCTGTCGAGCGGGCGCTTGCTTCGCGGGCGCTGGCTTTGTCACGCGCACAGCCGACTTGCTGGGGTTGCTCGCCTGGGCGCTCTGGCTGCGCATTGCGCTTGCTTCGCGGTTGGGCGCGGCAGGCGCCGTCGCCTTCGTCGCTGGCCTCTTCGCAGACGCCATAGAAGTTGCAGCGGATGCAGCGGATGCAGCAGGCGCTGTGGCTGTCCCGCTTTCAGCGGCGCTCTCTGTTGGCCGCACCAGCAGCACAGCGCCGCTACTTCCCTTCGTCGCGGTTTGCGTGCGGCGGCCCGCATTCTGCCGCGCAGTTGATGATTTCTTCGCCATCCCCATTTCCTTCTCTCGCCAAATGAGTACGTCTACCCCTTGCGGGCATTCCCAGCCAGTATAACGCGCCAGCCCTCGGAACGCAAGCGGCAAGCGACGAAATACTTGTCGTCGCACATACCTCTCTATGAAGAGGACACCAACAGGCGCTCTTCGCGCCTCATCTGCGTGCTATGATGTCATCATATCCACAACGAACGGGAAACGCCCAGTGGCACACTTGTCTTCATTCAGCAGCCCAACAGAACCCAACAGGAGGCGCCCATATGGCGCAAAACAGTCCGTCCGATAGACCTGAACTCACTCACTTCGATGAAGCGGGCCGTGCGCACATGGTGGACATCGGCGCCAAAGCAGAGACCTCACGCGAAGCCATCGCCACGGGCATTGTGCGGATGCGCCCACAGACGCTCGCCTTGATTCGCGCCGGAACACTCGCCAAAGGTGATGTACTGGCGGTGGCCCAGGTGGCAGGCGTCATGGCAGCCAAGCAGACGCCGCAGATCATCCCTATGTGCCATACGCTGCTGCTGACAAGCGTTGACCTTGCCTTTGAGCTGCATGAGGCGACTGATGGCGATGACGATGATGGCGCGCAAGAGGCGCAGGTCGCCATTCGCGCGACCGTTCGCACGGTTGGGCGGACGGGCGCCGAGATGGAGGCGCTCACTGCCGTCAGCGCCGCTGCGCTGACCATCTATGATATGTGCAAAGCGGTTGACCGCGCGATGACCATTAGCGACATCCAGTTGCAGCGCAAGAGCGGCGGCAAAAGTGGCGTCTTTGTGCGCGTCGCCAACTCTTCTGAGTAATCGCCATCACACCACTTGCTGGAAGATCGCACTCCAGCCGCCGCCCATCCGTTGGCCTAGGGGGCCGCGTGGGAACGACAGCACAATAAGCGCCCAGCCGACGAGTTCCACATTCACCTGTTGCGCGCCCGTGATGGAGCCAACCCAGGGTGCGATCAGCAGAAACATTCCCGTCAGCACATTGATGGCGCGCAGTGGGCGTGTGACCGCGCGCAATGACAACACGCCAACGAAGATCGCCACTGGCCCCGCAGTGCGCTCACACACGCCAGTCACAGACGTTGAGGAGAGAACTACTGGGGCAACCATCAACCAGATACCCAACGCAATCGTGATCACACGCGCCCACATTGTGACAAGCTCCTTTGTCTGATGTCCAACATACTCTACAGCCTCTTCTTGTATCTCTACCTATCGCCACGGCAAGCCGGTTCCGCGCAACGCCCGCCAGAGCGAAACGCCAGCCCTCCACTGCCGCGCGATGTGTTGCAAACTGGCAAGCGTCTCACCGATGCCCAGTCCAAGAATGAGTGTCGAGGCGGCGGCTGAGATCAGGCAGACCGTACACCAATGCTGGACAATCGTTCCCTGCGTGATGGTGAGCGCCAGGCTGACTATCCCCAGACCAATGATCGTTAGCCCGAAGAGGATTACCAGCCAGGGTGTTTTGCGCCAGCGCTCATCGCAGCCGGGCGCGCCAAAGAGCAGATCGGCGCTATAACCTACGATGCCAAGCGCGCCATCCGGTATGGGCAGCAGACGTGAGATGGCAGAGTGTGTCACAAGATAGCTGCTATGCGCGCCAAAAAAGGGATCCCAGAGCGTCACGGCTCCCACCTGCCCCAGCATGGTATACAGTGCGGCCAGCCAGCCGATTATTGCCAATCCCACCAGCCAGCGGCGCTCCTTCCAGGCCGAAGGATTGTAGCTCCAACCAGGGGGCGTCGCGTCAGCCAATGCCTTCTGTTGCGTCTCGTCGGCCCCATCTTCGGCCCCAGGTAAAGAAGCGAAAGAAGCGCCAGACTCATGCTCCTGCAAGCGCCTGGCGTGTTCGATGGCTGCCATGGTATCCACTCCTTCTGTTGTTTTTCTGTTGCCTGTGTTGTTCCAACGCGGTTCTTCTCTTGCCATCTACCGCCTATCATCATTGCTCGTTCTCAATCATCCCATACCATGTTCAGCGCATTGGTGGCGCCAACCTCTGATATTTTTGCAAATACGTCCTGACATGACATAGATTTGGCGCCGAAGTGGCGAGATGTATGAGAAACGGTTCTCTCCCCAACGAACACGAACACGATGAGGCTACCAGGTATGAGTACGTCACAGAAGGAACACACGCAGACAAAGACCAGCGCTAACGACAAGAGCGATGATCGCAAGAATCACGACCATCGCCACGAACAGAATGACAACGCCAACAACAGCGACAACAGCGCCAAAGCACAGGGCGCTCACGGACACACGGGACAAGATCAACTCAGCCGCCATGATCACGAGGATCATTCACAGCGGCAAGAAAAAGATGTGCTTCAGCATGGGCGCTCAACGTTCGTCTCAGACATCAGCCAGGCGATCACCACCAAACACAACGAGGTGTTTTTACTGACCACCCGCAACGGGGACATTCTCAGAGGGCAGGGCGGACTTGGCCTGTATTACCACGACACGCGCTACCTCGATTGCTATGAGATGCGGCTGAATGGGCGGCAAGCGACCTCGCTACTGGCGACAGCAGAGCAGGGGTCAACCGGCGTCTTCGAGCTGACCAATCCTGATCTGCCACTGGCCGATCAGAAAACGCTCCCCAAAGAGCAGATCAGCATCCAACGCAAACAGGAGCTAAAAGATGGGCTGACCGACACCATCCAACTGCACAACCTTACACAGCAGGCAATTGATATCGAACTGACCGTTGCCTTCGCCAACTCGTTCACCAATATGTTTGTCGTGCGCGGCGCACAGCCAGGGAAACGCGGCACAATAGAGCCGCCACACTGTAGCAAGAACACCCTGCGCTTCGTCTACGACGGCGCCGACCATCACCGTCGCGTCACCAACATCCACTTCACCCCGGCTCCCGATGCCCTCGATGGCGAAACGGCGACCTGGCGGCTGCACATTGGTGCGCGGGATCGGTTCCGGCTGGCCGTCAAAGTCTCGTTGAGCGATACACCACCCCATAGCGCACATCAGCCCAGCGCGGCGAGCATGCGCCACAGCCGGGAGGTGGCGCACAAACGATTGACACAAGCGCTGACCGATCTGCCTGAGATTTCCTCATCCAACGCGCTATTTGATCGCGCGCTCCAGCGTTCCTTCGCCGATCTCCACATGCTGGTGATGACAAACGACGACGAGGTGTTCGTCGCGGCTGGCGTGCCCTGGTATGTGGCGCTGTTCGGGCGCGACAGTCTGATCGCAGCCTATGAAACGCTTGCCTTTCAGCCGGAACTTGCGCGCACAACGTTGGAGTTGCTGGCGCATTATCAGGGCACGAAGAGCAACGACTTCCAGGAGGAAGCGCCGGGCAAAATCATGCACGAACTGCGCCTGGGCGAAAAGGCCAATCTGCACGAGGTTCCCCAGATACCCTACTACGGCACGGTTGACGCCACCCCCTGGTTTTTGCTGCTGCTTGGCGAATACGTCCGCTGGACGGGCAATCTCGACTTCTTCAAGCAGATGCGCTCCCATGCGATTCGCGCGCTCGATTGGATAGACAGCAACCTGCAAGGCCCCATCACTGGCTTCCTCTCCTATGGCTCACGCTCGGAAAAGGGGCTGATCAACCAGGGATGGAAGGACTCCGGCAACAGTATTGTCAACGATGACGGCTCCCTGGCGCTCCCGCCCATTGCGCTGGTGGAGGCCCAGGCGTATGTCTACGGAGCCTGGCTGGCGATGGCTGATCTCTTCCGTCGGACTGGCGAGGACGACCGCGCCAGGAAGCTCGAACAGCAGGCGTGTGACCTCCAGAAACGCTTCCACGAAGCGTTCTGGATGGACGACAAGCAGTTTTTCGCTCTGGCCATTCAGCGCGACCGCAAACCCGCGCGAGCTATCGCCTCGAATCCAGGGCAGGCGCTCTTCTCACACATCGTAGACGACAAAAAAGCGAAGGCCGTCGCCAAGCGGTTGCTCTCTGACGATATGTTCACTGGCTGGGGGATTCGCACGCTCTCAGCGGGAGAGGCGGCATACAACCCGCTTGATTATCAGGTGGGGTCGGTCTGGCCACACGACAACGCGCTGATTGCGCTGGGGCTGCGGCGCTATGGCTTCACCCAACAGGTCGAGCAGGTCTTCACGGGCATCTTTGAGGCGGCCACCCGCTTCACACTCTATCGCTTGCCCGAAGTGTTCGACGGCTTCAGCCGCTCACGCTTTGATCTGCCCGTCCATTATCCCGTTGCCTGCAATCCCCAGGCGTGGGCTGCGGGCGCGCTGCCGCTGTTGCTGACAACCTCGCTTGGGCTGGAACCCGACGCTCTCAACAGACAGTTGCGCGTGCATCGCCCGCACCTGCCCGCCTGGCTTCCCTCGGTAACAGCGAAGGGCATACGAGTGGGTGATGCCAGAGTGGACTTACGCTATCAGCGCCAGAACGATGTCACGCTGGTCGCTGTTATCGGGCGCAGGGGCGATCTTGCCGTCACGGTGGACTATTGAGACGCCAAAAGCATTGGCCTTACCAGGGCTGAGTGCGCCATGAAGAAGGCGCGCCTGCCTCTTGATCTTGTTGATCTTGCTCGCTGGCGCGGCCTGGCGAGCCTTGCTGCGGAACGTTGGGCGCGCCAGATTGGCGTTGCGTCTCGGCCTGGCGATCCGGCTGGCGGGCGCCGTTAGCGTTAGGAGTTTGCGGGTCGGCTGCGCCTGGCCCATAGCGCGGCAATGGGGTTGGCTGCCCCGCAGTCTCCAGCGAGGGATACTGCGGATAGAGAGACGCCTGGGAGCGCGTCGGCCCAGATGGGCCAGACGGACGGGCATAGGCTCCATAGGGCGTGTAGGGGGCAGGCGTCGGATAGCCTGCTGCTGGCGCGAACTCGCCGGGAGGCATGGCCAGGTTCGACGGAGCAGCCCACGCCCCCAGCTCTGAGGCGCCACTGGTAGGATACGACAAACGTGACGATGGAGAGCGGCTGCCCTGTACACCTCCTGGCTGCGCTGGCGAACCGGTTGGGCGCATTCCCTGGCCTACCGCCTGACCTGCCAATTGTGTACGGAGCATTTCAAGCTCACGTCGGAGTTGTTGTTGCTGTTGTTCCAGCGCATCCTGGCGTTCGAGCGCGCCGCGCATCGTGCGTACCTCGCGCTCAAGCCAGATCAGCCGCTCCTGCATGCTTTCAAGCGAATCGTCGGCGGCCGGTGGCGCAAACCGGCGATCAGCCGACAGAGTAGGAGCAAGAGGCGGTGAGAGTGGCTGGCTGGGCAATCTCGCCCAACGCGACTGGGGAACAAGCTCTGCGTAGGGATCACCGGAGGAGCGCAGCGCAGCCGAGTGAACGCTTGCGGGGGACTGTATGCGCAGGGCAGTCAGGCGTTGCAGGCGTCGAAGCGAGTTGAACTCGGTAAACGAGACAACACACACAAACAACGAGAAGATGAAGATACCCGCATGCAGGATGGTGTCCGCCAGGTTGATCGCCAGCGCATGCTCCAACACACCCACCTGCGCAACGCCGACGAGAACCAGCACGCCATAGATGGCGCTCATCGTAATGGTATACGCCCGCACCGAGCGATCAGAGAGCGTCAACCCGGCCCCAACACCGATCATTCCCGTGAGCACATGCGCCAAATTATGCAATGAGTTGATAGCAAAAATCCCAAAGAGCTTGCCGTCAGGCGTCAGGATCGGCATCCAACCCAACAGGCCAACCACTAATAAGACAGCCCCCAATACGACCGAATAGACTCGCGCAATACTATTCATTCCCCACGCCCAACTTTCCGGCGCAGCGCGCTTCTATAATAGCGCGCTCGAAGCGCAACCTGACGATCATACGTCCATCGCTTCAGCCATCCCCCGCGATCTCGTACCGCTGGCTTGCGAGTATCTGGAAGTATAACGTATGTGGGTTGCTTCCACAAGATGGGTGGTACTTCACCTTGCTTTTCGCTTTTCGCTTCCTGTCTTGAGGCTCTCCAGGCGTCATGGCTCGATAGGAAGGCGAACTTGCCGGAAGATGACCCACAGTGTCAGGTCATATACCACTTTGAGCGCGCCCGCCAGCAGAAACGGCGCGCCAATGATCAACCAGACCCCCTGCAACAACGCGCCCCCTAGCGTTGGACTGCCAGCCGCGCCGACACTCCGCGCAAGCGAGGTAACACTGGCAGTCGCGGTGCGCTCCTCCGGCGCGACAAGCGCCATTGTATATGCCTGGCGCGTCGGCACATCCAGCTGCGAAAGCGCCTGACGCGCAAGTAAGCATGTCACCGCCAGCGATAGACCTGGTACAAGGGGAACCAGCGCCAACAACACATTGGATGGCAGGTGGGTAAACACCATAGTATTCAGCAGTCCAAAGCGGCGGGCAAGCGGGGCCGCCGCCAGAAACGAGAGCGCCGAGAACGTGTTGGAGCCAAAGAAGATGAACCCCAACGTCGCTAGCGGCGCGCCATACCGCAGGTGAAAATACAGAGCCATCAAACTCTGGCCAATCAACGCGCCCGCGAAAGCGTCCACACTGAACAGCGCGGCCAGCCGATAGACCAGCCCGCGCGACCGCCCCAATGGCGGCGCCAACTTCTGCTGTAGCGTTTTCGTGATGGGAGCCGCCTGGCCAGGTGCGACGGAGATCGCTTCAACCGCTGGCGAGAGCCATGCACACAACGCTACCACCCCCAGCGCGCACAGCGCATACACCCCAAACATCAGGCGTAAGCCAAGCGCCAGCGGCAGGCCAATCCGCATAAGCGCGTCGGGCGCTCCAGCGGCAAGCGCCCCCAACGCTAGCGCAAACGAGGCGACCAGGTTATAACGCGCGAAAAACGTGGTGCGCCGCTCTGCTGGTATGATCTGCGCCAACATGGCCTGCTCGATGGGTAGGAAAGGCGCCGTCTCGGAGGATGACGCGCCAAGCGTCCCCAGGAAGGCCACCAACAGTAATACAGGATAGGAGTCGAACAGGGCGAAGGCGACGCCCGTGAGCGCCATCGCTATCCCCAGCCAGATCAGGATGCGCCGCCGCCCCAGGCGATCCGCCAGCAAGCCGATTATATACGTGCCTACAACATCTCCCGCCAGGGCCACGGCGACCAACAGGCCAATCGCAACGGGAGTGATCCCACGGCTGAGCAACGCCACCGCCAGCGTGACACCCATCAACCCATAGCCAAACGAGCGCACCCCGCGTGCTGTGATGATCTTCCTGGCGTCGCTCATGCTTACTCCTGACTGCTAGTTGTCGCAGGCGCGTGGCCGCCCGCTCCCTGGGTTCCGCTCACTCACTCGTCGTTAAGCGCGCTCTATTTCACGCGCAGGCGGCAAATGGTGGATGTCCATCACCTCGGCCAATTGTGTTTGCGCCTGCGCGACATCATAGCGCACCGGAACTATAGCCAAGATGTCGCGCAACACTTCCAAACACGTCACAACAGACTCACGCGCATCGGATGATGAGAAGACAGCGTTGACGCGCTCCGCCAGGCGCTCTGGCGCATGGGTCAACCGTGGGCTCTCGCCCGCCAGCCATTTGTAGTCCGGCTCCCAGCGCATATTGCTGGCGAAGAGCACACGCAATCCGCACTCGATCTTCCAACTGAGCGAGTTGGCCAGCGCAAGCCGCGCATCGCGCTCCGCCAGAGGCCACACGTTGGCGAGCGAGGCGGGCCACCAATGCGGACGCGCCCATGCCGCCAGGATCGGCTCGATTAGCTTCGCTTGCAACGCCTCAGGATAGCCCGCCAGCCGCTTCTGCCACTCTGCCAGCCAGCCATCATCGCGCAGGGGGATGGCGTCGGCGATGTGCCATGCCTCAGTCAGTTCCCAGTGATCATCAATCTGCGCGCCGAGAATACGATTGAGGCGAGTATCCAGCGCCGAGGCTGGCTGAAACCGCGCCTCAACGAAGATACCCTCGTGCCAGCTTTTTGTATGGCAGCCATCGCTCCACTCGGCATGTTCTTCCTGTTCGACGAGGCCACCAATGCCACGCAACCAGGCACGATAAAACTCTATAGGTTGCAGCTCATTCACCAGAAAACATAGCTCGATGTCGGAGAAGCTATCGGCGTAGCCCCGCGAGACAGAGCCGATAATCATAATTGTCTGCGCCAAATCCGGTGGACACCGCTCTGCAAGCATGCGGGCAAGCGCCAAGCGCCGGGTGGCATCGGCATTGTTCGCAGACGGGGCAGGTATGGAGGATAGGGAGGACATCGCGATCAAGCCCTTCTCGTTTCTGGTCGAACACTCACGCGCCCCATCTTAGCATGGAATAAACGGAAAAACGAGCAAGACTCCGCAGGAGCCGCGAACTATATTATTGAACTTCTGGAGGAGCGGAAGCATCAATGAAAGGATACAATGCGTTGGCGTCCAAATGCGCGATCACGTTAATCCACTCCTGGATAGTTTGATTGTGATAGGTAGCGCCGAGCATGGCTATCTTAAATGCTTCGAGAGCATTGAAGCCAATACGATCAATATTGGCGAAGTTGGTATCCAGGCGATAAGGATACTTCGCAATGAGGTGACGAAGGAGCAACTGATATTCGGTGTCAGTTTTATACTTCTTCCCCTCTGCGCCCCAGGCATCTACGAGGGCAAGCGCCTCTTCAAGCTGCTCTGGTGTACCCTGATAAGCCAACCCGTTGCAGTTCTTTTGCTGGAGGTTGCGTGTTCGCTTGCTGGTATCTTCCGGCTCCATGACCACGTAGTGCGGCGGGTTGTGGTAATGGGTATCGCGGGCCAGCGCAAGGTCGAGCGCATCAGCAATAAAGACATCTACAACTTTTGGACGCCCAGCAATGACAAACTCTGGCAGCCAGCAAATAACCGCGACGATTGTGTTATGCTGTTGGAGCATCGTCTGGCTATCACGAAAGCGCGCAGTAATCTCTGTAGCAAGAGGAAACCATGTTTTGATCTCGACGCCTGGTCGCGGCTCTGGGAAATCCTCTAATACTGCATCTGGGAAAGCGGGGTCTTGGCGTATCCATCTACATCCATCAGGCCAAAGCTGAGTTTTCGCATTCAAATACCGAACAACGGCGTACTCAAGCGTATTTCCCACAATGGGCGAGAGTTTGCCAATCACCTTAGAAAGCTCGACAGCAGCCTCGACGTCTCTTGGCTTACTGATCGTGAGAATATCAAGCCTACGTCCTTTGAGTTCTTGGATTGCCGCAATAGCGTGAGTTAGAACTTCCCGGTAGTCCATGCGGTTTTCCTTTGCTCCCAAGCGTTCTAAGATATGTAAGATATAGCCAGCAATGGGCTTTCTGGCCCGTATATCAACCGGAGGAGTGAAACATGCTCAAGAGAAACCCTAAAGAGCCTGCTCTTGATACAACCAATGTCGCACTCCAAACAGATAGATTGACCCAAGAGCCAACCTACGAGATGGAGCAGCCAAACGCCACAACAGCGAAGGGCGCTCACATTGAGTTGGCGGATGCTCTTACCCGCTACGAAACTTGGCCTGCGCCTACGGTTATTGTATCCGATGGGCCATATGGTTTGGGGCTGTTTCCTGGCGATCCTCCAACGTATGAGAGTCTCGCAGAATGGTATGAGCCACATATAGAGGCATGGAGCAGGTTTGCGCTACCAGAGACAACCCTGTGGTTTTGGGGAAACGAGATTGGCTGGGCGACCGTTCATCCCATCCTGGCGCGTTATGGCTGGCAGTATCGCGCCCTTCATATTTGGGACAAAGGCATTGGTCATATTGCGGGCAACGTCAATAGCAAAACGATTCGCCGCTTCCCCGTCGTCACGGAAGTATGCGCACAATATGTCTGCGAGACCCGGTTGCGCAGCGGCAATGGAACTATGCTTCCCATTAAGGAGTGGCTGCGGGCCGAGTGGCTACGCACTGGCCTATCGCTCTCGAAAACAAACGAAGCGTGTGGTGTAGCAAACGCCGCCACCAGAAAATACTTTACGCAAGATCACCTCTGGTATTTCCCACCACCTGATATGATGGAAAGGATAGCCAGATACGCTAGCACACATGGCAAGCCAACCGATTGGCCTTATTTTTCCCTCAACGGCGTAACGCCATTGGCTGCTGAGCAATGGAAACACATGCGCGCAAAGTGGAACCACACGCATGGGATCACAAATGTTTGGTCGGAGCCTCCCATTCGGGGAGACGAGCGCCTCAAAGATCGCCATGCAAAGTGTCTGCACGCCAACCAGAAGCCGCTCCGTCTTTTCGAGCGTATCATCACTGCCTCCAGCGACCCAGGCGATGTTGTCTGGGAACCGTTTGGCGGCCTCTGCTCTGCTGCCGTGGCTGCGATACGAACCGGGCGGTTTTGCTATAGCAGCGAGATCAATCCAGATTATTACCCCTTTGCAAGAGCGCGGGTTTTGCACGAGGCGTCTTTGCTTCCGCGGCCCTTTCAACATCAACCACCCATCACTGGCGATCAACTGGCCACAAAAAGAAGCCGAACAAAAACGAAGCAAAAGGGAAAGACCATCACTGGCGATACGCACATCCATATGGCGCCGCTGCCTCTATTTACCGACTGAGTAGCGAAGCGACTAAAAGACGTTGAGAGAAACCACACGCGAAACTTCAGCGCGCCACGCAGCCGCCAGTAGATGGCAAGCGGGGGAATGAGCGCCGAGGTCAACGCCATCTCGGCGATGTACGTGGGCATATGGCGTGTTCTACGCAGACGACGCAAGCAAAACGCGTCGGTGAGCGCCAGCCAGAGCGCGCCGCCAAGCGTAGCCACACGCCACCTGCCGGTGAGCGCGCCAGATCAAAGTGGCGCTGCTCCATCACGGCCCCTTTCTGGCGAGGCAGCCCGAAGCGTTCAACCAGGCAGCGGCCACCACCACGCCATCGCGCACGAGGTGGGCGGCAGAATCATGATAGGTGGCGTTGATGCCCAGCGTGTACACAGAGTCTCTTCTCTTGCTGTAGACACACTTGTATAAGCAGGTCACATGCCGGATCAACGCTACCTATCAGAGGCCAGGAGCCGCCACCCCAGAGGAGTCATCCAAAACGCTATATATCGTGCAGCGGCTGCGTCTCGTACCATGTGCGGCCTAGCTTCATCTCCACCTTCACCGGCACGCTCAACTCCAAAGCGCCTACCATCGCCCCGCGCACAAGCGGCGCGACAAGCTCAAGCTCGCCCTCGGGAACCTCAAGCGCCAGTTCGTCATGCACCTGCAAGATCATCTTCGCGCCCAGTTTGAGTTCCTGCAACTGCTGATCCAGCCGGATCATCGCAATCTTGATCATATCGGCGTTCGTCCCCTGGATCGGCATATTGATCGCCTCACGCTCAGCCGCCTGGCGTTGCGCAACGGGTATTGTGGCGAGGTCGGGCAGGTAGCGCCTCCGCCCCAAGAGCGTCTGCACGTAGCCCTGCGTGCGCGCCTGATGGAGCGTCCGCTCGACATACTCGCGCACCAGCGGGAACGTCTGCTCGTAGTTGCGGATGAACTCCACAGCGGCGCTATTGGCCATCCCCGTCACACGCGCCAGCCCAAACGCCGACTGACCGTATAGCACAGCGAAGTTGACAGTTTTCGCCAGCCGCCGCTGGTCGGGCGTGATCTCATCGAGTTTCACATGAAACAGTTGAGCAGCCGTCGCCGCATGAATATCTTCGTCCTGCTCAAACGCCTGCACCAGCGCCGGTTCGCGCGTGATGTGCGCCAGGATGCGGAGCTCGATCTGCGAGTAGTCTGCCGTCAGCCAAGAGCACCCTGGATCGGCCAGGAAGGCGTTACGGATGCGCCTGCCCACCTCCGTCCGCACAGGAATGTTTTGCAGGTTTGGGTTGGAAGAACTGAGCCGCCCAGTCGAAGCGATGGTCTGGCTGAACGAGGTATGCACACGGTGATCGTGTGGATCGATCTCCTGCAGCAGGCCGTCCACATACGTAGACTTCAGCTTGCTCAGTTGGCGATACTCCAACAGCGCATCCACGCCTGGATGCAAGCCGCGCAGCCCTTCCAGCGTCTCGGCGTCCACCGAGTAGCCGGTCTTCGTCTTGCGCGAGCTTGGCAGCTTCAACTGCGTGAAGAGAATTTCGCTGAGCTGCTTGGGTGAGTTGAGATTGAACTCATGGCCGACCGCCTCGTACACATCCTTCGCCAGCGCGGTGATCTGCTCATCCAGTTCTTTGCCCATGCGCCGCAGAAAGTCGGGGTCAACCAGAATGCCGGTCAACTCCATGCGCGTCAGCACGGGAACAAGTGGAACCTCCACCTCGTGGAAGAGCTTGTCGAGGTTGAGCGCGGCCAGCTTCGGCTCCAGCGCGTGCATCAGCCGTAGCGTCATATCGGCGTCGGCTCCGGCGTAGTCGGCTGCGGCGCGGATGGGCGCCTGCGCCATCGTGATCTGCTGCTTGCCGGTTCCAATCAGATCGGAGATAGGCGTCATGATCACCCCAAGCGTCTCAAACGCCTGATCCTTCAGCCCCAGGCCACGCCGCCCAGGATTCAGCAGATACGCCGCCACCATTGTATCGCAGCGCAACCCCGCCACCCAAACGTCGTGCCGCGCCAGCACCAGCATATCGTACTTGGCGTTATGCCCCACCTTGCCCACTTTTGGATCGCCCATCACGGGACGCAAACGCTCCAGCACATCGCTCAGAGGAAGCTGCCGCCCAGGAGGCGCGCCTGTAACATCTGTCGTATGACCGACGGGGATGTAGTACGCCTCGCCCTCGCCCAGCGAGAACGAGAGGCCGACGATATGCGCCTGAAACTCGCTCTGGCTGTCGGTCTCCAGATCGAAGGCGAAGATGTCGGCGCTGGCCAGCGTGCGCGCCAGCACATCAAGCCCTTCAGGCGTATCGATCACCAGCGTATTTGTGCCGCCGGTTGGCGTCGTCAGCGTTGGGCGCGGCATCGTGATCGTGAGCGGGCCGGTCAGCGAGGCGTCTCCCTGCTCAGCCGCCGCCTGTAACACATCCTCGGCGAAGAGGTTGAGCTGCGCAGGCTCCATCGGCGCGGTCGTCGCCACGTCCGCCTCAGGGCTGGCGCTTGGCGCAATCGGGGGAGTGGATGGAATCGTTGGAATGCTGGTGGGCAGAACCGGCGCGCCAGCCTCGTAGGCTTCGGCGGCGCGACGCGGCAGACGATCCACTAAGCTGGAAAACTCTAACTCGCGGAAGAGTTGCAGCACGCGGTCGGGATCGTAGCGCAGCGCGCGCGCGCCATCGAGATCGAGCGTGACGGGCGCGTCGGTGACGATGGTCGCCAGGTATTTGCTCTGGCGGGCCTGCGCCTCGTGCTCGGTCAGCGCGGCGCGCACACGCGGCGGCAACTCGTCGCGATGCTCAATAATCGCTTCGAGCGTGCCGTACTCCTGAATCAGTTTGGTAGCCGTCTTCTCGCCGATGCCGGGCGTGCCGGGGATGTTGTCGGACTTGTCGCCAACCAGGGCCTTGTAGTCCACCAATCGGGGCGGCGCGAAGCCATAGCGTGCCTCGACCGCCTCAACATCGAAGTAGTCAAATGCGCCGCGCTGGGGCGAACGCGCGAAGGTGACACGCACCCACGGGTCAACCAGCTGGATGGTATCCAGGTCGCCAGTGGCGATCACGACCTTCGTGCGTTGCGCCTCGGCCTGGCGCGCCAGCGTCCCCAACAGGTCGTCAGCCTCGAAGCCATCGAGTTCGTAGATGGGAATACTGAAGGCGCTGACAATATCGCGCACACGCGGAAACTGCGCGCGCATGGAATCGGGCAACGAGGGACGATGCGCTTTGTAGGGTGTGTAGTTCTGGTGGCGGAAGGTAGGCGTGGGGCGGTCGAAGGTGACGGCGAGATAGTCGGGCTTGATGTAGCGCAGGATGTCGAGCAGCATGCGCGTGAAGCCATAGACGGCGTTGGTTGGTTCGCCACTCTGCGTGCTCATCTCTTCGGGAAAGGCGTGAAACGAGCGGTGAAAGAGGGCATGGCCATCTAGCAGCGCCAGCGTGGGCGCGCTCTCATCCGGCGCATCGTCAGCCATGCCGTGATCGCTGATCTCTGGCGAAGTGTTGCCGGATTGCTCTATCTTCTCACGCTGCTGGCTCATGGTGCGCCCCTTGCCGTACTATGGTTTGTATCGCTTGAACATGGGTTCATATCTCCCCACATTCTACCATATCCGGGCGGGGCGTGGTGGGACGGAAGTAGCGGAGATCATTCACAGCTTCGTAAGAAACTGTTGGAGAAGGCTTCAGAGCCTGGGATGAGCTTGATATCGAGATGGCGAACGGCCCAAGAATGCACGATCAGCCAAGCGAGAACCCACTGTCCCGCGTTCGGTTGACCCTCCCTGGCGGCGTCGCACGCTGATCTGTTGCTTGCGCCCTGCGTCATTCGAGAGGGCTGCGGCGGACTCGAATCACGTCTTGAACAAGCTCTGATGGTATCAATGTTAAGTCCCTAGCAGGCTCTAATGTGGGGAAGGGTGAGTTAGCAGCATGCCCGTCAAAACAACTGCGCCCCCAGCGCCGAGCAGATCAGCGCCGCAGCCAACCGGCTCGTCTTGCCGCCCTGATCCAGGAGGGGATTGACCTCCACCAGATCGAGCGAGGTGAGCTTGCCGCTCTCGGCGATCAGCTCCATCAGCAGGCGCGCCTCGCGATAGGTCAACCCGCCTGGCTCGCGAGTGCCTGTGCCGGGGGCCTCGCTGGGATCGACCACGTCTATGTCGAAGCTGACATGAAGAGGCGCGCCATCCATAGTCGCCAGCGCGATAGCCTGGCTTGCCGCTTGCGCCAACCCCAAGTCGTCAATCTGGCGCATCGTGAAGACATGGATGTTGTGCTGGCGGAGCAGGCGACGCTCGTCTATCTCCCGCGCGGGATTGCTATCGAGCGAGCGCGCGCCAAAGATCACGATGCGCTCCGGGGAAATCTTCGGACTGAAGCCGCCGATCTGCGTCAGACGAGGATTGCCAACGCCGGCCAGCGCCGCCAGTGGCATCCCGTGGATATTGCCAGAGGGTGAGGTCTCGCAGGTGTTGAAGTCGCCGTGGGTATCCACCCAGAGCAGGCCCAACGGCTGGCGTTCGTGGCGTTTGGCTGCGCCTGTCACCGTGCCCAGCGCGA
>JAJPIU010000046.1 GCA_021324535.1 Pseudomonadota bacterium
GACTATGAGCGGCTGGCCACGGTGTTGATCGGCTTACATTTCCTCGCCTTTACCTGTCTGCTGTTGCACCAGTTCATCGGGTCGATATTGAGTCCCTAACAGGCTCTAATACCCTCTCGCTTTTTGCTACTTGACAACACAAGACATTCATGATACTTTAACGAAGACCTGAAAGTGAGAGGATAAGCAGGTCTAGAAAGAGGATCTGTAACAAAAAGAGTGTTTTGCTTGTGCTATTGAGTTGAGGAGACATTGGACAGGTTCAAGCGTTTTCTGTTGAGGAGACATTGGACAGCTTTATGAAGGTTTCTTCGCCCCGGCGCTTCTGTTGTGGCGCCCTTGTCGCGCTAGCCCTCGTCACGTCGTTGCTCACCTCCGCCCCTACAGTTTTTGCCTCTGCCCCTGGGCCAAGCACACCCGTCCCGACCAATCCGAACGCGCGGAGCGTCACAGGCGGCTATGTGCCTTACAGTGCCAAGTGGTTGGCGGCGAAAAACGCCTATCTGCTGCGTACCGGTTTCACACCATATACCCGCAAAGGCGATCTCTCACGTGTCCCTTTTGTGCTGTGTTGTCCCACTTGTGGGAACTGTAACCCGCCCCCACCTGCTGCATACGAACTCTCCACTGCGAACGTGCAAGGAGTTTGGGAACCGAGTAACGGTGAGAATCCCAACTTTGGCCCCGGCACAGCGAACTATGACGATTCCTACACCCACTATAAAGATGGGAATTTCTTCTTCCTTTGCGGGCCTGGGGCCGCCAATAATGCCTTGTTTTATTGGCCCGACCCCATGAACTTTATGACCTCGACGAAGATCAAGGATCCCTCAGTTGGGTCAATCACCACCTGGACGAGTGAGCGGATGCGAGGCTATATAACCAACGTCGCCTGGCACATTCAGTGGCCGGGCTGGTCGCATCCAGGTATGATGGACGATCATTATCAATCCTACGGAGCAACCCTCTATGGGCTGCAAGACGGGATGAACTGGGAGGCATCAGGGGAAAACCCTAGCGATTGGAGCAACTATTTCTACACCATCGTGTGGTGGAACCAGTCGAATGAGAACACGTTCCACCAAGATGTGGTGAATGACATCAGCGTGAACTTTGTGCCGGTGGTCGCCGAAGTGGAGGCCCTTGATTTACCGAATTGGAAATGGACTTCCAATAACATCAAACCGCAACAAGAGAAGCATTTCATCACCATCATCGGCTACGATGACACCGTAGGTATCTACTACTACACAGATACCTGCGCAGCCTCGACAACCTGCAACTTTTCCGGCTCTGGAAAGGATGGCACGATTCTCCAAGCCAGCCAGTCTCAAATGTGGCAGGCGATCACCGATGTACCGGTGAACCAAAGTACTGATCCATCAGCGGGTGATGGTGGCTGGGTCTGGTAATCAGCGTTCACAAGACATCCAGCATCCCCGACAACATTGGCAGGCTGGCGTATATCAACGTTGTGACGGGCGCCATCCTGCCTTCCAGAAGTCTGCTGCTTGTATGTAGGCGCTACGTGTGTTCTGCAAGTTTTACACCAGAGTGCGCCATAAAGAGAAGCGCGCAACGTCAAGGACATCCATAGCCATACGATAGGAGAACACCACATCCCATGCGCATGACCTCTCATCTCACGCAGCACTGGCGGCATGTGATAGAAGCGCCAATGTCTCTGCTCTGCGTTCTTGTATTCATGGCTAGTATGGTAGCCGGTTGTGCCAGCGGCGCTACACATCCGACCACGCCAACTGCAACACCGCAGCCAAGTGTTTTGCCGAGTTTCACTGACTGGCGTGCCGCCTATCTTGGTGCAGATGGACACATCCACGCCGTCTCCCTGGATGGCAAAAGTGATCTGGCAGGCGCATTGCTTCCTAATCTGACCTCGCCTGATCTGTCAGTTGACTCCTCCACTGCCCCCAATGGCAAACTCCTCATTTACCAGGGTAATCTGTTTACTGTGCTTGATCTCACACGCCCTCTCCCAGAAACCCCAGGAATCCGTCATCTCTTATCACCGCCAGGGTTGCTCTGGTCGCCAGATAGCACACGGGTGGCGTTGGAACCGGAACCATTCACTGCCAATAGCTCCAATGAACCATTAGCATATCTGACTATTGCTACCCATGAGGTGACAGTAGTTCCCCTGGAGCCAGGTGAACAGCATGTCCTTGGTGGGAAACCGGTCGCCTGGCTGGACAATACCCATTGGATTATTGAGGGTGGTCAGGGCGCGACTATCTATCCTCCACCCACCCCCGGCGGAAGCAGCTATGGGGATACCGTGACCATCTGTTCGCTCGATGTGACGAATGGCGCTGTGCATGTCATTGCGGCGATTCGTAACCAGGGTATCGGCGCAGGGTTCACTGTAGTATCTCCCGATAAGCGCACGGCGTTTTTCTATAACATCCCCGACACGCAGAACCCAGGGCAACCTTATACCCCACTAGCCGCGCGCATTGACCTGACAACAGGCGAGGTCACCTATTTGCCTACTATTGGCCAGTCCTTTGGGACACAACTCTATTCCTTCGCTTGGCGACCTGGAACCATGCAACTGGCAGCCACCACTCAGGATGGCGTGACCAAACTGTACGACCTCCAGCAGGATACCATCACGCCACTGGCGCTACCCAGCACAGAGATGGGTCTCTCAGTTGGCGGCTGGTGGCCAGGACGGAATGATACCCTGCTAATGGTGGGGCCTGGGGCAGACGGTTTTCCCAACTTTACCGCTGGCGCCGATGGCTCCGGCCCTTACACGCTGGCGGCACTCACCTTGGACGCCAACAACCAGACCAGTGGACGCATCCTCACCCAGGGCGCGATGACCTTTCTCTCGCTGGGGTTTGTTCGCACGGCCTGAGGGAAGCACGTCAGACCGCCCGCCGGAGTAGAGAGGTAACGCTATGCTCCGGCGGGCGCCTGAAGCAGGCCCAGCCGCAGTTTCAGCAACAGGATACGCCGCACGGAATCGTCTATGCGCGATTTGCTCATGATCCCGTTGACCACCGCGTCATGCAACACCTGCTCCGCCTCCGCCGTCACCTGGATGTTGAATGTGCTGCAAATGATGTCGTTGCCCGCCTCAACCGCGTAGAGGATGCTCTGCGCATAGGTGTAGTGCGCCGTCAGCGCCTTCATATAGATGCCGTCGGTGATGATTACCCCGTTGAATCCCAGCTTGTCGCGCAGGATGCCCGTCAGCACCGGATACGAGAGCGAGGCCGGGCGCGTGGGGTCAACCGCCGTCAGCACCACATGCGTGGACATCACGGCGTAGACCTGGCCCGTCGCGATCAAGGCTTTGTACGGCGCCCAGTCAATATTTTCCAGGTCGGTCAGGCTGCGATTGAGATAATACAATTGCTGATGTGGGTCAGCAGGCACATCGCCCAGGCCAGGGAAATGTTTCAGCGCGCCGACCACTTTACCGCTTTCCTGCAAGCCCTGCAAATACGCCCCCGCCATCTTGATCACCTGCTGCGGCGTCGAGCCAAAGGTGCGCCCTCCCAGGTCTCCGCCCGTCGTGTTCATCACATCCACGACGGGCGCCAGGTTGAGGTTAATGCCCAGGCTGGCCAGGCTCTGCGCGTCTTGTTCGCCGCGCTGGCGCACATAGTTGGGATCGTTTGTCGCGCCCATGTCGCTTGCCGAGGGCAACGGACCATCCACCGCAAGCAGCCGGTTGACCGGCCCACCCTCCTGATCGGTGGAGATCAGCAGCGGAGGCAATCCGGCGGCTGCGGCGGCAGACTGCATCCCCTGATCGAGCGCCAGCAATTGTGGGCCGCTTTTGATGTTGAAGGCATAGATGATGGCCGAGCCAATATGATATTTCTGGATTTCGTATTGCAGCGCCGGACTCATCTGCGTATCGGCGAAGCTGATCATCATCATCTGGCCGATCTCCTGGTCGAGCGTCATATGCGCGATCATGTTGTTGACGTAAGCCAGCGCCGCCCCCTGCCGTAGCGATTGCGCCAACGTTGCGCCGTGCGGATTGGGCGTGCGCAGGGGAAACGTCCCAAACGTCGGTGTAGCGATTGTCCCCGGCGTGAAGGCTCCAGCGACGCCGTAGGTATACATGATCGGAACGGCGATCACGATCACCAGTAGCGCGCTGAGCAGGCCGATCAGCCAGCGCGAGCCTGTGCGTTGCTGTATGCGCTGGGCCTGGCGAACTTGTTGACGCGCGTAGGGTGGACGTGCGGCTGGGGAGACTGCGGTAGAGACAGCAGATATGGATGGAATACGCAGATCATCTCGCTCAAAGGGGTTGTAGCGGGTAAACCGCTGTTCGGGCTGATCGACGATTTCCTCCTGTGAACGATACGCATGTTCCCAGCCATCGCGCACTCCGGTTGGCATGCGCGCCTCGTGCCTCACGCGCTCTGCCTGATCGATCCTCGCCTGTCGTTCTCGTCGCTCTAACGGCTTCACGCGCCTCCCCAGCCTTTCGCCCTCTTCAGAAGCAATCCATTCCACCAAACAAGTAAATAGAAATGCCTGGATTTTCCCCACCGCTCTTCCAAACGAGCGGCGGTACCGAGTATAACGGCGCTTGACGCGATGGGCCACTTCAGCGTACTGTAAAGGAAGATGATAGCCGAATGTTCAAGGAGCCGTTGCGCGTGGCGACTGATGCGACCTCGCTCACCCAACCAAATAATGCTCCCCATGATGAAGGCTCGCCAGAGCAGCCTCAACCTGCGCGGACACACATTCCGTCTGGGCAGGTGGATACGTCCGAACAGGCGGCGCAGACGCGCGCCAGCTACGACGCCAGCCGCTACGAACGCCCTTCGGTGACGGTGGATGTGGTGATCCTGACGATGCGACGGCGGCGGCTTGAAGTCTTGCTAGTGAAGCGCCGCCACTGGCCCTTCGAGGGCATGTGGGCTATCCCCGGCGGCTTCATCAATCCCGATGAATCGCTGGAAGATAGCGCCCGCCGAGAACTTGAAGAAGAGACGGGCGTGCGCGATGTGTATCTCGAACAGCTCTACACCTTTGGCGATCCTGGACGCGATCCCCGCACACGGGTGATCACCGTTGTCTACTACGCGCTGATCCGGCAGGAGCAACTGCACGGGATGGTTCGCGCGGGCGATGACGCCGCCGAGACGCGCTGGTTTCCGGTCTATAGTCTGCCGGAGATGGCCTTTGACCACCAAAAGATTCTCACCTACACCATGCAGCGGATGAGCGGCAAGCTCGAATATACCACCATTGGCTTCCAGTTGTTACCGCCGGAGTTCACGCTTGGCGAGCTTCAGGAGGTTTACGAGGCCATCCTCAACCGACCCCTGGATAAGCGCAACTTTCGCAAGAAAGTTCTGCTGACGGGCATCCTCGAGCCAACGAACCATACGCGCAAAGAAGGGCAACACCGCCCCGCCGCGCTCTATCGCTTCAACCCCCGCGCCGAAAATTAGCAGGCGGGCGGCTAAAGCCGCGCCTTGAGGCATTGCATGCCACAAAGGCCGCCTACGCGGCCTCATCCCAAGCTGGGCGCTACACTACATGGCGTGACCATTCAACGAGCCAACTGCCCCGCGAGGATGAAGCGTTCGAGCGCAAGCGCCACTCCGTCGTTTTCGTTCGAGGCCGTTAGCATGCGCGCCCGTTGCGTCAGCGCGGGAACGGCGTTGCCCATTGCGATACCCATCCCCGCCGCCTCGATCAGCGAGATGTCGTTCTCGCCGTCGCCAATGGCAAGCGTCTCTTCTCTGGTGATTCCCAAGCCGTCCATCAGGCGAACGAGCGCGACGCCCTTGCTGACCGAGCGACTCATACACTCCAAAAAGTCAGGCGTCGTGCCAATTACTTCGAGCGTCTCGTCGAGCGTCGGCGCAATCTCCGCCCGCAGCCGCGCCAGCCGCTCAGGCGTCCCCGTCACCAGCAGCTTGACGGCGGGCGGCAGGTTGGGCTGAGCGGGATCGAGCGCGGCGATATGGCGGATCGGCGGCTCATGATAGGCGCGCAGGATGGCGTCGAGTGGGCCGGTAGGCGCGTCGGTATAGATGGCGTCGGGAGTATACCAGGCAATGGCCAGGTCAGGGGCATGCGTGCGCAGGGCGGAGAGCACGCGGCGTGTTTCATCGGCGGTGAGAGGCTGCGACCAACTGAGATCGCGCTGATTAGATTGGCCGGATGAATCGGACGAATGAGAAGAAACAGGGCGCTGAGCCTCGGCGATAACGGCTCCGTTGCAGGTGATGTGCGGGCCATAGATACCAAGCTCGTCTATCAGCGATTGCACCGAGCGAAGCAGCTTGCCGGTCGCCAGGCTGACGATCACTCCCTGGGCGCACGTCGCCCGCACGGCGCGTCGCACACGCGGTGTCAACTCGTGCGCGCCGTTGAGCAGCGTGCCATCCACATCCAAAGCCACCAGCCGATACATTATAGCTTCTCCTATGCCCCTGCCCCCGCCCATCGCCTGATGGAGCGCCGATTACCATGATCAGGCTCCCTGTGTATTATATGCGCCACACATAGCGCACTTCCCATACCAGGACAGGAGGGATAGCCCGGTTGTATCCTGAGCCTGCCATCCTGAACACGTTTTCCATTTTTCCACACATCCGGCGAGTTTTCCACAGAAAGGGGCAAGTTATGAACATTTGTTCTTGTGTTCGTGCGGCGCCGTGTGTCCCGTATATCCCTCATGGGTACTGAATTGTGATCCTAAAGTCCCCTTCAATGCGCGTTGAGTTCCGTTATATAATTAGTTTGTCGTCTTATAAATGATCTCATTTTGCCTGACTTCCTTGCGGACATTTGGTGCTCCCGCAATAGGCGGGCGAAGTCTTATACCATCTTCCCAACATGAAGGACACAGGTTCCGCATGAATCGAATGACGTATCGCGGTGGTTCCGGCGGCGGCATGACCATCCCCGGCGGGCCAATTGGCAAAGCGCGCATGGCGCTGGCCTATGGCCAGACAGATGAGGCCATCCGCATCTGCCGCAAGCGCCTGGAGCGTCAGCCGGACGACCACACCGCGCGGCTGCTGCTGGCGCAGGCGTTGCTCCAAGACCGCGAGATTGAGGAGGCCGCCAAAGAGGCGCGCCGCGTGACCCGCGAGCAGCCCAACAACGCCGACGCGCATCTGACATTGGCTGCGGCGCTGATGCAGCAGGGACGCATCCGTATCCCCGCCGAGGCCGAGACGGAGGCGCGGCGCGCGGTGCAGTTGCAGCCGAAGCTGGCCCGCGCGCGTGTGCAACTGGCCGAGGTGCTGGTGGCAAACGATAATCTTGCAGGCGCCCGCGAGGAAGCCGAGAACGCCATCAAACTGGAGCCACGCTCCCCATCAGGCTATTTCATCAAGGCGTTTGTGCTGTTGCGCGAGAAAGACTACGAAGGAACCGTGCAGGCGTGCGATTCCGCGCTGCGCTTCGACAAGGAACACAACCTCGCCCAGGCCGAGACGCTCAAAGCGCGCGCGTTGATCGAACTCAAACGCTACGACGAGGCGCTTGCCTCCATTGACGCGGCTGAGAAGCAGAATCCGCTGCTGGGCGGGGCAAATGCCCATAGCCTACGGGGAACCATCTACTTCAAGCAGTGGAAGATTCGCGACTCCTATCAGGAGTTCCTGACGGCGCAGCGGGAATCGGGACGCACACAGCGATGGTTCGCGCCGATTGGCGCAGTCATCAGCATGATCTACAGCCCCTTTGGCGAACGCGCGCAATACTGGCTGCTGGCGACCGTGCTGCTGATCGTGGCGCTCATCCTGTTCGGCGTCTCGTTCATTCCGGTGGCCGGAACATGGATTGACGCAGCGCTGATCATCGCGCTCGTCGGTGTGATGTCGTTCGCGGCGCTCCGCTTCGGTACAGGGCGTATCCTCCCGGAGAACCGAGGAGAGTGGCTCATCACGATTGGCGCAATGATCGCTGGTGGCATCCTCGGCGGGGCAATCGTCGCAGGGATCGAATACCTGATCGCCAGCTTCACGACCAGACATCCGCCAATCGTACAGCTCAACCCGACAAACATTGGCTTGTTGGGCAGCGCGGCGCTGGCGGCTGCGGCGGCGACTGGCTACGGCTGGCCCCTGCTTATCGATAAACTCAACCGGCGCTCACCACAAGCGGCCTCGGCGCGATAGGCGGCTGATCATCTTCCATTGCCCCCTCTTCATCGAATGGAGAGGGGATATTTCTTTTGGGACAGGATTTCATATACCCCACACGCTGCCAGGGATGGTAACGCTACCGCAAGCAAAACATCACTGCGTATATGATGCAAGGCCGCGCAGGCGGCCTTGGTGGCCGCTAGGCCCTTCGGCGCGGTTTTCACCGCCAGTCCGCCCCCCACACAACAGGCCGCCGCATCAGCAGCAGCGTCACGCCCTGCATGGAGAGCGCCGCCAGCGTGGCCAGCGCAAACGAGAGCGCGATACCCAACGGAACAAGCAGCGTCGCCAGGATCAGGAAAAACGCCGCAAAGCCAAACAGGCCAAGTACCAGGCCACGCAACACGCCAAGCGCCGCGTTTGCTCCTTGCTGCTGGTAGGCGAAGGCTGCCAGGATGCTGGCGTAAAGAGGAAACGGCGCAAGCAGCCCGGTCAGGCGCGGGCCAAGCGCGGGCGCGATGGCAGTGAGCGCCACGACAAATATGGTCGCCAGCCCCATGCGCGCAGGGAGATCCCACCAGGGCAGCGCAGGCGCAGTCGGCCCTTTTGCATGCCCGATAGCGGACGGCTTACGCGCACGTGGCATGAGCAGCAGCCCGGCGCCAAGCGAGACAACGGCCAGCGCCACATATGCCCAGAGTGGCGCCGATATGCCCTGCAAGACAAACGTCGCCAGCGCGAAGCCCGCCAGCCCACCAAGCAACGCAAGCAGCCATCCTAGCCGCCGGAGATGGCGCATATCGCGAACACCTGTAAGGAGCCAACCACCCCAGGCGAAGGACAAACAAAACGCCACCTCCGAGGCGACGCCTGTCAGCGTGCCGCTCGCTGCTGCCGCCGCGAAGCTATTGCCATGGCTCAGCGCCAGAAAGAACGTCACTGGCCCCGACGTGAACGGCAGCCCGATCAGCCATCCGCTGATTTGTGTGCCCCAGCGGCGGCCCACGAGGCTGGCAAGACCAATCAGCGCGGGCGTGATGGTGAGTTTGAGGAGAAATGAGGTCATGATGACATTGTAAACCTCGTATCGTGATCTTGCCCACAGAATTGGCGCCGCTCCTATGATATACTTCCCCAGAGATCATCCCAGGCACAACATACCCTGCGCTTCGCCTGAACAAATGAGCAAAACGTGTTCGCTCGTGCGCCTGTATTTCCTGCTATCGTACTTTGCTCCCAGTAGCATAGGGAGGGCATCATCCATGTTGATCACCGTCGCGGGGCCACGGAAAAGCATTGACCTTGAACTACCGGATGAGACGCCGGTTGGCGAATTGATCCCGCTGATCGTACAGGCGCTTGGCCTGGCCAGCGGCAATCCACAGGCGGATGGCGCACATGTCTGGGGGCTTGGCCTCCAGCAGGGGCAGCCGCTCAACCCCAGGGCAACGCTCGCCGATACCGGGATAATGGATGGCGCGATCCTGGCGCTGCGTCAGTTGACCGCATGGCGCGCACAACCAGCGCCCGCCGCGCAGCGTCCCAGCGCTCAGCCGGTTTCGCAACTGTCCGCCACCCCCACACGCACGCCTGTCGCTGCACGACGCATCACTCAGGGGCAAGCGACGCCCACACCGCCCTATCGGCCCCAGGCGCCGCACTATCCCCCAACGCAACCGCAACCGCAACCGCCGCAGCCTGCACAACAACCAAACCCTGGCGGCATCGGCATACGCTGGAACAAAGACGGCCTCTAGCGAAGGGAGCATGAGCATATGTCGCGCGTGCAGTTTCACCGTCCGGCGCGTGCCTATCCTGCGCCGCTGCCCGATAGCGAGGTCGTCGTCGTCGCTCCTGTTCCCATTCAAGCCGCCCAGCAACAGGGTTTCACGCAGTATCTGCAATTGCTCGTTCCGGTCATCGGCAGCCTGGGATCGCTGGTCTTCATCATCGCTAACGCTGCGGGCGGCCATGGAGTGAGCATCCTGGTGATCCTCGCCAGCGTGAGCGTCGCTGTGCTCTCCGTCGGCATCGGCGTCGCCGTACACCTCTCGCAGCAGGCGGGCGTCAAGCGGCAGCGCGCCAGAGAACGCCAGAAGTACCTGCGCTACCTGGCCGACCTGAGCGCGCAGTTGGATGGCACGGCGCAGCAACAGCGCCAGTATAGCAACCACATGAATCCCACCATCCCTGAACTTGCCAGCGAGGTCGCCCGGCAAGATGGCGTCTGGGAGCGCCGCTTCGAGGATGCTGACTTCCTTGACCTGCGTATCGGCTCAGGCCCGGCGCCGCTCTGCCGTCCCATCCGGCTGGACATGGGCAGCGATATGTACGCCGACTTCCCACAGGATCAACTTGACGAGGCGCGGCGCGTGGTAGACAAATACAGCTACCTCGACGATATGCCCATCACCGCGCCACTTGGCCGCTACGGCACGGTGACGATCAACGGGCGTACTACCCCCACGCGCAATCTGGCGCGCGCGCTGCTCTGCCAGGTGGCCGCGCTTCACGCCCCCGATGATGTGCGCATCATCGCAGCCTTCCCTGCTGACGCCACCCAGGAATGGAGCTGGCTGAAGTGGCTGCCGCACGCCCGCAGATTACGCAGGGCGCCCGCCGGGCAGAACGGCGCGGGCGAGACGTTGGCGATGCTGGCGACCAACGCCGACGAACTGCGCGACGTGCTCAACGGCCAGGTGACGCCCGAACTGGAGCGCCGCCGCAAGCTGGCCGACGCTCAGCGCGATGGCGTGGCGCTGCCCAGTCGCCCGCACTTCATCATCCTGCTGGATGGCTACGCGCCCAACTCACCCATCGCACAGATTCCCATCATAGACGATCTGCTGCGTAGCGATGGCGTGGCGGGCGTCACCGTGCTCTGTCTGATTCAGGATCGCCGCCAGGAACCAACGAAAGTGCAGGCGCGGCTCACCATCAGCGACGGCGGCTTTCTCAGCTTCGAGGAAAACGCCACGAACGGACGCCGCCTGCAAGGAATCACCCCAAACGCCGCCGATCCTGCCATCTGTGAGCGTATCGCCCGTGCGCTGACTCCCCTCTCATTGCGGGAACGCGGGGGCAGCGGCGGCGGCGAACTTGCCAACGACGTGCAACTGCTCGATCTGCTGAATCTCCACTCGCCCGACAACGTGCATATCAGCCAGACGTGGCGACCGCGCGAGCTACGCGACCTGTTGCGCGTGCCGATTGGCATCCGCGCAGACGGCGAGCCGCTGATCGTGGATGTGAAGGAGTCTGCGGCAGGCGGCATGGGGCCTCATGGCATCGTGGTCGGCGCGACTGGCTCCGGCAAGAGCGAACTGTTACGCAGCCTTGTCACCAGCCTCGCTGTCACGCATGATCCCGAAACGCTCAACTTCGTGCTGGTAGACTTCAAGGGAGGCGCCTCGTTCGCCGATCTGGCCGAACTACCGCACGTATCGGGCATGATCACCAACCTCGAAGGCGAACAATCGCTGGTGGAGCGCATGTACGCGACCATCAGCGGCGAGATGGAGCGCCGCCAGGTGATGCTACGCAACGGCGGCAACCTGGATAACATCCGTCAGTATCAGGCGAAGCGGCAAGCCGAGCGCACGATGGAACCCATGCCCTACCTGATGATCATCGTTGACGAGTTCGGCGAACTGATCGCCAACAAGCCGGAGTTTTTGGAGTTGTTCATCGCCATCGGGCGCATCGGGCGCAGCCTGGGGATGCACATGCTCTTCGCCACGCAGCGCCTTGAAGAGGGCAAGATCAAGGGGCTTGAGGGCCACCTGCGCTATCGTATCTGCCTGCGCACCTTCACCCCCGCCGAAAGCACAACGATGATCGGCAATCCCGACGCGGCGTATCTGCCCGCCTTCCCCGGCATTGGCTACTTCAAGGTAGACAACGCGATCAGCCTCTTCAAGACCGCGCTGATCACCACACCCTACCGCCCGGCCAGCGCCCGCGCCGACACCCAGATCGTGATCCGCGAGTTTACGTCGGTGGGCAGACTGGTAAAAGCAGCCGCCAGCTCGACGCCTCCAGGAGCAAATAGCGCGCACACCGCGACGGGCGGTGATCCTGAGACGGATATGGATAGGGTGATCGCGCGCCTCGTCGAAGAGTCCGGCCCACAGGCGCGCGAGAGCGTACATCAAATCTGGCTGCCTCCACTGCCACGCAAGCTGCCATTGGCACAGGCGCTCGGCATGGCGCATATCCAGACGATGAACGGCAGCCGCTGGCAAGACACGCCACCACTTGGGCCGCTGCGTACGCCGATTGGACTGCTCGACCGGCCCGAACAGCAGCGCCAGGAGCCGATGATTCTCGACTTCTCAGGCGCGGGCGGACACCTGGCGCTGGTGGGCGCGCCGCAATCGGGCAAGAGCACGCTGCTGCGCACGCTGGTCGCCTCGTTGATCGTCACACACTCGCCACGCGATGTGCAGATCTATTGCATAGACCTGGGTGGCGGTCTGTTGCGTATCTTCGAGGGTGCGCCGCATGTGGGCGTCGTCTGTGGCAAGGGCGACCGCGAGCGCATCATCCGGCTGGTTCATCAGGTGCGCGGGCTGATTGACGAGCGCGAGTTGCTCTTCCGCAAGCGCGCAATTGATAGCATGGCCAGCTATCGCGAGCGGCGGCTGGCAGGCCAGTTCGCCGACGAAGCCCTTGGTGACGTGTTTCTGATCATTGATGACCTCGGCCAGTTCCAACGCGAGTTCGATCAGGCGGAGGGCGAGATCGCCGAGTTGATCACCAACGGTCTGAACTACGGCATTCATCTGGTGGTGGCGACGAACCGCTGGGCCGACGTGCGCCCGAAACTGAAAGACAACATCGGCTCGCGCCTGGAGCTACGCCTGAACGATCCAATTGATTCGGACTTCGGCAAGGCTGCGGCGGCCACCGTGCCGGTTGGCGTGCCAGGGCGTGGGCTGACGCAGGCCAAGCGCCAGTTCCAGACGGCGCTGCCTATCGTCTACGGCGACGATGTGACCGAGCAGACGCCCCAACAGAAGGCTGTGGAGGCGCTAGTGGCGCGCGCCCGCAGAAGCTGGACGGGTGAGAGCGCGCCGCCGCTGCGCATGCTGCCCGACCGCGTGACGCCTGCCGATCTGCCCTCGCCAGGCGCGCCAGACCGGCCAACAGGCATCCCTCTGGGGATCGAAGAGTTCCGCTTAGAACCGGTCTATCTCGATCTGCTGAGCAACGTCGGCCCGCACTTCATCATCTTTGGCGATGGCGAGTCAGGTAAGACGAACCTCGTGCATGCGCTCTTGCGTGGTCTCGAATGGCTCTACACACCCGAACAGGCGCGCTTCTCTGTGGTGGACTACCGCCGCACCTCGCTCGACTATGCTGAAAGCCCCAATTTGTTTGGCTACGCAGTAACGGCGGATATGCTCAAAGACCTGGTAGCCAAGCTCAAAAAGGAGCTTGACGCGCGCATGCCATCCGGGTCGAACATCTCCATCGAGGCGCTGCGTAATCCCACGCGCTGGGAGGGGCCACACCACTTCCTGATCGTAGACGACTACGACCTGATCGTGACTCCTGCGGGCAATCCGCTGGCGCCGCTCTCGGAGTTGCTCTTGCAGGCGAAAGACATCGGGCTGCATGTCATCGTCGCCCGCCGTGTCGCCGGTAGCTCGCGCTCGTTCGATCAGGTGTTTGGCCGCCTGAAAGATATGGGGACGCCGGGGATCATCCTGAGCGGCGAACCGCAGGAAGGGCCTCTGCTTGGCGGCCAGAAGGCGATGTCACAGCCACCGGGGCGCGGCCTCCTGGTGCGGCGCAACCAACGCACAGCCCAGGTACAAACCGTTCTGCTGGAAAGCTGAACCTCTCCCCTGCCCCTCCCCCGAACGGGGAGGGGAGTCTGATTCTCTCAGGCTAATGCCATCGCCGAACGGGGAGGGAGGTTCTCTCAGAGACACTGTTCTCCCCCTTCCCGTGTGGGGAAGGGGGCCGGGGGGTTAGGTTATGTACACACAACCGGCGACCGGGCTAACCCCGGCGCTTGTGATCTATCTGCTCGACGCCAGTGACTCCATGAACGAGCCATGCGGCGCGACCTCGAAGATCGATCTGGTCAACCAGACGTTGCGCGCGGCGATCAAAGATATGGTGCGTCGCTCCATGCGCGACGGCATGCCACAGAAACGCTACCGGCTGGCCATCTTTGCCTACAGCACCTCGGTCGTAGACGTGCTTGGCGGTATCCGCGACCTGCCGGAGTTACTGCAAATGGGCACGCCAGAGCTTTCGGCAGGCGGCGTGACCGACACCGCTGGCGCTTTCGCGGCGGTGGAGGCGCTGCTGCGGGCGCATCTGCATGAATATCAACGTTGCCCCGCGCCGCTGGTCTGCCATCTAACCGACGGCCAGTTCACCACCGTAGACCCCTCGCCAATGATCAACCGCATTAAGGCGATGAGCGTGCCGGATGGCAGCGTCTTGGTGGAAAATATCTATTTCGCCGATCATATGCTACGCAAGCCGGTAAGCGATTGGAAGCAGTGGCCGGGCGTGCTGCGGGCAAACGACCTGACGAACGAGTATGCGCAATTCCTCTATGACCTCTCGTCGCCCCTGCCAGAGACCTATCGCCAGAACATCAACAACTTCGGCTACCATCTGCAACCGGGCGCGGCGCTGTTCTTCCCTGGCTTCCACAGCGATCTCGTGCGACTGGCGTTCGCCGTCTCGGCGGCCACGCAGCTGAAGTAATGACTCACCTCTTGATGACGCGCAGCAACAGCACGCTCAGGTAGAAGAGAACCGTAAACGCGACGCCGATGATCACCGGGCTATATGGGTCGGCGCCGGGCGTGATGAAGCAGGAGATGAACCACAGCCCAAAGAGGATATACGCCTGCTTCGCGATCAGCGTCTTGCTGTTGACGATGCCCAGCACGCCGAGGAATGTCAGCACCAGCGGCAGCTCGAAGACAATGCCAAACGCCAGCAGGAAGTATGCAATGAAGGTGAAGTAGCTCTGAGCAGTCAGCAGCAGATCGAACTTATCGGAGCCGAACGCGATTAGCCAATCCACCGGATAGCGCAGTACGATAAAACCAGTGACAAGACCGGCGAGAAAAAGTCCGACGCCCAGCAGTGTGAAGGGCAGCGCGTAGCGTTTCTCTTTACGGGTGAGCGCGGGAGAGAGGAAGGCCCATAGCTCGTAGAGGATCAACGGGCTGGCAAGCGCAATGCCCACCGCCAGTGAGACCTCAAGCGCGACAAGGAACGGGCCACCAATATCGGTGACAACGAGTTTGACCTGCGAACCGCCATGATGCAAGCTTTGCGGATCGATCTTGTTGACGGCGGCGGGCAGGGGAGAGAGCAGAAAACTGAAAATTTGCTCCCAGAAGATAAAGCTGACAATCGAGCAAACGACAATAGCAATGGCGCAGATGATCAGCCGACGCCGCAACTCTTCGAGGTGCTCGACGAGGGTCATCGTGGCCCCTATCTCTTCCTCTTCGTCGTCTTGCTCATCCAACAGATCGTCATCTACTGCGCTGCCAGCGGCAGGGCTGTTGCGTTCACGTACAGGTGTCGCTGCCATCACCACACTCCTCGCCAGCGTCCCAACGCCGCCCGTTGTCTATCCCCAGGGATAGATAGCGCCAGGGCAGCGTTGAACATCGCTCAATTGTCCTCACCCAGCCACAAAAGGCAAGCGGGCTCAGACTGCTAGCCGAGAGCCTCTTCGCTGACCGTAGCCGCAGGCTCAGGCTGCGTCACAGGCTGCGCGGCGCTTGGCGCTGGCTGCGCGATCTGCGGAACTGCCGGAGCGGCGGGCGCCTCAACCGCGTTGTTGGTCTCGTCCTTCATCGAACGCTGGAAGGCTTTGATTGTTTTGCCTACCGAGGCGCCCATCTCTGGAAGACGCTTGGGGCCGAAGAACAGCAACGCCAACAGGAGTAAGGGCGCCAGATCCCACCAATGAAAACCACCCATGTGTGTTTCTCCGTTTCTTTCTCGATACGCCTCTGCCGCGCTCCCACGCAGTTCCAGAGGTCAGATGGTGTTAGCCATATTATAGGGCAGCGACACGACCTTGAATAGTCTTCTACGCCACACTTTGCTAAGAAGACGCTGTGAGCGTGACCTGTGAGCGCGGCCTTCGCTTTTTCCGCCCTTATTCTCCCTCCGCAGATGCGGCGCCACGCTGTCCATAAGGCATGTACCCGCCGAGACACGTTATAGATGGCCCAGCGGATCGATCCGCCGAGCGGGCGATACGGACATATCGCACTGTTCGTGCGCGATAACGCTTTGCTTTATATTACGAACGACATGCGCTGAAGGATGCGTCTTCGCCAGATGCGCCAGATCAGCCCATTGCCCAGCAGTTCGCTTATTATTCGTTGTCTATAGCAATATCTTCAGCGCCTTCCAGATGGTGCGCGTCGTTGCAACGTTCCAGAAACCACCATACATTTTCTCCTTTTTTCACATCATTGTAACATGTACATAGGCGTCACGGGCGCAATCGCTGAGCAAAGGGAGCAATAAAAAACCTACCGAGGACTATCAAATGACTACTTGACAACGTTTGGTTTGCAATGTATGATGCGCTCACCGTTGTTGGCGCTTGCATGGAAAGGAGTATTTTTCATTTTATCGGGCGTTATGCCTTTGCTCAGATAACGCACAATGCCCTGATGTTGTTAGTTTCTCAATTCAGATAAAACGTCGAAAGAGCAAAGAACGCGGATGAGTGCGCTTGGTGTTTCACCTTGCGCTATGGCAGGATCGCCTTGTTATACATCGATACCTGCGGCGCTGTGACATATCAGCAATCAAACGGGCAACTCAATTACGGAACGGGCTGTGGCTCGAATAGCAACGGCGGCCTCCAGCGCGTCAAACAGTCCATTCTGTGGAATGCCATCATAGGTGTTCCGGTGGATTCGACCGATGGCGGCTGGGTCTGGTAAGCGGGACGATAGAATGAGCGTTTTGCTCTCTACAAGGCTTTGACTAAACAGTGGGCGCATTCATTTGGGCTGGCGATATGGCCACCGCTCGCTTGATAAGTGCGCTCATACCTCTCACACCGCCAGGATTGGCGAAACATCCAGCATGTACTGTCACTCCCTATGCTGTTCGTTCTCGGTGGGAAAGGACGTAGAAACTCCATGAGCTCATCATCGCCGCGTCGCTTCCAAGGCTACAAGCAAAGATACCCGCGCTGGCTGACTGGCCGTAGAGGCGTCATTTTGTCACTAGCGATTGGCGTCCTGATCGTGATTGCGCTGATTGCCGGTATCACCAGGATTGCGCTGACCCCGGCTCAACCACAAGCAAGCGCCCAACCCACACCTCCGCTGGTCGTCTCGACCATCACCTATGCGCCTGGCAAAGGCCCAGCCTCGAGTGTTGTGCCATCACCTACCGTGGGCGTCAACACCGCGTTACCCGGTTTCAGCGATTGGCGGTTGGCGTATCTCAACGTAGATGGCCGCCTGCATGCTGTCTCGCTGGATGGGCGTGTTGATGTGGCGGGGCCAACCCTACCGAATCTCGAACCACCAGGCGTTAGCATCTATGGCGCAAGCATTTCACCAGATGAGCGCTATCTCGTCTACGGCCTACCAGGCGTGACTACCGTCAACCTGACGAGTCACCCACAGACACAGATCATCACGTATCCACAAGGCGTGCCTGAAACGATATTCTGGTCGCCAGATAGCTCACACGCTGCCTACAATGATGGGGGAACCATCTATCTCCTCGATCCCGCTACGTGGCAACCGATTGCTGTCTCAGGAACTGCGAGTCAATCAGTCATTGCATTGGAAAGATGGATTGACTCGACTCATCTCTTTGTGTTGTACAATCCTTCGCTCCCAACACCTTATCCTGCGTATGATGCGCTTGGATCGCTCGATATTTCGACGGGCGAAATTCGCGAGATTATCACCATCCCCGTCGCGCAGAAGCTAGGGGTCAGTCTGGCTCCTGATGGAGCGTATGCGTTGCTCCATGGACAGGATAGCCAGGGACAATACACTATCCTGACCGAGTTGCTCAATACCACGACAGGCTCTTTGCAACTATTGCCCACTATTGCCCAGACCATCGGCTCTCAGTATTCCTTCCTGGCCTGGAACCCACAGGCAACGCTGATTGCGGTGGATGGCGAGACAGGTATATTTGTGCTTGATCTCACGCATGATCGGGCTATTCCGCGTCAGCAAGATAGTATTCCTGTTGGTTGGACACCAGACGGCTCAGGGCTGATCGAAAGCACCTCTGGTGACAGCCTTGTCTACGATCCAAACAACCCCCAAACAGGATTGATCACCTTTACCGTGGTCAACAATGTGATCAGCCCAAATCCAACCACGGTACACTGACCACGCATGCCATCACGTTCTCCTATTTGGGGCTGACGCGGACGGAGGAACATCCAATCAGCTAGAGCGCCACAGCTAAGAGACACTGCGCAATCACCACCAGCGCGCGATCAATATCGGCGGCGGTGATGCCGTAGTGTGTCACCGCGCGAATGCGCCCGTCGTCGCCGCCGGAGAGCAACACGCCCTCACGCGCCGCCGCCTCGGCCAGCGCCGTATTCGCCGCAGCGTTGATCCCGCTCTCAGACACGACGCCAAAGAAAAGGATATTGGTCTCTACGCTGGCGGGATCAACGGCGACACCTGGAATGTTGGCAAGCCCCTCGGCTAGATGGCGCGCGTTGGCGTGGTCTTCTGCCAGGCGATCTACCATCTCGTTCAATGCCACAATGCCAGCCGCCGCGATAATCCCGGCCTGGCGCATACCGCCACCCAGCAGCTTGCGCACACGACGCGCCTCAGCGATGAACTCACGCGAGCCTGCCAGCATCGAGCCAACCGGCGCGCTCAGCCCTTTGGAAAGACAGAACATCACACTATCCACCTGGGCGGCAAGCTCACTGGCGGGCAACCCCAACGCCACAGCGGCGTTGAAGAGACGCGCGCCATCCATATGCACAGGCAGGCCGCGTTCATGCGCAGGCGTCGCCAGTTCACGCAGCGTCTGTGGGGGGATGACGCGCCCGCCGCACATATTGTGCGTGTTTTCCAGGCAGAGCAGCCCTGTCCGCGCCTCGTGAATATCGCTGCCCTGGAAGGCGCTTGCCAGCCGCACGCGATCCAGAGTGCCGTCGGGCCGTGTGGGCACGCTGCGTGCAGGTGAGCCATTCAGGCGGGCCGCGCCACCCACCTCGTAGAGATAGATATGCGAACGGTCGCCCACGATGATCTCGTCGCCCCGGCGGCAGTGCGTCAGGATGGCAGTGGTGTTGCCCATCGCGCCGCTGGGCACATAGAGCGCAGCCTCTTTGCCTACCTTCGCGGCGGCCAGCTCTTCCAGCCGGTTCACCGTCGGGTCTTCGCCGTACACATCGTCGCCCACCTCCGCGCGGTACATCGCCTCGCGCATGGCGGGCGAGGGCTGAGTAACGGTATCGCTGCGCAGATCGATCACATTGCCTTTGCCGGGGCGCTGGCTGGCGAGGGAGCCGATCTGCCCCTCATAGCTTTCATTGCTGGCTGGATTGCTCATAACCTATCCTCCTATCGCGACGCCGCCGCTGGTATCGGGGCCAAGCGTCGCGGTGAAAAACGCGACGACACGGTTGACATACGTCTGGCCCGCGACCAGGAAGCTCTTGGCGTGCGTCGCCCCTGGCACGATCCAGGTCTGCACATGCGCGTCTTTGCCCTTGCGCGCCGCTGCTACCAATTGTGTCATATTCGAGAGCGGCACATAGGTATCCGCCGCGCCGTGAATGAAGAAGATTGGGCGGGGGGAGATGCTGGCGACGACATCCACCGGACGCACAGCGTAGAAGTTGACGCCGTAGAAGACGCGCGCCGCCAGCAGCGTGCCTGGTGTGAAGATCGGCGGCAGATGCGACATCTGCGGCAATACGCGGTCGAGAATGGGGATCACATCGGCGTAGGCGCTATCCGAGACGATGGCGCGAATGGCCGGTTCATGCGCAGCCGCCAGCAGCAGTGTGGCCGCGCCCAGCGAGACGCCCCAGCCGCCAATGACGTGTGGTCGGCCAAGCGCAGGATAGGGCAACGGGCCAGAGCGCAAAAAGTCTACCGCGCCCAGCACATCGCGCTGCTCGAACTCGCCTGCGCTAAACGGCGCATACGGCGAATCGCCCATGCCACGGAAATCGAACGCCAGCACGGCGAAGCCATGCAACGCAAACTCGGCGCTGAGCTTGAGCAACCCCACACCGACATCAATGCGGTTCGTGCGTGTGCCATGCAGGAGGATGAGTGTGCGGCGCGCGGTCAGCCTGCCAGGGGACAGCACACCAGGAATGAACCATCCTTTGAGCATGATGTGATCGTAGCGGCTAGGGAACGTCACGTCGCGATAGCTCAGGCCATACAGCGCGGGCGTCTGGCCGGTAGGCACGGGCGTCTGCGGGACATAGATCAGCCGCGTCGTCACATAGGTACACAGCCCACCGTAGCCAACCGCCACCAGCAGACACAGCGTCAGCAACGCCCCCACCACACGGATAATCCACCTGCGGCGGGTGGAACGGCGGCGCGCTGGCGCTGTCTGTTTGTTCATTGTCCACGCAGCTTTCAGCTTGCCTGTTGCTGTTTTGATAAGCGATGAGATCATTCCAGGTTTCCATTGTACTTCCTTGTGTTTGCGCTAGCAAGTGAAAATTGGGGCCTGGCTTGACAGCGCCATAGATGATGGCTTCTCGGAACGAATGAAACAAAGGATTTGTGATCGTAGCGCCATACAGTTCATACAAAAAGAGGAGAAAGTGCTGGAGCCGTGTAGGGGAGATCAGTTTCAATTAATCGCTGAGCATGGCGCTTGCCACGCCGCAACATAGCTTTATGCCGCATGAAGCGATCTGAGATCTCATAGCTGCTTCCGACATACTCTTCGTGAGTGATAGTATTGATACTAAAAGCCGAGGGTGTTAAGAACAAGTGTACCAGAGTAATGGCTCAATATCAAGAGGCTGAGCTTGATGAAGCAAGGTGTTGCTCTATACGCGATACCCTGGCTTCATCACGGCAGGATCACTTCGCCTTCGGCCACCACCACTGAGGAGCCGCCCACACGCACGCCGCTGATCGTTGGAGTGGGCGCTGCGACATCCGGCGTCGTGGCGACGGCCACCGTCAGGCGACTGGCGCGGCCCATCTCTACCCCCTGCCAGACGACGATACGCGCCTCGCCATCGGTCTGCGTATCGGGCTGGGCGCGTCCGTGGCGGACGAGATAGGCGCCAAGCGGCCCGGCTGCTGAACCGGTCGCTGGGTCTTCGCGTAGTCCCAAAAACGGCGCGAACATGCGGCCATACACTGTGAACGTGCTCTCCGCCACCGGAGCGTTTGCCTCGCTGGCGTTGTCATCGGCAAGGGTAAAGAGAAACGCGCCGGTCTGATCGGTTGGCGCGGAGAGGCCAAGCGCACGATAGAGATCGGCGCCGGGCCGCACCCGCGCAAGCGCCGCCCGCGAACGCAAGGGAATATACACAAATGGTACGCCAGCAGAGCCGCGCTCGATGGGCAGATCGTCAGCAGGGTCATCCGCTGCTAGCCCAAGCGCATCGGCCAATTGCGTGCGGTCGCCCTCCCAGGCGCTAAACGTTGGCAGCGGCTGGCGCATCCAGGCGAAGCTGAGGGTTTGCCCCACATCCAGGCGATCATCGCTGGCAAGATCATCAGCGCCCTCATAGAGCAGGTCAATCGAGAGAGGGCCGACGCCAAGCTCAAAGATGACGGGTGAGCCATCGCGCTCCGGCTGGACGCGCCCGACGTGCGCCAGCGCGAAGACAGTTCCAATCACCGGATGCCCGGCGAAGGGCAGTTCGGTGGCGGGCGTGAAGATACGCACACGCGCCAGCGCAGCGGGGTCGGCAGGCGGCAGCACAAACGTTGACTCCGAGTAGTTCATCTCGTTGGCGATGGCCTGCATCTCGGCGTCGCTCAGGCCCTCCGCCTGGGGGAAGACCGCCAGTTGGTTGCCCTGGAACGGCGTCTCGGTAAATACATCGAGCTGTATGAATGCGTATCGGCGCATAGTTGGCTCCTCCTCATCTTCCTATCTTATCTTCCCCAGCGTGCGCGCTCACAGACAGCCACGCACTCGATATGCGACGTAAACGGGAACATATCCACTGGCTGCACGGAGGCCAGCCGGTATGCGCCATCCTCGCAGAGCAGCCGCAGATCGCGCGCCAGCGTGGAGGGATCGCACGAGACATAGACCAGCGTACGTGGCCCCAGCGCCTTGATCTCTGTCAGCGCACGTGGATGACATCCCGACCGTGGTGGGTCTACCAACGCGATGTCAACCCGCTCGCGCTGCTGCCTGAGCGTTCCCAACACGCGCTCGATCACCCCCTCGCTGACCGTGATGTTATCCATGTTGTTGAGCGTGGCGCTGGCGCGCGCATCGGCCACGGCGCTGGGCTGCGATTCAATTGCGCGGACATGCGTGACATAATCGGCAAGGAAGAGCGAAAACAACCCTGCTCCGCTGTAGCCATCCAGCGCCCAGTCGCCCGGCTGTGGACGCAACGCCGTCAGCGCCGTCTCGACAAGCACCGGCGTCTGCGCGGCGTTCACCTGGAAGAACGACCCAGCGGAAATGCGAAACAGCTTATTGCCCACACGCTCATGCACGAAATCTTGCCCAACGACAATGCGCCCACGCCCACCGGGCAGCCCCAGGATTACCACGCCCACCAGCGTTGGCGCAGCCGCCAGCAGTGCACGTCCCACCTCTTCGGGGGAAACATCGCGGTCAAAGGCGCTGGCGGGCCGCGCTTCGAGCGTGAGCAATCCCGCCTCATCGGTGCGATAGGCGTCCCAAGCAGGCATGGCGCGGCGCAACCCTACCTGGGAGCGAGAAAACACACCCGACGCGCTGAAAACGCCGGAATCGGAAAACGAGGCGGTGACAGATGTAGATGACGCATCGGAGGAGGATGGCGCCGTGACTCGCAGGGTGAATCGTTCGGCGTAGTCGCTGGCGTGTGCGCCCCAGGTCTCGCGCATCCAGCCGCGCACGCGCTGATAGAGGCGGTCGAGCGCAGGATGCACGATGGGGCAGCTGTCCATATCCAGCACATCGTGGCTTTCCATCCGCCGGAAGCCAATGGCGCCGTCTGGCCCAATGGCAAACTGCGCCACCGTCCGATAATGCCAGGGATCGGCTCCCTCCGGCGTCCCACGCATCGAGAGGACGGAGGGATTGGCGAAGCGCCCGACGCGCATCAACAACTGGCGCACGATATGGGTCTTCCACTTCACCTGCGCCGGATAGGCGATATGCTGCCACTGAAAGCCACCCGAATCAGCCAGCGCGGGGTAGCGTGGCGCGACACGCTCAGGCGCGGCGCGCAGTACTTTGACAAGCTTCGCCCGCGCATAGGTGTTGCGTTCACGGGTGAGCCGTGCCCGCACACGCTCACCCGGCAGCCCACCCGTCACGAAGATCGCACGCCCCTCATAGCGGCCTACGGCGTCCCCACCATAGGCCAGGTCGTGTAACTCGATGTCAATCATCTCGCCATCCTGCTGGTCGTGTTCGTGCGGTGAATGCTGTGTGTTCCCCTGACGATCCTCTGTGATCTCTGTAGCCTGTGTAGCGCCGTGACGTTGGTTACTTTCCATCCTGCCCTGCCTTGTCGCCACCTGGATTCAACGATCTTCACACACACTTACTTCGCGAGTAGGGTGATGCACAGTATATCGCCATTATGGCACAAAACGGCTCAGGGCAGCGTCGTGGCTAATGTCTGTCCCAGAAGGAAACTTCCACATTTTCGTTCCAGAGAGAGAATAGCAATGACGCGCCACATCCATTCCAGTGGCGCATGAGTAGCCACGTTGAGAAACAGAAAGGGGAAAGCAGGTATGTTCTCGAAAATTGGCACGATCACCGTTGGCGTCACCAATCAAGACAAAGCTCTTGAGTTTTATGTGGATAAACTCGGCTTTGAGAAAGTAAGTGACGAGCCAATGAGCGAGACGGAACGCTGGCTGGAAGTCGCTCTTCCCGGCGGCCAGACGCATATCATGTTGGGCTTGCGCGGCCAGAGCGGCAGTGATAGATCAGGCATGACCGGCTTTGTGCTGCATACAGACGACATCGAAGAGACCTGCGCCACACTCAAAGAGCGCGGCGTCACCTTTGTGCAGGAACTCTCAACCCAACCCTGGGGCAAGTGGGCGCAGATTGCCGACCCCGACGGCAATGAGTTCGGCGTCTGGGCGCCTGCCAGGTAGGACTTTCCTGATCGGGCCTACACAAAAGAGACCTCCAGAGCGGCTGATAGAGTATCAACACCTCTATCTATCGTCCCCGCCTGGAGGTCTCTTTGATTGTTCTTAGGTGGTTCTTTGGTTGTCCAAAGGGCGGCCTATTTGCGGCCCATCAGTTCACGCGCCAGTGTGGCGATCAGACCGATCACGATAAAGGCGATCAGCGCCACCGCGCCCAGGATGTTTCCGGTTGACGAGCCAGGCGCAAAGGCGAAATGCAGAAAGACCGTCGCCAGCAGAAAGGCGACCGCCGCTCCCGCCAGCAGGATCACATCGCCCACGAAAAAGTTATACGTCGCCTTGAGCGCATTGAGAATCACTTGCATGGTTTATTGCCCACCTTCTCCAGTTGAAAGACCGGCAGCCGCCTCCGCCGCTGGCCCAGGTTTGGATGCGGGAATGCGCGCGCCCTTCCCGGCGCTCGCCGAGCCAAACTGGCGCAGCCAGAGGATCAGCGCGCCGGAGACGACAAGATAGAACGCGATCAGCGCCAGCAGGAAGAGATCCTCTCCGGCCCAGTGGACGCCAAGTCCCTCGCCGCCCCAGAACGTGCCGAAGCTAGTCAGCATAATGCCGACCACAAACTTCAGCGTGTTTTCAGGCACGCGCTGCAAGGGAGCGCGCACGAGGGCGCCCACAACGACAACGAGAATGCCCGCAGCGATAGCCCCATACGTGGCGTAGAGAATACCGACGCCGGGGCCACCATTCCCTGAGCTGATGGCGCTACCAAAGGTAATGACAATAAAGGCGACCTCAAGCCCTTCCAGCAGCACGCTCTTGAACGAGGTGACGATGCCAAACGGATCAAAGCGTCTGGACGGCTCCTCACCACGCGCGCGCATCTCGGCAAGCTCCTCCTCGAAGATCGCCTCCTCATCGTGCATCGCCTTCAGGCCCGCATAGCGCATGATGGCCTTTTTCAACCACTTGAGGCCAAACAGCACCAGCAATACGCCCACCACCAGCCGCAGTGCCTCGATGGGCACATAGTGGACAAGCGCCACCCCAAAGATACCAACGATCACCGCAAGCGCCGCCGCTGCGGCAGCCGTCCCCGCGAATGCGCTGCGCCAGTTGACCGTCACACCGACCACCAGCACAATGGTAAACGCTTCGACAAACTCCACTGCGGACGCCAGAAACGCCGCGACCAACACTCCAATCTCAGCGCCTGTCATGCGCAACTTTCTCCCATCTCTTATCGCGCGGTTGCGATACACGCACACGCATCGTGTTCAGCATGTTCGACCCGCGCCGTAGCACGCGCTTCTCCGCCAGAGTATAGGCGTTGGCGCTGTAGCGCGCCAAATACTTCCTTTTCATCGTACCATGTTTAGGAGGTAGGAAGGGAATGGGATGCGCTCGGTTAGACTGCTTCCGGCCTATCCCCTCGACGCTGGACAGCACAAGATGCTATCATCCCTGTGATAGCTATAGGGCTATACGGGAAAAATGGCGCAGTCGTGCAGGCGCCTCATAGATGTAGGTATGTACTATTGGGCGTCCGGTGAGACGCCATGAGCGCCAGGCATGGAGAAGGGATATTGGCGGATGGGAACACGGGCAGAGCCACAGGCGGACATCTCCGCCAGGTCGGGGACGAAAAGCGATGGGCGCACGGCGCGTGAAAGCAAAGATACGCGCCCGGAATCCAAACCGGAGACGAGATCGGAGGCGCGACCAACCGGCTCATTTCTGCCCAACGCCAGCGGCGAGACCCGGCCCGACCCACGGCTCTCGGCTCCGCGTGCGGTTGATCTGCGCCGTGGACGCGCTCCTGAGGTAGAGATCATCGCTTGCCCCACCTATGACTTCCTGCTCAGCATTCACGTTTCACTGGCGACCCCCGATAACACCTACGCCGATTTTGATGTAGGCCGCGCATGGATCGAATCGGCCCGCGCCCGCTGCGCCGCACGCGACCCCTCAGCGCTGACGACCCTTGGTCACTATCTGGGCGACGGACGCCCCGGATCGCTGCACGCCACGCTGATCTCGCTGGTGTGGCAATGCCCGGCGCCGCGCGATCCTGCGGCCTTTCTGGCGTGGCTGCCAACACTGCCCGCCGCGCAATTCGCCGAAGCGCTGCTCGATCAGGAGGGGCTTGCCTCAGACTGGGTGGCGCTGTTGCAGAGCGCCCTGGCCGAACGAAGCGAGCAGCGCAATGAGCAACAGAACAAGCATGGAAGGGCAAAAACTGATGGCGCCCTTATCCCTACGCCCGCGCTCGACCGGCTGCTCGAAAACTATGCGCTCGATGTGCGCCCCACTGTGCGCGCCGCGCTTGACGACCTTCAAGGCGCACGCGCTGAATTGATTCGCGCGCTCCATATCTGGCTGGAAGCCGTTTTCGCGGCTGAGGCGCCACGCATCGAGCCGATGCTCGCACGCGAGGCGGCGGCATTGGAGCAGCGACGGCGCGAGATGGCCCAGGAGCCGTTTATCGAACTGGCGATGCGCGGCGTGCAGGTGAGCCGACCAGCGGGATTGCGGCGCATCATCTTCGCGCCAAGCTATTTCTGCCGCCCGGCGGTGTATTACCACTTCTGGCGCGGAACATTGACCTTCTGTGCGCCAATCGAGTTTTCCACCCGCGACGCCGAGTCGTCCTTTGCGGATCCACGCGCGCCCGGAGAAGACATCCTGCGCTTCTTCGAGGCGCTTGGCGACAGCACACGCCTGCGCATCTTACGGCTGTTGGCAGATCGCGAGATGTATCTCACCGAACTTGCCGAGCGACTTGGGCTGACCAAAGCCACCACCAAGCACCATATGGTGCGTCTGCGCGCCGCCGGTTTCGTCACGCTCTATGATCGTGACCGCCTGACTTATTACGCATTGCGCCCGGATATTGCGCGCCGGGCCGCCCAGATGCTCGATACCTACCTGGGGCGCCCCCATCAGAAGACAGGAATGAAGCAGCCTGCTCATGATGATTCTGCGTCTGACCTGTCGTCCACAGTCTAAATTGCGTAGCGAACCGGAACGCGCGCCTTCTCTTTTCTCCTGCCCAGCCCTTGGCATGGCGCCTGCTATCTCCCGCATAGAAGCGTGAGTTTTTTTCTTCCCCTTGTGGAGCGGCCAACGCAGTCAGTGTTAAGGAACAATCATAGCACGTTGGATGATGCAGCAATGAATGGCTGCTGCTCCATCTCGCCGCTAGCCACTGACCATTCTGTCGCTGGCGCTCTTTAAAGAAAGCAATGATGTCGCGCCTCCCATGTCCCTCTCTGAGCCAATGCGCATACAGACTATTGAGGTGATCGAGGAGTCGCCAGCGGGCAGTCCTATTGAGGTAATACCATCTGACGCCCAGGATACGCCTATGTCTACAGCGCAATAACCGTCTCATCGTCTCTCGATGCCAGGCGCGCTGGATAAACGCCTCCCGATTCGCTATACTCCGCGTAGAGCGGGTGTATCCGCGCCGAGATAGGATGAGTATAGCGAGACCTGGGGGAAGAGCAATGGCTGAAGGATGGACACGCATATGCGAGGGCGTAGTCAGGCGTGTGGCGGCTGCGTTACGCGCCGTGATCGATCAGCCCAGCAGCCTTACGCTCACGGGAGTGGGGTGTCTGGCGCTCGTCCTCTCCAACGCGCCTCCCGCCTGGCCACATGCGCCGTTTATCGTCTTCGCCAGCGTCGCGACATTTTTCCTCCTGGGCGCCTTTGTCTGCTTCACCCTGGCCACCCGTCATGAGCATCCCGCATGGCTGCGTCAGGTCATGCGCTGGCTGGCGCTGCCCGTTCTGCTGTGGGCGCTGGTCGCCGCCGTGCAATCCAGCCTGCTGCTGGCGAGTGGCCTGATCGTCACGGCAACGTCCTCTCCACCAGCCTACACCAGCGACGCCATGTACTACATGCACTACAGCGCGATCCTCGTTGTTCATGGCGAAAATCCGTATACGGGGAACCGGCTGGCAGAGGTGATGGCGTACTATCACATTCATGGCTATACTCCCATCTCGCGTGGCCGCTTCAGCGATCCCAGACATATGCCCACTAGCGCCGAGCTACGCGCCGCCATCAACGCCTATCTGGCGCACCCGAATTATCCGCCGGTTGAGGTTGATCCGCGCACGTTCGCCAGCTATCCCGCAGGAGCCTTTCTTGTGGATGTCCCTACTGTGTTGCTCGGACTGCCAAGCATTGGCTTCCTTCAACTGCTGCTCTTCATCGGGCTGGGCGTCTCGCTGCTTGCCCGCGCTCCGGCAAATAGCCGTTTCGCGCTGGCGCTCTTCCTGCTCAGCAACCCCGAAGCGGTGCGCCGAATGACCAATGGAGACTTCGACATCTGGTGGGTGGCGTTTCTGATCTGGGCGTGGATGCTGCGTGACCGGCGCTGGGCTGCTGGAATACTTCTGGGAGCGGCCTGCGCGATAAAACAGACGGCATGGTTCGCGGCTCCTTTTTACCGGCCTGGGTCTGGCGGCGTCATGGCCCTGCCGAGGCAGCGCGCCAGGGAGTGATTGCGCTCGGCGCATTCCTCGCGATCAACCTGCCGTGGATTGTATTCTCGCCGCGCCCCTGGTTCGAGAGCCTGCTCTTGCCAATGAGCCTACCCTTGGAGCCGGGCGGACGTGGGCTGATTGACCTCTCATTGTCGGGCGCGCTGCCGCTCTTCCCCTCGGCGGTCTATTCCGTGTTAGAGCTGGCGTTCTGGGTTGGCGCCGTCGTCTGGGCATGGCGCAAGCACACTGGCTATGCCTTCGCGGGGCTGATCCTTCCGCTTCTGCCGCTGGTGGTCGCCTGGCGCAGCCCAGAACGCTACTTCCTCCTGCTCTCCGTGTTGGGTGTCGCCGCGACGATAGTAACATTGCGACATTCATGTTTTCGTAGCCACCCGGCTGGACAAACCGTCTGAGATAGTATATACTGAGTGGTATATCCGATGCGGCGCAGCACGGACTCCTGCTGTACTCTTGGCGATGCGTGGCAGCGCAAAGGCGCGCTCCGCAGCCTGTGATCCATCGCGTAAAGCGAGTTGCGTACGTCCACAGGTACGACGAGAGGAGATCTCAAATGCGCTGTGAGCAGTGTGGCCGCTGGATGAAGAGCGCAGAGTTGTGGCGATTGGCGAACGACCCAAACGCGCCCACCTCGCGATCCATGCGGCAAATGTGTTGGGATTGTCGGTTGAACGGCGGGCGCGCTGAGCGGCCAGCGTCAGCTACAACTGACGGTCGGCAAGCGGAAGGCCAGACAGGGCAGGTAGACATTTTGGCCGAGGCGCTGGCGATTGTGAGCGCCTACGAAGCGACGCTCGACGCCGACCCCTCCTTTTGACGCTGACAAGCATGTGAACTGAGGTCGGCAAAAGGCTGCCTGTAGATGACCTAGAGATGATCTGTTTGGGCGCTACGAGATCGTAGCGCCCTTGTCTTTAGTAGGCTACTGTACTGGCACGCAAAGAATCTGCTCAGGGTTGCGGTCGGTGAAGAGTTCGGCGTCGTGGTCGCGTACGAGGATCATATCCTCCAGGCGCACGGCGCCCCAGCCTGCATAGTACAGCCCCGGCTCGTTCGTCACCACGGCATTTGTCTCGATCTGCTCCACCTTGGCCAGTTCGGCGTCGCGCTCCGGCGTCTGGATGCGCAAGCGACTGATGGCAGGCAATTCATGGACGGCCAGCCCCACGCCGTGCCCCAAACTGTGGATAAAGTAATCACCGCTGCCTGCTTCCTCGAAGACCTTGCGCGCCGCCGCATCCACATCGCGTCCGCGCCGCACGCCGGATTTCAGTGCGGCCAGCCCAGCGTCTTGCGCCTTTCGCACCAGCGTATAGACCTCGCGCAGCTTGTCGTCCGGCTCACCCAGGCAGATCGTGCGCGTCAGATCGGAGCAGTATCCGGCCACCCGGCAGCCAAAGTCAATCAGCAGCGGCTCACCCATGCGCGCCTCGCGGTCGCTTGGTGTCCAGTGTGGCAGCGCGCCACCTGGCCCACAGGCAACGATGGTATCGAAGCTTGGTTCGTCGGCGCCAAGGTCGATCATATGGCGTTCGAGGGTCGCGGCGATCTGGCGCTCGGTCATCCCAGGACGTAGCCCGGCCACCAGCCGCGCGAACGCCTGATTGGCGATCTCCGCCGCGCGGCGAATCACCGCAATCTCAGCCTCATCTTTGCTGGCGCGCACAAACTCCACCAAGTCGTCGCTGGGAACCAACTCCACATAGGGCAGTTGTTCGCGCAATGCCCGCGCGACATGCGCATAGGCGGCATAGGAAAACCACTCCTTCTCAAAGCCCAGGCGCAGTTTACCGCTCTTTGCCTTTTTGGCCTTGCCGCCGCTGGTTCCCTCTGCTTCTCCTTTGATCGCCTTTGCCAGCGCATCCCACGAGAGCATTTCATCGGTGGGGACGAGAGTAACGCCGCTGGGAACGATCTGGTCTTCGATGCCGTTGAGATGAAAGCTGGAAGTGATCAGCGCGAAGGTCTGCGGCGTGACCAGCGCCCACCCCGCCGACTCGGTGATGTCGCCATCGGTCGCGGTGAAGCCCGTCAGGTAGCGGCGATTGTACTGGCTGGCAATCAGCAGGCCATCAAGTTCATGGTCGGCCAGCCGCGCGCGTGTGCGGGCGAGCCGCCGGGCGTAGTCGGGCGTGATGGCGCCGCCGATGGCTGGCTGCGTCGCTGTTGGCTTCGGCGCGCGCTTCGCCTTTGTCGTCGGCTTACTGGTAGGCTTGTTTGCAGTGGTCGTCGCGTCTGGCGTGTTGGGCATGTCGGGCGCGGTGGGCATAAATGGTGGCTCCTGTCTCGGTGATCGGCAACGGTGAATGGATGGCAGGCGGTTGAAACCGCGCCTAAGGGAGGCAGACGCCTCCACGAAGTCCGCGTAGGCGGACTCTTCAGAGGTATGTACGCCTCTTTTTACGCCTCTTTATGGTATCACACGCATCATACATGAGGCAGGCGCTTCCGTGCGCGAATTGCTGGTGAGCAAGGGTATTTACCCCGAACACTTGCCCACGCCCAGCAAGAGCTACCAGCAGCTTTTACGCGAAGAGAAGGCTCGCCAGCGCATATAGTTTGATTGTATTGAACGCATGTGCTATGCTTGCTTCATCACATTGCGTCAGTTGTTTCCCCATGATGAGGAGAGATGCCCCTATGAGCAAAGCACAGCGATCTCATTCCCTGGTGGTGCAAAACACCTCGATTTCTGTGTTCGAGGCAATCAAGCATGTTGATGAGAATGGCGAAGATTACTGGTTGGCCCGCGAGTTAGCTAAAATTTTAGGCTACCAGCGTTGGGAAAACTTTGCTGAGGTCATCGAAGAAGCCAAAGAGGTGTGCCGCCTCAACGGGGGTATTGTTGAGGCGGTTTTTCGCGCTATCACGAAAAACCCAACGCGCAAGGGAGGTCTGTCGGCTGAACAACGGTGATGTAGACGGCATTTTACTGACAGCGGTAAAAAGTCTCATGAGGGGGTAATCTACTCATTCGCTTGATGCCGCAACGGCGTACTTTCTACCTCACAGGCTGCGTGCGATGTAGTCTACTCGCCCACATGCCTGCAAGAAACCATCCCTCGTCCATATAGTAGCCAAGTATATCTTTCGCCAGGTTACTGAGATCATAGCCTCGGGCATCGTGGGTCGTCACAATGACATGATCTAAGGTTGTATCATGCTCCAGGTAGCTTTGGATTTCCTTCAAGGCAATTGTGGCCGCTAGTACAAATGGAAACCCGCGCTCCGCGCTGACCGGATCCCAATACCGGAAAGACTACGGTGCGAAACTGGCGCTGACTGGCTAAAGTCAAGGCTTTGTGATAACATTGCGCCAAGAACCGTTGCTCCTCCTCGGATGGGCCGTGCGCCGTAGGGACAAAGGCATGCAGTATGTATCGGGCGGGCAATTCATAACCCAAAGTCAGCCTGACCTCGCCTATCCCCTGCTCCTTCAGCCTTCGGCTAGATCGCATAAGATGTGTCCCCGCCATCTGATATATTTGGCGATTGAGTCCACCACAACACTTGAGCAAAGGATCGACTGAATTAACAATAGCATCCACCTGGAACCTAGTGATGTCACGTTCAGCAACTAACAGACGGATAGGCGGCATTTGGGACTTCGACTCCTTGCCTCAGCGCGCGACGCCTCCTTTGATTGCAAAGGGTGAGATGAAGCAGCCGGGCTACATTATTGGCAGTAAGACACAATAACTCCCCTAAGCGATACGATAAACACTCCCTACCGCCGCCCGCCATAGGTTTCTACATACCACTTGCAGAACAGCGGAATGCCCTCGGTAATCGTTACTTTGGGCTGATAGCCGAGCAGCCGGTGCGCCTTCGAGATGTCGGCGTAGGTGAGCGGCACATCGCCGGGCTGCTCTGGCTCACGGCGGATGCGCGCCTTGCGTCCCAGCGCCCCCTCGATCAGCTCAATCAGCGCATGCAACTTGATCGGGTTTGAGTTGCCAAGGTTGAAGATTTCGTAGCCAAATGGCTCCGGGCGATCCAGCGCAGCGAAGTAGCCATCGAGAATGTCGCTATAAAAAGTGTAGTCGCGGGCGGTCGTGCCGTCGCCAAAGACGGGAATCTCCTCGCCCTGCCAGATGCTTTTGGTGAACTTGTGGATGGCGAGGTCGGGACGCTGGCGTGGGCCATACACCGTAAACAGTCGCATGCAGGCGACTGGCAGGCCATACAGGTGATGATAGGTATAGCAGATCAACTCGTTCGAGCGTTTCGTGGCGGCGTATGGCGAGATGGGCCGGTCGCAGGGATCATCTTCGCTGAAGGGAACACGCGAGGTCGCGCCGTAGACTGACGACGAACTGGTGAAAAGCAGACGCTCAACCTCGGCGCGACGACAGTATTCCAGGAGGAGCATCGTACCGCGCCCATTGACACGCTCATACAGCAGCGGATCGAGCAGCGACGGGCGCACCCCTGCGCGCGCCGCGAAGTGGATCACCGCGCGAATAGGCGCCGCCGCGAAGGCCGCTTCTACCGCCTGCTCATTTTCCACCTCGCCGCGAATGAGATGTACGCCCGGCTGCTCAGCCGCCCAGGCGATGTTGCGCTCTTTGATCGTCGGATCATAATAGGTATTGAAATCGTCGAGGATCACCACCTCATCGCCGAGTTTGACCAATCGCTCAACGAGATGCGAGCCGATAAATCCCGCTCCACCAGTCACCAGTATCGCCATAAATGTTTCACTCCATCGCCGAGAATCACAATGATCATACAGGCGCTCTCTTGCATAGCGTAGGCCACCGCCAGCATAGCATGACCCATCTGACGCGCCGTGTCAAGCATATCACATGAGTACAATCAGTGAAGCGGAAAGGCTATTCAGGCAAGCAGCGCAAATGGCGTGCGCAGGAGGATAGCCAGATCGCGCCAAAACGAGCTATGCGCCACATACGCCAGGTCAGGATCGTCGCATGCTGGGTGATCAATAGGATCGGCAGCTTCGGCCTGTTCATCGCTTTTCTTCGGCTGCGCAGGAGCTTTGGGGCGATTGGTCAGCCAGGAACCTGTCAGGCCGGGCTTGAGGTAGTAGCGCGCCAGCGATTGACTGATGGCCAGTGAGGGCGCCGCAGGGGAAAGGCCGCCGCTTTCTGCCAGCGCAGCGTAGGACAAAGGACGAGGACCAACCAGGCTCATCTCGCCTCGTATGACGTTGAAGATCAACGGGAGCGCGGCGAACCTACGCAGGCGCGTGGCGCGGAGCGCAGGAATACTCAGGCCCGTGAAGAGCCGCCCGTCGCGCCCGACATATCGCTGGCGCACAAAGATCGGCTCCCCCGGCTGGTGGTGTTTCTTCGCTAGTCCCATACGCACGGCAAGCGCCAGCACAGCAATCAACGCGAGCGCCAGCGCCACCAGGGGAAGCCCAAGCGCAAGATCGAACGTGCGCTTGGCGAAGGCATTGCGGCAGCAGGGCAGCAGACTGGCCAGCGCATGGGTCACATAGGCGCTTTGTAGGCGCTCCTGTAATCGCTGCTGAATATCGCTATCTGCGCCATCTCGCGGCGGCGTGGGCGCATCAGTGGAATGAGCAGCCCCTGGCTCCGTAGCCGCCAGCCCTACCAGGTGTGTGATCAACCTGTCCTGTTTGTCTTGCTTGTCCTGTCGGGGGTGTTCCCGCAAAAGAATCATCGCTTGCCGCTTATCAGTTTCTTTGCCCATCTCGCTGTCCCCCTCATCTCCCCATCCCCAGCGCCACAAATCTCATAGTCGGCGCAGATGGCTCCGATTGTTTAGTCGTTAGGAAAGCGCAATGGTGTATGTCACGGTAGAGGTCACATCAAGGGGCAAAGATGGTATGGCGCCGCGCGTGTGGGTAGGCGCGGGGCGCGCTGGTGGCTGGCTGCCTGAGTGTGTTACAACGACCTGATGAATAATAGCAATGATCGCCACCACCACGACCAGGGTGATGACGGCCCACCGGGAAATCATACGAAGTTTCATGCTCTTTCGCCTATCGCCTTGCTTCCCTCTGCCTCCAGGATTGCCTTGCCCGCACACACGCTCTTTTTGATGATAGGTCATCGCACGCGGCAACGCAAGCGCATACGAAGAGATCGCCAGACGGGCTACTCCCCATCCGGCGATCTCACATGTGCAACAATTGGTAGCGGCTGATATCAGTTAGCGCGCGAAGATGCGATCAAGCACCATGAGCGCGAACACCAGCGCCAGGTAATAGTTCGAGAACCAGAAGACCATGCGCGCCGCACGCATCGTGCGTACGCGCCAGAGGTAGAGCGTCAGCCCCAGCAGGCCCACCCCACACAGCAGCGCCGTCACCAGATAGAAGACGCTGAGCGTGTGGATGAAGTAGAGCGCCAGCGACGAAGCGATCAGCGGCAAGGTGTAGATCACGATCTGCTTGAGTGTTTCGCGTTCGCCATGACGACCGGCAGCATCGGGACGCCAGCGCGGGCGTAATCTTTCTTGATGGTCAGCGAGAGCGCCCAGAAGTGCGGCGGAGTCCACAGGAAGATGATCATGAACATCCAAAACGCTGCCCAGCTCAGGCCACCCGTCGCCGCCGCCCAGCCAATCAACACCGGCACAGCCCCCGCCGCCCCGCCGATCACGATGTTCTGCGTCGTCGAGCGCTTGAGCCACATGGTGTAAACAAAGACGTAGAACAGGATGGCGCCCAGCGCCAGCCATGCGCTGAGGAAGTTCACGAAGGCGCTGAACAGCACAATCGAGACGCCGCCGATGACTACACCAAACACCAGCGCGTTGGTGGGCGAGACTTTGCCTGCGGGCAGCGTGCGGGAACGAGTGCGCGTCATGATCAGGTCAATGTCGCGATCATACCAGCAGTTGATGGCGTTGGCGCTACCCGCCGCCAGCGCGCCGCCGATCAGCGTCGCCAGCACAACGCCCACCGACGGAAGTGTGCCTCCGCGTGCGACCGCCATCGCCGCCAGCGTCACTCCCAACAGCAACACCGTGACATGCGGCTTCATCAGGCCCACATATGCGGCGAGCGTCTTGGCGAGCGTCTTGCGGAACGTGCGGGGCGTCGCAGAGGTGGCGGCGCTCGTTGAGAGATGTTGCATGGGATACAGCTTTCTTTATGCTAACTTGCCTCACCCATAGGTCGCGCCTGAGAGCGAGCCGTGGAGATAGGCGTGATCTGTCCTCCGGCAGGCGGCGCCGACACTTGCGCCGATGGAGAAGCTACAACACGCCCAGAGGTTTCCAGGCCGGTCTGCCGGCTATTCGCCAGCGCCTGGCGTTGTTCGCGCACCATCGCGTCGTGCGCTTTGGTGGCGGCCTCCTCGGCCAGCAACCACAGGCCAAGCATCACCATAATGGTTGAGGCCAGGATGAACGTATCAAACATATCCATCACGCCGCCTGCGTAGTGGACATCTTCGGTTGCGGTGATCATACTCGGTGTGCGCGGGAGCTGCGCATAGTGCTGATAGATCGGCGTTGACGCGAATAAGAAGAAAAGGCCGAAGAAATCGCCCTGCAACGCGGCAAGGCTCAGGAAAACCGCCCGTTTGAAGAAGCCCAGGCGCGGTTCCAACGGACGCGACGGGATGACCTGCGCCCAGAAGAGCGTGGCCGTGGCAAGGAACATAATATGTTCCAGCACATGGATCGTGTCGTTTTCAAGCGTCGCCTCGTACAACACCGGCAGATGCCAGCCATCGAAGACGCCAATAAACAGAATCCAGACCAGCCAGGGTGTGCTGAGCCAGTGGCCGACGGTCTCGCCAAGGCTGCGCGGCCAGCGCCGCCTGATGGCCCAGCGAAGGAACGCGCGCCGCCAGGATGGCGGAAATGCGCGCCACATGGGCCAGGCCGGTTCGCCAAGCAACAATAACGGCGGCGCCACCAGCGTCAAGAGTTCGTGCTGGAGCATATGCGTCCAGAGATACTGATCCGAATAGGCGTCAATTGGCGATTCCAGCGCGAGAAAGATGACGAGCAGGCCGCCCGCAAAACAGGCGGCGCGCCACCAGCGGAGATGGCGCGCCAGCCCACGCCGAATGGAGTAGCGCGCTCCCCACCAGTAGAGGAAGGCAGCGACCACCAGACCAATGATCACGGTGGGCTCGAACGTCCACATGGCAAAGAAGCTCTGAATATCCATTGGGCGAAGCTACTTCCTAATTTTCTGGAATGGCGATTAGTGCCCGCTTGCTAAAGCTGTGGGGGCAACACAATCGGCAGCAGCCAGATAATGATGCCCAGAATGACTGCCCAGTACCAGAAGTATCCCACGGTCGTGATGCCCAGATGGCGAGCAGCGGTGTAACGCCCTTGGAGGCTGCGCACCGTCAGACCAATCATCATCGGAGCCGCAAACAGCAGGTGGTACAGGTGGTAACCGGTCAGCGTGATGTAGATGCTGGCGAACGCGCCATTGGTGGTGACGAAAGGCAGATGGCCCGCGAAATAGAATTGCACGATAAGCGCCACCAGCCAGCCCAGCGCAGCGATGACAACGCCTATGCGCGTAAGCGTCTGGTTATCTCCGCGCACGCCAACATGCGCTACAATAAAGGCAATGCCGCTTACCACCAGCAGGATGGCCTCCAGCAGCGCGATGCCTTGTACGCCACCCAGGGTAGGCACGCCCGCAGGGAACCACGCCCCCTGTGTATTATTGGCGCGCAGGAAGAGATAGGAGATGAGCAAGAACAACGCAAAAAGAATATCGGTGACGACGTACAGAAACATGCCAATCCGCACTTTCTGGTCGTCATCAACATGGCTGACATGCGAGGCGCCCGCCTCGGCATGGCCGTGTTCCAACGAAGCATCCATGAACAACCCTCTCTTGTCGTCGGGGAGATAGCAGTGATGCGCCGTGGCTGGCTTCCCTGGGCGTCTGGTGTGGCGCGCCAGGGAAGCGCCCACTCACATCAACGAAACGTCTTAACCGGCGACTTGCACGCCAGGCGCGCCAGTCGAACTTCCGGCGGTCACAGGCTCGCCATAGTCATATGGCCCACTGGTAACGACCGGAATCTCCTCAAAGTTCTCCAGCGGGACGGGCGTCGGGATCTGCCACTCCAACGTCTTGGCGCCCCATGGATTGGCCTCGGCCTTTTCGCCTGCAATCCACGAGACGATGATGTTGTAGAAGTAGAGGACGATGGACGCCGCCAGGAGATAGGCGAAGATGCTGGTGATAAAGTTCGCCGTGGCGAAGGCGGGATCGTAGTCGGCGACGCGCCGTGGCATCCCCTGGAGGCCCACATAGAGCATCGAGAGGAAGGCGACGTTGAAGCCAATATTCATCCCCCAGAAGGCAATCTGGCCCAGGCGCTCGTCCATCATGCGTCCGGTCATCTTTGGCATCCAGTAATACACCGCGCCAAAGAAGCCAAAGAGCGCGCCACCCACGAAGGTGAAGTGGAAGTGCGCCGTGACGAACATGCCGCCGTGCAACTGGATGTCGGCGGGAACGTCGGAGAGATAGACGCCTGTCAGGCCACCGATCAGGAAGTTCCAGACGAACGAGAGCGCGAAGAGCATCGGCACGGTCATCCAAAGTTTGCCGCGCCAGAGCGTGCCAATCGCCACCAGGAAGACCAACCCCGTCGGAATCGAGATCATCTCGGTGGTCGCCATGTAGAAGCCGCGCAACTCCGGTAGGAAGCCCGATACGAACTCGTGGTGCATCCAGACCAGAAAACTCAACACCGTGACACCCATGATGCCCAGGATGCCGGTCTTGTAGCCAAAGAGCGGCTTGCGGGCGAAGACGGGCAAGACCTCCATCACCCAGCCAAAGGCGGGCAGGACGATCAGATACACCTCAGGATGGCCGAAGAACCAGAAGAGGTTCTGCGAGAGCCAGGCGTTGCCGCCAATGGGAATCGTTTGGCCGTTGCCTGGCATTGGGTTTGAGCCTATCAGGTAGACCCCGGTTGCGTTGCCACCGGTTGAGGCAATAAAGAAGCCCGTCTTGTAGACGCGATCCAGCAGGATCATCACGAGGTCAACGGTAAAGGAACTGGTCGCCAGAGCCGAGAGGATCGCCGAGGCGATGATGCCCCAGACGAACATCGGCAGGCGGGTGTAGGTCATGCCAGGGGCGCGCATCGCCATCACCGTGGTGATCAGGTTGACGGCGCCCAACATGGAGGAGACACCAGCCAGGATGACCGAGACCGCCAGGGGAATGATGCCGGAGCCGGTCTGGTCGGCCAGCGGGCCGTAGAGTGTCCACCCGGTCTGCACACCGCCGCCCGCGCCGCCTGCCTGGCCCATATCCACAAAGGGGATAAAGGCGAAGATCGCCATCGAGATGAGGAGGAAAGCGAAGCTCAGGGCGTTCAAGCGAGGGAAGGCCATATCACGCGCGCCGATCATGATCGGCACGATGAAGTTGCCAAAGGGGCCGATGAACATCGAGATCGTCGCCATGATCATCAACAGCCCGTGCATGGTGACGATGGTGTTGTAGGTCTCAGTGGGGAAGGCGCGCGCGCCAGGGAAGATCAACTCCGTGCGGATCATCATGGCGAGCAGGCCACCAACCGCCAGCATGAGCGAGACCAGCACAAGATACTGGATACCGACAACCTTATGGTCGGTGGTGAAGCGGAAGTAGCGAATCCAGCCGTCATCTTTCCCGGCCAGCTTCATCTCTTCGGCATGGTCGGGGTCTTTCATGCCAAGCAGCCAGGTAAAGACATACTTGAGCGCGCCGACGCCGATGAACCAGCCCGCCGCCATGAAGATAAATCCCCAGAGCAACGCTTGCTCCGTGAAGTTGTACGTGTCTCCTGGTTCGTTGCCAGGGACAGTCCCCGTGCCTGCCAGGAGGTGTGGCCCGACAAACGATTTGATGAGGTAGTAACCTGCAAAGTAGCCAACTACCGCGAGTATGGCGCCCGTGAGGTAGCTCGGAAAGAGCTTGCTCACCTGGAACCCCGTCCGGGTGGTAGTGGACTCAGCGCCAGCAGTTGCTGTTGCCATTGTGTGTTCCCTTCCTGCGAGAGACGATGGTTAGGAAGACTTGCCGACACCGACCAGCGCGACCGGCGCCGAAAGCGATGGAAGGACATAGGCGGATGGTGGCGCAACCACTGGCGGCTGTGCCTGAACCCAACTCAGAAAATCACTCATACTGACCACCTCAACCGGGGTGTTCATATAGGCGTGATAGATGCCACACAACTCCATGCAGCGCACCTGATAGGTTCCCAGCCTGGTCGGCGTGATGGTCGCCTGGTTGATCTCGCCGGGCACTGCATCTTCTTTCACGCCCAGTTCGGGAATCCAGAAGGAGTGCTGCACGTCAATCGAGTGAATCCTAAACAGGATTTGGTGATTGATGGGGAGCATCAGAGTGGTCGAGCCTGCGTTTTTGTAGCCCGGATAGCTATAGTTCCACAACCATTGCTCGCCTGTGACGTTGACGACGATGGCATTGCTTTGTGGACTGGCCTGGATCGCCGCCAACCCCTGGAAGCCCACCACATACAGGAAGCCCGCCAGCGCGATGGAGATCAATATCCAGGTGAGCTGCAAGCGCGCGTTGCCAGTGATGGCCGGCCCATCTTCGGTCGGACGGCCTTTGTTCCAGAAGGCGTAGATCGCATAGCCAACAAACGTCACCACCAACGTGAACACAGGGATTGCCGCGATGGTGAAGATGTACATGATGGTGTAGGCGTCAGCCAGGCGTTGCGACGCCACGACAGGGATAGCGCCATTCGCCGCCAAAATTGGCGCCAGCAGGAGATAGATGACCTCGCCGATGACGGTAAAGATCACCCAACCGATGCTGGCAGTGCGTATGGCGTTTGGACGAGATGAGTTCATGCCTACTCTACCGTGCCTCTCTACTGAATCAACTCCTCGAACGAAACCGTAGCGGCTTCACTAGCCGACATTGAACTCACCCGACATATAGCCCTTGGTAGACATCGGACCGCCGAAGCCATTGTAGTTCGCGCCGCACGGATCGAAGCACTGCCAGACGTAGTGGCCCGGCGTCGAGGGTGTTCTGAAGTAGAACGTTGTGATGATGGGCGCAACAGACATCGTGGCAGCGTCAGCCGGCGGCGGCGTTGGATTTTGGTCAGTAGGATTGGCCGGTTGCGCGCCCAGAATTGGCACAGACACATACAGATACGGCTGACTGCCGCTGGCGATGCCGTGAATCACAAACGTGTGGGAGACAGCATAGGGATCAACGTTCGCCTGAGAGGAATTACCGCTCCCAGGCCCATACACCACGCCAGGCTGGTAGGCCGCATAGCAGGTGCTCGTGTTGCCGGGGCAAGGTACCACAGTACCTGGAACGCTCCCATTTCCGTTGGCCGGTATGTTCGTGACAGGCACTGTCTGTGTGCCAATGCCCTGAGATGTCACCTGGTCGGTCGCAGAAGTCCCCAACGTCTGTGTTGTATTTCCCTGTTTATCCGTTGTCACGGTTTGCTGGGGGAAGTAGACGTTGATCGCCGAGTCAGCGTTAGCGACCGTGTCGGAAATGCCGCCCGGCGTATTGTTCACGCCCTGGGGCTGAGTGTAGTAGTTGTTCAAGATGGGAGTCGCACTGTCGTAATTGTAGATCTCCATCTCGACAACCGCGTTGGTCGGCACGTTGATGATGGGGTCAGAATAGTAGACCCAGTTGTAGTTGTCATGGCTGCTGCTACACTGTGCATAGCGTGGATGCAACGCTACAAAGGGCGCGTCCACGTCAGGGTTGCTGGGATCGCTCGTACATGTGTTGAACGGGAAGACATCTTCGTGTACCACATACACATCCCCCTGGTTTGTCGTCAGATGCGCCACATGAGTTGGGGCAGGCATGCGCGCAAAATAATTGAGGGAATACGCGACACCCGCCACGATGGCGGCTACCACCACAACGAAGATGGCGGAGCCAAGAGCTTTTCGCATGATACCGTTCTCCTGCTTTCCAGAGGCGATGAAGCAAACAGCGTAACGGCTACGTTCCCTACAACAGCACAGGGAAACGTCTCCATTGACGCTTTGCTACGCGCCCGATGCGCTCTGCTGGAACCTGAACACGGCATGGCTTGACCACTCTCTCCGGCCTCATTCCGTCATCCCATGACATACTCGCATGGCATGACAGCGCCTGCCAGACATTTTCGGCCAAACCGGTCTCCCCGCGCTCAGGCAAACCGCGCTTTGTTCTCCCTTGGTGCGTGAAGGTTGTTTGTGCGGAAGCGCCACGCCCTGCTCTTAATGAATGAATCGCACGGCGCAACACGGAACAGGATAAGAAAAAACCGGATGTGTCCGCTCGATCCGGTCTTTCCTTACACCACTATCATATGGCCGACATCTTGTACATGATGCGTTTGCATCATATTCACACGCCACACGCCAAATATAAATAAAGACAAATGTCGCTCGCCGTTTTCGCTGGCGCTATTTATAACACAAGCGTCTTGCTCTCCCGCAGAGGGGGTCAGAGCAGATTGCGCTGCGCGGCGACTACCACAGCTTGCAAGCGCGAGCTCACCCCCAGTTTTTCGATCACCTTGTTGACATGGTTGCGCGCTGTCACACGGCTGATGCTCAGCTTCTGGGCGATCTCATCGGTCGCCATCCCACAGGCAAGCAGCCTGAGCACCTCGTGTTCGCGTGGGGTGAGTTGCGCCCGCATTGGCGGTGTCTCTGGTGGCGCTTTCTCAGCCATATCGCGGTTTACCCGAAGATCATGGGCGACGGCGCCACTCTCAGCATGGTGATCTGGCGGGTGGGGCGTCTGCGTCAGATCAGAGGCGGTAGTCAGCAGCGAGGCGTCAGTCGAACGGTGTGGCGTTTTGAGCCGTGGCGCGCTCTTGTTATGCGGGCCGGTTCCCTGCTCATGGCTCTCATGGCTCTCTTGGCGCCTGGCCGTCTTCTGGAAGCGATGATACTCGGTGACATCGCGTATGAGGTGAATGACACGCATCTGGCCCTGTGCGGTATGCGCCGCAAGCGTTGTCAGCGCAAGCCATTTGCGAGTACCGTCGCTCGTCTCGATAGATGTCTCGATGCTTGGCATGATGCGCGGGCGGCGCGAGGTGGCGAAGGCGACGCAATGAAAACGGCACTCATCACATTCAACGCTGCGGTCAGGCTTCAAAATCTCATAGCAATGCGCGCCCAGCGCCTCATCCGCGGGATAGCCAAGCAATCGCTCGGCGGCGCTGTTCCAGGCGACGATACGCTGGCTGGCGTTCACAGCGAACGCCGCATCGGGAATCTGGAGCACATCGAGGACTAGCTCATGCTCCTGGTTCGTCATGGCTCCGCCCAATAGTATGTCCTCCTTTCCCGTAACCCTTACCGACTCTGGCTCCTCTGGGGGGTCAGGATGTACCAAACGGTACATAAATACATTACTATCACTATACGCCATCTCGTACAATACCTTCACATCTTCTACCTTCTTCATTTTCTGATGCTTTCGGCGTTTCTCATCGTTTTCTCATGAGCGCCTCCCGAAAAGATTATGCAAAGACGGCGCAATCTTGGAAAACCAGGTGGTAGTTTGCCAGAGAAAATAGGCGCTATTGTGCTATAATTGCTGAAAATGAGCGCATTCGGCGGGTTTTATTCGGCGTCATTCGCTGGTGCGCAGAGAAGCGCCAACTCACATCAAGAAGAAGCGGGCGCTATTGGCCAGATTGGCCAACCTGGCCAAGTATTTTGTGTCATTCGGTAGGAGTGATGGAGCGGCGCAGGTGTGTAGGTATCACAAGGGGACAGGAAGTAAAGGCGCTATGGAATTGGAACAATCGGGCGCGGAGCCAGCGGTTGATGATCATTTTGACACGGAGGGCGCGCTCGACCCTCGCTGGACTATCAGGCGGCCAGGTGGGCGCGTGGAGATCGTCGGATCGGCGCTTCGCTTCGCGCTGAATGGCGCACGCGCTGGAGTGTACAGCGATGCGCAGATAGATGATTACACAACCACGACGCCTGCGACCTTTCGTTGGCGGCCACCAGTGCGAATGGCGGTGCGCGCCCGAGCGTCGCACCCTGCCCCTGCGCCACCTGCGTCAACACCTGCCTCCCCACCAGACACACGGGGCGAGTCAGAGGGCCAGCGCCATCTGGTGGGTACGTTTGGCTTTGGCTTCTGGAATGCGCCTGCCTCACTACGCCGCGTGCCCCGCCTGCCCGCCGCCGTCTGGTTCTTTGGCGCATCACAGCCCTCAAACATGGCGCTGGTTCCAGGCGTAGCCGGATGGGGCTGGAAGGCGCAGGTGGTACACGCCAATCGGCCAGGCATGGCGCTGACGGGCGCTTCTGCGGTGGGCGCGGCGCTCTGGGCGCGGCTCAGCGGCGACCCGCTAGCCTATGCGCAGGCAGAACGGTGGACACAGCGGGCAACCGGCGCGTATGAAGCCCAGCTCTCCCCGCTGGCCGACCTGCGTGAGTGGCGTGAGTATACACTGGAGTGGCGGCGCAATGTCGCGCGCTTCTGGGTGAATGATACCGAGGTGTTGGCCGCGCCTTCACCGCCGCAGGGGCCGCTTGGTTTCATCGCCTGGCTCGATAACCAGTACGCCATTGCCACGCCGCGCGGCGAGCTTCGCTTCGGCACGCTTTCAAGTGGCCCGCAATGGCTCGAACTCGATTATCTGCGCATCACGCCGCTGTAAACTACGTGAAGTCCTATGCTCTCCCTGAGGGATGGCGTTACCGGCATATAGGCTTGTATACTTAAGGTGTAAGACATTCAGACATATGTGCCTTTCACCGTGTTGGTCTATCGGGCACATATGCGGTGGCGCCTGGCAACGGTACCTAGCCATGTTTGAGGGGGACACACATGCCCAACTCCGATGGTATGCGCACTCTGGAGCCTGTAGAGAGTGATGACGCGCTTGATCGTCCGCGTGAGGCGTGTGGTGTCTTTGGCGTCTATGCGCCGGGCCAGGATGTCGCGCGCATGACGTTTTTCGGATTGTATGCGCTCCAACATCGTGGGCAAGAAAGCGCAGGCATCGTCACCACCGACGGCCAAACGCTTCATCAGCGCCGCCACATGGGGTTGGTGCAGAACTTCCGCGAAGAAGACCTGGCCGAGCTTCCTGGCTACGCCGCTATTGGCCATACGCGCTACTCCACCACCGGCTCCAACCGCATTGAAAACGCGCAGCCGTTTCTTGTGGATGGCACACTCGGCCAGCTTGCGCTGGCGCACAACGGCAACCTGACGAATACGCTTGCCCTGCTCGACCGCCTGCTCAGCGATGGCGAACAACTCGACTCTACCAGCGACAGCGAGATGATCGCCCGGCTGCTTGGCAGCGCGCCCGGCTCCGATTATGTGGAGAAGCTGCGCCGGGTGATGCCGCTCTTGCAGGGCGCCTATAGTCTGACCATTCTCACGCCAACCGCCGTGATTGGCGTGCGCGATCCGCATGGGGTGCGTCCGCTGACACTGGGCAGGTTGCAAGACCACTGGGTGCTGGCCTCGGAGTCGTGCGCCATCGAGACGCTGGGCGGCGTGGCCGAGCGCGATGTTGAGCCGGGCGAGATCATCATCATTGACGGCGACGGCCCTGACGGACTGCATAGCCATGTGGGGCAGGAATCGCAGCAGCGTGCGGGCTGTCTCTTCGAATATATTTACTTCGCCCGACCTGACAGCGTGATCGCTAATCGTTCGCTCTATCTGGCACGCCAGCGCATGGGTCAGCGCCTCGCCGAGGAGTTCAAGCCAGACGCCGACGTGGTGATCGGCGTCCCCGACTCCGCCACACCAGCCGCGCAGGGCTACGCCGCCGCGCGTGGCCTGCCCTACGCCGAGGGACTGGTGAAAAATCGCTACATCGGGCGGACGTTCATCCAGCCGGATCAGCGGCTACGTCAGTTGGGCGTGAAGATGAAGTTCAATGCGCTCGGCGCCGTATTGGACGGCAAGCGTGTCGTCATGATTGACGATAGCATCGTGCGAGGGACGACGGTGCGCCCACTGGTGAAGCTGCTGCGCGACGCCGGAGCGCGCGAGGTGCATCTGGCGATCTCATCGCCGCCATTCCGTTTCCCCTGCTATCTTGGGCTGGATGTCGCACGCCGTTCCGAGTTGATTGCGGCGCGTCTGCCCGATACGAAAGACATCTGCCGGGAGGTGGGCGCCGATAGCCTGCATTACCTCTCGCTCGAAGGCCTGATGGACGCGATTGACCTCGATCACTCAAGCTTCTGTGTCGGCTGCTTCACGGGAACCTATCCCATGCCAGTGCAGATGGATCTTGCGGATAAGCTCTCGCTCGAGCAAGTGTTGCGCACGGCTGAACCTGCGGGCGCGTCGGCGTAAATCTCGTGTGAGTCAGCAGCAGTAAAGAGTTGTTGTGTATGTCGAACGTTGGCGATCTTTTAGGGCGTATGCTGGCTATCCCAGGCGTCCGCACGACGGTAGTGGTCGGGCGCGAGGGGCTACCCATCGAGGCGCGCGGGCGTGGCGACCAGCGGTTCTATGACGCGCTTGGCGCGCTTGGAGCAAGCGCCCTGGGGACAACCGAGGCGCTAGGCCGTGAGCTTGGCCAGGGAGCGACTATTGGCGCGCTGCTCGAATTTGAGGATGCGCTGGTGAGCGTTGATCCGCTGGGCGCCTACGCGCTGGTGGTCACACTCGCCGATAGCGCCGCCAGCCTGGGGCGCGTGCGCCATACTTTACGCGCCAGCCACGATGAACTTTTACGCGCGCTTGATATGCGGTAGACCCCCACCCCAACCCCTCCCCCCTTGCGGGGAGAGGGGCTTCATTTTAATGAATTTTAAGAGGAAGGTTTTTAAGATATGAGCCAGGCAACATCGTCGGCGTATACGGCGGCGGGCGTCAACCTCGACGCCGCCGATGAGGCCAAACGGCAGATCGGCGAGGCCGTGCGCTCGACCTATGGCCCACAGGTGTTGGGAGGGTTTGGCGGCTTCGGCGGCCTCTTCGCCATTGGCGACCTGCCTGAGCGCGATCCTGTGCTGGTCTCCTCGATAGATGGCGTGGGCACAAAGCTCAAGATCGCCTTTGCGCTGGATCGCCATGAGTCCGTCGGCGCTGACCTGGTGGCCCACTGCGTCAACGACATTCTTGTCTGTGGCGCGCGTCCACTCTTCTTTCTTGACTACATCGCCCTGGGCGCAATGAACCCCGAACAGGTGGGCGCCGTCGTGCGTGGGGTGGCGGCAGGCTGCCGTGCTGTAGGCTGCGCGCTGATCGGCGGCGAGACGGCTGCCATGCCAGGGTTCTATTCCGTTGGCGAATACGATCTGGCGGGCAGCATTACGGGCGTCGTCGCGCGGGATCGTATCATCACGGGCGCGGCCATCCAGGCGGGCGATATAGTGATCGGCTTTCCCTCGGCAGGGCTGCACACCAACGGCTATTCGCTGGCGCGTCGCATCTTCGCCGAGGATGACTTGCGAGCGCCCGTCGCTGAACTGGATGGCCGCTCACTTGGTGACGAACTGCTTCAGCCGCATGCGTGCTACTATTCCGCCATCTGGCCATTGCTCGAAGCAGGACTGGTCACTGGCATGGCGCATATCACAGGCGGCGGGCTGGTGGATAATCTGCCGCGCGTCCTGCCAGATGGGCTGGCGATCACGCTCGACGCTGCGACCTGGGACATCCTGCCGATCTTCCGGCTGATCCAGCAACGCGGGAACGTCAGTTGGGA
>JAJPIU010000140.1 GCA_021324535.1 Pseudomonadota bacterium
ACACGCCGGGGTGAGTCGTCGCTACGCAGCCACGTACCCATCCTGACAACAACGGTATCACGGTGTATCAGGTAGACATGGTTCTCGAAAGAGGAGACAGACAGGCGTATGCGAAGGGTACGAAAAGAAACACTCATCTCTCTGTGCGCGGTCGTCGCAGTTGTTGCGCTGGTCGCGGGCAGCCTGCTCACTCTGCAACAGACGTCGGCGCAGAGCAGGCATAGCACAACATCAACTATCAAGGGTGTCTCGAACGCCTATGCCGATGGTGGATCGCTCACCCTCGGCGCTGGCTCAAGTTCGTCGAGCAGCGTCGGCGCGCTCTACCCTGCGACAGTAGGCTGCTCATTGTCCTCCGCTCAACAAACAAGCTCTGGAGCGTCTTTAGGGCTAAACGGCGGAGGCCAGGGAGGCGCAGTCACCGACACCGTTTCCGCCTCAGCCTACACGAGCAGCGTTACCGTTACCTCATCTTCAACCGTCAACGCGGTCAATCTGCTAGGTGGTGTGATCACAGCCAACACGATCGTCGTGAAAACACACAGCTCGGCGACCACCACAACCGCTGGGGTCAGCGTAGACCAAACCACATTCACCAATCTCAAAGTGAACGGGCAATCAGTCAATCCGACGCCCAACCAGACAATTTCCCTGGCGGGCATCGGCACAGTTGTCCTTGACGAACGAATTGGGCTGGTCAATACGTTTAACAATACCTCGCTGACGGTCAATGGAATAGATGTCCATATCACCACACCGATACTTGGCCTGCCGGTGGGAACGCAATTGATCGTTGGGCATGCGATGTCGCAATTCACCCGCACGGCGGCCAGCGGCCTGGTGGGCGCCCGCTCGTATGGCTTGCATTCGACTGGCGTATCCGGCTCACTGTCGGCCTTGAGCGGCCCCTATGCCTTTGAGGTGATCGGCTGCTACGGCGGCCATGGCGCGGTTTCGCTGGGCGCGACCTCGCTGGCAAGCATCCTTAGCCTGGGCGCGATGACCGACTCGGCGATGGGCCAGATCTTCCCGTCGTACTATCCGCATCCTGGCGCCACCTCAGAAGCGACCTCGACAATTAATAGCCTTGGCCTGGGCACAGTAGGTACGACGCTGCTGAATACTGGCACGATCAACGTGCAGGCCAACGCCAGCTATGTGTCGTCGTCGAATCACTCGACCAGCGGTAGCGTGACGCTGACGAATGGTTCGATCCTCAGCGGCTTGCTGCCCAGTCCGTTGCCGACGAACCCAGGGCCGAACACGCAGCTTTCCATCCCGCTGCTGGGGACGGTGACGCTGAATGAGCAGGTCGTGGCGAACACCTCCAACAGCGTGAGCATCCGCGTCACGGCGATTGATATTGCCGTTACCGTGCCGCTGAACCTGCTTGGGTTGCCGGTTGGCGCGCATATCTACATCGGTGTGGCGGGCGCATACGCCTCGCTGCCAAGCTAGACCTAACCCCCAACCCCCTCCCGTGTGGGGAAGGGGGTGAAGGAAACCTCTCCCCCCTAACCCCCCTCCCCAGAGATGGGGTAGGGGGCGTATGGTTGTGGCGAACGTATCGGCGTTGGGCGGACGGGGCGGGCGCGTGGGCGGCGGGCGCGTGAACGCGCGCCTAGAGGCTGCGCCACGAAGCCCGCCTTCGCGGGCTGGGGATCGTTTGGCAAGCGGGATCGCGCCAGGGGATATGAACACTCTGGCATGGGTGAGTCCGCCTAGGCGGACTTCGTGGCTGAGCGCCCTTCGGCGCGGTTTTAACCGCCCGCCACGCTCGCCCGCCTGCTATTCCCCTTTCGCGAGACGGCGCAGCACCGTTTGCAGGATGCCACCGTTACGGTAGTAGCGGATGTCAATCGGGCTATCCAGGCGAGCTATCGCCTGGAAGCTGCGTTTTGTCCCATCCTCGCCGATCACTTCTACCGTCATCTCCTGGCGTGGCGTCAACTCACCGCTAATCCCCACAATAGTGTAGGTTTCGCGGCCTGTCAGGCCCAGGCTTTCGCGGCTCTCGTCGGGCTTGAACTGCAACGGCAAGATGCCCATACCCACAAGATTGCTCCGGTGGATGCGCTCGTAGCTTTCGGCGATGGTCGCGCGGATGCCCAGCAACAGTGGCCCCTTCGCCGCCCAGTCGCGCGAGCTGCCAGAGCCGTACTCTTTGCCCGCCAGCACAATCAACGGCGTGCCGTCGCTCTGGTAGCGCATCGAGGCGTCGTAGATGGACATCACCTCGCCAGTGGGCAGGTAGGTAGTCCAGTTGCCCTCTCTGCCATCCGCGAGCATATTGCGCAGGCGAATGTTTGCGAATGTGCCGCGCATCATCACCTCGTGGTTGCCACGGCGCGAACCGTAACTATTGAAGTCGCGCTGTTCCACACCATGCTCGTTGAGATATTTCGCGGCGGGGCTGTTTTTGGCGATGGAGCCGGCTGGCGAGATGTGATCCGTCGTGATCGAGTCGCCGACCGAGAGCAACACGCGCGCGCCAGTGATGTCGCCAACCGGGGCAGGCTCCAGCGGCATGCCATCGAAAAAGGGCGGCTTGCGGACATACGTCGAGGCGTCGTCCCAGGCGAAGAGATTGCCAGCGGGAACGGGCAGCGCGCGCCAGCGTTCCTCGCCCTCGAAGACGTGCGCGTACTCTTTGGTAAAGACCTCCGGCGTGACGACCCGGCTGATCGTCTCGGCGATCTCCTCCTGGGTGGGCCAGATGTCGCGCAGATAGACCGGATTGCCGTCGGAGTCGTGTCCAAGCGGATCGTTGACCAGATCGAGGTCAACCGTGCCGGCTAGGGCATAGGCCACCACCAGCGGCGGCGAGGCCAGATAGCTCGCACGCACCTGCGGGTGGATGCGCCCTTGGAAGTTGCGGTTGCCGCTCAGCACCGCCGCCACCACCAGGTCTTCGCTTTGCACCGCATTTTCTACCGGTAATGGCAGTGGCCCTGAATTTCCAATACAGGTTGTACACCCATAGCCTACTACATGGAAATTCAAGGCTTCTAGATAGGGAACCAATCCAGCGGCGGTAAGGTAGTCTGTCACGGCGCGTGAACCGGGGGCGAGGCTGGTCTTCACGTAGGGACGTGTCTTCAGTCCACGCTCCACGGCTTTTTTCGCCAGCAAGCCCGCGCCCACCATCACCGAGGGATTCGATGTATTCGTGCAACTGGTGATCGCCGCGATGACCACGGCTCCATCGCTGATCGATACTTCCTCGTCGTCAATGGTCGCCTTCGCCGTGTGGCCATGTGTCTTGCCGTTGCTTCCGGCGTTCCCATCGGCGAAGCGGTCTTTGTAGGCTGTGCGGAAGTTCTGACTGACCTCGCTGAGCGCGACGCGATCCTGCGGGCGGCTGGGGCCAGCCATACTGGGAATCACCGTCGCCAGATCGAGATCAAGCCGCTCGTTGAAGTCGGGATCGGGTGTGTTGTCGGTGCGGAAGAGGCTCTGTTCTTTGCAGTAGCGTTCCACCAGGTCAACGAGATCGGCGCTGCGTCCCGTATCACGCAGGTAGCGCAGGGTGATTGAATCCACTGGGAAGAGCGCGGCGGTCGCGCCGTATTCGGGCGACATATTCGAGATGGTAGCACGGTCGGCCAGCCCAAGCGCGCTCAGCCCCGGCCCACAGAACTCCACAAAGCGCCCGACGACGCCATGCTTGCGGAGCATTTGTGTCACCGTCAGCACAAGATCGGTCGCGGTGGCGCCTTCGGGCAGCGATCCGGTCAGGCGGACGCCAACGACATCAGGGGTGAGCAAATAGAGCGGCTGGCCCAGTAACACCGCCTCGGCCTCGATGCCGCCGACGCCCCAGCCCAGCACGCCCAAGCCGTTGATCATCGTCGTATGCGAATCGGTGCCGACGAGCGTATCGGGGAAGGCGACGTTCGCGCCACTGGCGTCGGGGCGCGTCTGTACCACCTTCGCCAGATATTCCAGGTTGACCTGGTGAACGATACCCGTCCCCGGCGGCACGACACTGAAATCCTTGAAGGCTTGCTGCGCCCAACGCAGCAGCGCATAGCGTTCGCCGTTGCGCTCATATTCGCGGGCGACATTGACACCAAAGGAGAGCGTCGAACCAAAGGAGTCAACCTGGACTGAGTGATCGATCACCAGGTCGGCGGGGACGAGTGGATTGATGCGGCTGGGGTCGCCGCCAAGCGCCTGCATGGCGTCGCGCATGGCAGCAAGGTCAACCACAGCAGGGACGCCCGTGAAGTCTTGCAGCACGACACGCGCCGGGAGGAAGGGAAGCTCCTCCGGCTCGCCAGGGGATGGAATCCTGCCAGGGCGCCACTGCGCCAGCGCGTTCACATCGGCCTCGTTGACCAGATCGGGCGAGAGATCGTGCTGGCGGAGCGCGTTCTCCAGCAGGATGCGCACAGTGAACGGCAGACGAGTAAGGGCCTCAGCGGTGATCACGCCGCGCGCAGTGAGCGCATCGAGCCGATAGATCGTCACCTCGCCCGCTGCTGTGGGAAGCGTGGCGCGGGCGCCAAAGGTATTGTGGAAGCTGCTTTGTGGCGTTGTCATGCGGTCTGCTCCGTTTCTTGTGCTTCGCCGTAATAAAAATAGGTAGGGGTCGTCTGAATACTGGCGCGCCAGCCCAGTGAGGCCAGCCGCGCGGTTAGCTCCACTGGTAGATAGAATACCTTCACAATACGATATTCCTGGCCGTCGTTGAGGCGGCGCGTCAAGGTGGTCGCGTCGGCGCCTTCGAGCTGGTGGTCGCGTGCGGTAGATTGCTCGGTATAGAGCGAATCCACGAAGCAGGCGCGCCCACCAGGAGCCAGACCATCGCGCAGCCGATTCCAGAAGGCATCGAAGCGATCCGGTGGGACGTGCGAGAGCCAGAAGCCGAAGAAGATCACATCGTAGCGCGCCGCTGGCCGCCAGGAGAAAAGATCGGCCTGGATAGCATTGAGTTGGCGTGTCCCAAGCTCCGGCTGCGCAGCCTGTACGCGTGCAATGCGCTCCTGAGTAAGCGCCAGCATTTCAGGTGAGCTATCCACAATGGTCAAACGCGCGGCGTGGCGCAGCAGGCGCTCCGTCCAGATGCCGGTGCCGCTGGCAAGTTCAAGGATGTTGAGACCGGCGGGTGGATCAGCCGCTTGTGTGGCGCGAAGGGACGCTTCGAGCAGATCGGCGACCTGCGCCGCCTCAGCGAACCAGCGCGCATTCTCCTCTACGCCGCGATCATAACGACCCTGGCGTAGAAACCACTCGTCGTACTCGCTGGCGCGCGCCCGATAATAGGCGATCTGCTCGCGCAGAATGGCGTCGTTTGTGTCATTTGTGTGGGCTGCTGGGGGAACTGATGTAGACATACAAAACCCTCGTTGGCTGGGATGAACTGGGATGGCATGCCGTGTAGGACACCCTGTCCGTGGCTATCTTCACAGACAAGTATACCAGCGTTCTCATCTACTGCGGCGATGGCAGTTATTAGCTTTGACGATAGTGGTTAGGTGTATGGCAAAAATGCGCGCCCGACAGACGCCGGACGCGCGTAGGCTGAATTTAGGCTGTGCGGCTACATTTAGCGGCAGGCCTTATGGGAGGTATCTCATTCCGCTGAGAGATCGAAGCGCCAGATGCGCCCGCTCTGCGCGACCGCCGAGACGCCCTGATCCGTCATCTCAAAGTCGCCGAAGTCAAGGATATAGAGCGCCTGGCTCCCGGGGACGATCTGGACATCAATCGGGCGGCGCAGCGGCCCGGTGGCGACCTGATGCAGGCTCCAGTCAGCCGGATCGATGCGCGCCAGTGAGCGACCGACGCGGGGATGATCGGCGGGCGCAGTCATGGGCGCTTCGTCGCCAAAGAGCGTGATGAAAAGCTGTCCGGCATAGGCGCCGAAGTCGTCTGGCGCGATGGCGAACTTGACAGCGGCCACATGCGGAGGGAACTCTAAGAGCGCCTTCTCCGGCGACGGGAGTTCATCGTGGTTCGCCAGCAGGAAGGTTGGCGCGGGGCCGCGCGTGGGAACGAAACGGGGGTCAGTCACAGGAACATCGCCGATGAAATCCGGCCAGCCGTACCATTTGCCCTGGCGTATCTCAAACAGCAAGTCTGGCGCGTTTCCGATTGGACGGCTGCCGCGATCATCGGCGCCCTGGTCAACAGCAAGCAGACGTCCATCTGGTAGGAAGCCCAGCGCAAAGGCGTTGCGCACACCCCATGCGACAAGTTCCAGATTGGAGCCATCGGGACGACAGCGCATGATGGCCGAGGTGGCGGGCAGGTTTGGCTCGATGCGCTGCCCAGGGGCGCATTGTGTGCCAAACGGCTGGAATGCGCCAGTGGCGATCTTTGCATCAGGATCGTCCACCAGCGGATTGGCTGTGGTGACGTTCACGCCAGTGAGCGTGACGGGGTAGCCGGGCAGGTCGTGCTGGTGGGGCAGGCGACGCAGCCAACCCAATTCGTAGGCGTCAAGGCCAACGATGCCAAGATTCGTCATAGCGCCCTGCCCGAAATACAGCCATCCATCGGGGCCAAAGGCAACCATATTGGTGTGGTAGTTGCCAGGGCCGGGAAGTTGATCGAGAAGAACATCCACCTGGCCGGTCGCGGGGTTGAGGCGGCTGATGCGCGCGGGATGTCCACCCTCGGAGATATACAGGTTCCCCTCGTGATAGGTCAGCCCATTGACGGGCGGATGCAATCCATCGAGCAGGCGCACGCGGGTTCCATCCGGCTTGACCTGCCAGATGACGCCGCCAGGGGCAGCGCCGCCAAACGGCAGCCCGGCCTCTGCGAGGTAGAGCGAGCCGTCGTTGGCGCAGGCGAGGCTGGTGGGAAACGAAAAGCCATCGGCGACGAGATTCCAAGCTGTAGCCATGTGGAGAGGCGCCTTTCTTCATATCAGGCTCATAGAAGACAATCTACCGGACACATGGTAGCACACGAAAGTTCCGGCAAGGGAGAGCAATAGAGCGTATGCCCCTTGCGGCAAAGCGACTACTGAGGTATACTGTATGCGTGACGCGGCTTCCACATACCCAGCGGCGTCGCTTTGGGGCTGTAGCTCAGGGGATAGAGCATCGGTTTCCTAAACCGTGTGTCGGAGGTTCGAATCCTCTCAGCCCCACCTGAATTATTCCGGCTTTGCGGC
>JAJPIU010000248.1 GCA_021324535.1 Pseudomonadota bacterium
GCCACCGACCGCGCTCTGCTGTTATACGGCTTGCCTGGTACAGCAAAATCTTGGGTAAGTGAGCATCTCGCAGCCGCCATCACAGGTGACTCGACGCTGCTGATCCAGGGGACGGCGGGAACTGACGAGAGCGCGATCCGCTACGGCTGGAACTACGCGCGGCTGCTGACTGAGGGGCCGACTCCTGCCGCGCTGGTGGTCAGCCCGATGATGCGCGCCATGCAGCTTGGCAAGATCGCTCGCATCGAAGAACTGACACGCATTCCCGCCGAGGTGCAGGACACGCTGATCACTATCCTCTCTGAGAAGACGCTGCCCGTCCCCGAATTGAACATGGAGACACAGGCGCGTAAGGGCTTCAACGTGATCGCCACCGCCAACAACCGCGACAAAGGCGTCAACGAACTATCAAGCGCGCTGATGCGCCGCTTCAATACGGTGATTCTGCCGCTGCCCACCAGCATTGACGAAGAGGTGGACATCGTAGACCGCCGCGCCGAAAGCCTGGGCCGCGCGCTGGAACTGCCCGCCGAGAAGCCCGCGCTTGCCGAGATTCGCCGCGTGGTGACGATCTTCCGTGAACTGCGCAACGGCCTGACCGAGGACGGCAAGACGAAGGTGAAGTCGCCAAGCGGCACGCTCTCCACGGCGGAGGCGATCTCGGTCGTCACCAATGGCCTGACGATGGCCGCCTACTATGGCGATGGCGTGTTGCATGCGGACGACATGGCCGCCGGGCTGACGGGCGCCATCGTCAAAGACCCCGTGCAGGATCGCGTCGTCTGGCAGGAATACTTGCAAACGGTGGTCAAGGAGCGCGACGGTTGGAAAGACCTCTATCGCGCCTGCCAGGAGGTCTTGTAGCGATGAGCGTTCACCTGTTTGGGGTGCGCCATCACGGGCCGGGGTGCGCGCGGAGCCTGCTCGCCGCCCTGGAACGGCTCGAACCGGACATCGTGCTGGTGGAAGGCCCACCAGACGCCCATGACGCGCTCCCCTTGATGATGCGCGAGGCGATGCAGACGCCGGTCGCCCTGCTGATCTACGCGCCCGACCAGCCACAGCGCGCCGTCTATTATCCCTTCACGGCGTTCTCGCCGGAGTGGCAGGCGTTGCGCTACGCCTTTGGCCGTGGCATCCCCGCGCGCTTCATGGACTTGCCCCAGGCAATCCAGTTGGCGCGTGAGCCTGAGCCGCCGCAGGGAGGCGAGGCGGCCACACCCGACGCCGATCACAATCACAAACATGAGCAGCAGCCCGACATCGCCGCCGACGCCCAGGCCGCGCCTGCTTTAACCGTTATTCCAGAGAAAGAGGCGCCCCCGCCGCTCAATGAGCATGAGGCGCTGGTCGCTCAGGCCATCGCGCATGACGACCCGATTGGCATGCTTTCGGCGGCGGCAGGCTATAGCGATTCCGAAGCATGGTGGGAGATACAGATCGAGCAGCGGCGCGACGCCTCCGACATCTTCGAAGGCATCCTCGAAGCGATGACGGAACTACGCAGCGACCTGACGCCGCGCAACGACGAAGAGGCGCAGCGCGAAGCCCACATGCGCCAAACGATCCGCGCAGCCATCCGCGAGGGCTACACGCGCATCGCCGTCGTCTGTGGCGCCTGGCACGCCCCTGCATTGGCGAGCGTAGAGATCACCCCCCTCCCGCAGCGCAGGGGAGGGGCAGAGGTGGGGGCCGACGAGGCCACGCTCAAAGGGCTGAAGCGCGTCAAAGTGGAGGCGACGTGGATCCCCTGGACGAACTCGCGCCTGTCATATCGCAGCGGCTATGGGGCGGGCATCTTTTCGCCGGGGTGGTACGAACACCTCTGGACAGCGCCCGACCGCATCAGCATCCGCTGGCTGACGCTGGCGGCTCATAAGCTGCGCGCCGAGGGGATGGATACGTCGTCGGCCAGCGTGATCGAGGCGGTGCGTCTGGCCGAGGCGCTTGCCGCCATGCGCGAACTACCTATGCCCGGTCTGCCGGAACTGCACGAGGCGACACAGACCGTGCTTTGCAATGGCAATGAGGCTCCCATGCAGTTGATCCGCGAGAAGCTGGAGATCGGCGAACGCATGGGCGAGGTTCCGCCGGAGACGCCCGCCGTACCCCTGCAACGCGACCTCGAAGCGCAGATGCGTAAACTTCGCCTGAAGTTTAGCGGCGAGATTGAAAAGCCTGATCTCGATCTGCGCAAGCCCAACGATCGCGAAAAAAGCCAACTGTTCCACCGGCTGACGCTGCTTGGCATTCCCTGGGCAAAGCCTAGCTATGGCTCGCGTGGCATGGGAACATTCCATGAATATTGGGAAACCAAATGGGAGCCAGAATATCATATTAAGCTGGTGGAGGCGAACATCTGGGGCAACACCGTCACGCTGGCCGCCAACGCCTATGCGAAACATGCCGCCGACGAGCGAACCGAACTACCGCAGTTGACGGCGCTGCTCGATAGGGTGATCCTGGCCGAATTGCCCGACGCGCTGGAACACCTGCTTGACCGCGTGCAGACCAGCGCAGCCGTCACCAGCGACGTGCAGCGATTGATGGAGGCGCTGCCGCCGCTGGCGCAGGTCACGCGCTACGGCGATGTACGCGAAACGAAGTCTGAGCGCATCCTGCCGGTGATTGACGCGCTCTTCGAGCGGGCGATCATTGGGCTGCCGGGGGCATGCTCCTCGCTGGATGACGACGCGGCGCGCGCCATGATCGAGAGCATGAATCAGGCGCAGACCAGCCTGAATATCTTGCAGCGTGAGGACTACCATGCCACCTGGCGCGCCACGTTGCGCGGGCTGATGGAACGCGACGGCATACATGGCCTGGTGCGCGGGCGTTGTTGCCGGATGCTGCTTGAACAGCACATGCTTGATGATGAGGAACTTCAGCGGTTGGCGCGGCTGGCGCTTGGCGGGGCGAATCCCATCGAGCAGGCGGCTGCGTGGATCGAGGGCGTCGTCTTTGGACAGGGGATCATTCTGCTACACCAGGACGGCCTCTGGCGCGCGCTAGATCGCTGGTTGAGCGAGCTGGATGGCGAGGCGTTCGTGGCAGTGTTGCCATTGCTGCGCCGGGCGTTCTCCGGCTTCGAAGGGCCAGAGCGCCGCCAGATGGGCGACAAAGTGAGGCATTTGCGTGGCGGCGATGGGACGACTGCGCCATCCGGCAAGGCAAGAGATGAGACGTTGAACCGTGAGCGCGCCGACGCCGTGTTGCCCGTGCTGGCGCAGATATTGGGGGTAGATTACCATGCCAACTGAGATCACCGAGGCCGAACGGCTGAAACGCTGGCGGCTGGCGCTTGGCGGCGCAACGCAGCAGGCGTTGGGCGCCTCGCTCAGCGCCAGCGATATGACAATGGATCGCGCGCTGGCCTCGCTCTACGGCGGGGACGGCGATGGCGAGGAGAGCGGCAAAAGCAAACGCCGTTCCGGTGGGTTGGGCGGCTCGTCGCCAAACGTGGCGCGCTGGCTCGGCGACATCCGCAC
>JAJPIU010000146.1 GCA_021324535.1 Pseudomonadota bacterium
AATCGCCAGCCCATAAAGGGTGAGTGCCCAGCGTCGCCCCAGGCGCAGCCGCATGAGCAACGCTACGCCCGCAAGAGCAAGTGTCAGCCCCAGCGTAATGATGAATTGCCCACCTGGCGGGGTATTGAACAGCGCGCCCAGCAAATAGGGAACAGCGGCCAGTGTCACCCAGGGCTGCCGTTCAGCCAGCGCCACGACATAGGCCAGCGCCAGGAAGAGTATCCACAAGGCAAAGGCAAGATAGGGCGCCGCAGCAGCGAGGGCAGGGAATTGTAGCCTGGCGCTGCTAAGCGCAGAGACACTGAATATGGCGAGCAAGGACGCCGGAAACGCAACAGCATACCAGGAGATACCCCATCCTGCTCCCCGCCTTCGACGAAGAGCCAACCCGGCAGCGACCATCACCAGAACAAGCGCCGTGGCGGGCGCCGTGCCAAACGTCGGTTGAGCCGCCAGGGCAAGCAGCGCGGCAGGTACCATCAATTCCGGTATCCGATCTCTGAGCGCATAGGCGCTTGCCAGGATCGCCAGCAACAGAAAGACGAGCGAGAAGGATGAGATAGTGTAGAACGAGGAGCCAATCGTCTCCCAATGGAGCGGCGCGCTTCCCAATGGGAGAGGTGGGACAGGCGCATGTATAGCAAAGACTAGCGATGGGTAACGCGCTATGGCGAGCGTGGCCGCCCATAACGCAATGATATAGGGCCCGATGGCATGCTTGCGTCCCAGAAGCCACAGGAGCGCCAGCGCCGTCGTCATGAGGCCAATCAGCCAGGCGCTAATATCAAGTGTACTCTCCAGGTTGAGCATGGCGATGGCCATCCCGATGGAGCCAAAGAAGACCGAGACGCCGCCTCCCAGAAGTGGTTGGTTGAGACGCCAGCCGGTGATGACGGCAGCGGAAGCGAAGACCATCAATACAACGGTCTGGTAGGTGGCGGTGTGGCCTGGCAACTCATAGAGGGCTACCAGCGCGTTGCCCAGCGCTGTGAGATAGAGCGGGGATAGATAGCCGCGTGGGCGTGTGTAGGCCGGTGCGGCTAATTGCCCTTGCGTCGCTGGGGCGCCCGCCGTTCGGGGCGCAATATCGCCCAGGGCCACCGCGCACATCCAGAACAGGAGCGCCAGCGCCGTCTGAAGGGAGGATGGGGAGAGGAAGATGCTGGCGGTTGTCTCATTCTGGACGCTATGCGCCCCCAACGTCAGCAGTTCACGCGGCAGGACGGTATTGAAAATAGCGTGGGCGTCAAGCGTGAGGAGTAGACCTGCCAACAGCCCCCAGCCCAACGCATGCTCATAGGCGCTGCCCAGCGACGCAACAACTGCAGCCGCGCTCAAGGTGACGATCAGCGCGAAATTGTCGGATTGTGAGAACGGCAAGAGGGGAGCGATCAACGCTAATACGAGCGCCAACCCCTCAATACTGAAGCGAAGTCCACGCCGAGGTGCGCTTGTTCTTCGGAGCCTCAGCGCGATGAACATCTCGATCAGACCAAGCGCCGCCAGCGTATACCCCATCATCGGGTAGGCAAATTCACTGGGAATCTGGGCGTCAACCTGTATGCTGCCATCTAAGGCGATGATGCTGAGCGCGCCGTAAGCGGCAATCAACCATTCCATTATGTTCAAGAAGGCTATCCCGGCGCGGCTGGTATTGCCGCGGAGTGAAAGCGCCCAGGCGAAGGAAAGCACACTGAACGCTATGCAACTCAGCGTAATCGCGGCAAGGCAGGGAAAGAGGATGACCTGATCAGCCAGTGTCGCCAAATCTTTGCTTCCTGCTACAGTATCCAGGGAGAATAGCCCAAGCAGCGGAATACCCAGCCCTGAGGCTGCTGTGATCACTGCATTGAGCTGCATCGCTGGTAGCGTCAGAACCCGGCGCTGCTCCCCGCGCAGATAGCGCGATGCGTGCAGGAGTAGGCCGAGCAGAGGAAGATCGAGTAGCAGCCAATAGAGTGGTAGCGGCGCCCAGGGGACGATCATGAGCGCGGCAATGATCGTCGCCACCCAACCCAGGTAGCCGAACGTCAGGAAGTTGGTGCGCCAGGCCAGGAAAAGATAGATACAGGCCGAGTAGGCCGCCGTGATACACACCATGCCAATCGCTGAGATCAGTCCGCCAAGGATGAGCAGGTAGGCGGCAAGGCCGAGCAGTGGAGACATCAACGCAAAGACGACCAGGTAGACGCCGCTAATGGTTTGCAGATGCGGCAAGCGCCGCAGGTAGAACGTCAGGGCGCCAAAGATGATATAGGCGATGAGCACAACCGCGAACTTGATACGCGGATCGCCGCTTTGTATCTCGAACAAGGCCGTGGCGATGAGCAGCAAGAGGCCACCCAGTGACGCCATGATCGTTGGCCCTGCGCTGATCAGAAACGACTGCCAGTTGAAGGCTGCGCTGGGTTGTCTTATGGGGTTCTGGGGTGTGATCGGCCCAAGCGGCGTCATTGGTGGGTGTGGCTGGATCGCCGTGGGAGGAATGGTGTCAAGGCGCGGCAATGGCGGCGCAACCGGAGTACGATTGGGAGCTGGCGCTGGTAGCGTTGGCTGGGCCACAGGGGGAGGCGGTGCGGCTGGCTGAGGAGTTGCTGTGAATGGCGTTGTAGGAGGCGCTGGTTGCACACCACGCTCCTCCTGCGCGACCTGTGGAGGCGCTGGCGAGACGAGCGGCACAGGCAAAGGGAGCATTGAAGGAGTGGCTATCGGCGATTGCTGGGCCTGGGGAGGAGCCGTCAGGTTCGTCTGCGTATCTGAGGGCGCAGGGGCAGTATGGGCTATCCTGGGCCGTGGTTGTGTGGGCGTGAATGCCGCTGCGGCGGATTTGGCGTCGCGTAATTGAAGATACTTTTCGCGATACTCATCGCGCAGCTCGATGAGCGCCGTTCTTGTTGGGTCGCGCCGGATACGCTCATCGAGGTCGGCAATCGTCGTGTAGAGCCGCTGAAGCTCGGAGACGAGCGCCGGATCAATTGGCTCACCACATGCCACACAATAACGTCCGCCGCGTGGCTGCGCCTGTTTGCAATTTGGACAGACAACAATTCCTGGTTGCACAGCGATTTCCCTTTCCTGACAGAACCAACGAACGTGTGGAAAAACTGCTGTGGATCGGGTGAAAGCAGGGGGCGATAAAAACAGCATCAGCCCAAAGAAACCATCAATGCTGCCTGCGCCGGGAGGCCGCTGAGGCATGCCAATGAACGAAAAACTCGCTCCATCTCAGCCGACAGAACGAAGATGAAACAGACATGAAGCGATCAACGAAACGATACTGCCAAGTATACCTTACGCAACAAGGGCTGTCCAGCGTTTGGCGCAAAACTGTGACGAGGTTCACAATTTGAGCGCCTCTTCACCAGCCGAGAGTGCCCCGGCCAAGAGCTTGCCCCAAGCCTTGACCACCCCATGGAGTTTGAACCCATAGCACCCATAGCACTCATAGCACTCATAGCACCAGCCAACCGCAGCACGGCCGCGTCTGGCGACGCTCGCAACGCCCTGGCGCTGGGCCATGCGGGCAGGAAGACAGACCGCCGAGGACAGACTCGGTAGAGTCCGTAGAGTCCGTAGAGTCCGCCTTGAAGGGGTGAGCCTGCGCCGCTTGCGCCGCCTGCGACCAATGACACCAGATTACCAGCCGCCGCGCCGCGCTCATGCTCCGTTGGGCCGTCTGCAGTCTGCCCTGCTGTCCACTCGTGCGCAGATGCCAGTCCCCCTGCGGCGCCCTGCTGCCAGCACTCGTCCACCGAGCCAAAGACTTCGCGTAGACGCATCTCATAGGGCTACCTCTTGCTGCTGCTGATCGGCAGGTATTTCGTTGCCCGCTCATACCAGGAGGGGAGCCTTATCCAATAGGCACGTTAATACATTTATGCGCCTAGCGGCGACTTCACTGGTGCGCCGCCCCCACGCGGATACGCTGGTGGACAGGGGCGTTCTTGCCGGGCGACGAGCAACACGCGCCCGTCGTTCAGCGCGTCAAGTTCTGGAGCGGTTGGGATGGCGATGGGTAGGAGGACATGCGCGCCAAGCAGCTTCGCCGCCCGTTCGCCAGCGGCCATCTCCTCAGTCAGATCGCCCTTCTTCGGCGCGATGATCAGGCCATCTTTGCGAGCGAACGGCGCGCAGTATTCGAGCAGGGTGGGCCACGCAGCCAGCGCCCGCGCCGCTACCAGCGCATAGTGGCCACGCTGCTCATGTTGGCGCGCCACCTCCTCGGCGCGCCCGGCCAGCGCCCGCGCATGCGTTAGCCCAAGTTCGGTGATCACCGCTTCGAGGAAGCGCACTTTCTTGGCGGTCGCCTCAAGCAGCGTTACCCGCCAGCGCGGAAAGGCAATCGCCAGGGCCAAGCCGGGGAAGCCCGCCCCGCTGCCGACATCCAGCAGCGTGCGCAGGCGGGAACGGTCGGCCCGTTCGTCGGCGGGCAAGGCCAGCGCGCAGGTGAGCGAATCCAGAAAATGGCGCATGACGATCTCGGCGGGATCGGTGATCGCCGTGAGATTCATCCGTGTATTCCAGTCGAGCAACATGGCGCGATAGCGCGCAAACCTCGCCAGGTGTTCCTTCCGAAGCGGGATGCCCAGCGCGGCGGCTCCTGCTGTCAGTGGCTCAAGATCGCTGAGATCATCTGTCATAGTCTCGCTCACTGAGGGCTGCTATCCATTTCATGGGAATTCGCGTGTTGGCAAGCGACGGCTGATGCGCAGGTTACTCGCCGCCCAGGAGCGCGGCGCTACTCGATCTGCGTACCTTGCGCCCGGCATGTGGCCATTCTCACTCCCAGCAATCTCCATTGCCACAGATAGCCCCTCTCCCTGCTAAGGAGGAGGGGTTGGGGGTCAGCTCACATGCTTGTGCCGGTTCGAGAGGTAGTCAAGCATGACGTACTCGGCGAGGTCTTCGGGGTTGGTGTAGAACGCGCGGCCCTTGTTGATCGTCGCCATCTGGTTGACGAACCGCTTGAGGTATGGATCATCCCACAGCATGAAGACGTTGATGGTGATGCCCTCGCGCGCGCACCGCCTCACCTCACGCAGCGTTTGCAGCAGCGCCTCATCGGGCGGCGGCCAGCCGAAATCCCAGTAGCGCCCGGTGTGGTACATTGTGGGGCCACCGTCAGTGATCATGATGATCTGCTTGTTGACCCCGCGCGACCGCGCGAGCAGTTGGCGGGCTAGCGTCAGCCCCATCACCATATTCGTCCCCTGGATGTGATCCCACTCGCTGATCTCAATCAACTCCTCCGGCTTGTACTCGCGCGCCTGGTTCGCGAAGCCAACGATGTAGAGCTGGTCGCGCGGGAACTGGCCGCGAATCAGGCTTTCCAGAGCGATGGCGACCTTTTTCGCTGGCCCCCAGAGCTGGTTTTGCAGCATGCTATAGCTCATATCCAGCATCAACACGGTAGAAGTGCGCGTCACCTGCTCCGTGCGATAGACCTCGAAATCGTCGGCTTCCAGCCGGATCGGCGTGCCGCTACCGCTGCGATTGACGCCGTTCATGATGGTGCGTTCAAGATTGAGGTGGAACGAGTCGCCAAAGATGTAGGGCTTGGTCTCTTCGTCGCGCTCACCGCCGAAGCCGCGCTCAGGCAGGCGATGCCGCCCAAAGGCGTCGCGCTGGAGCTTGGAGAAAACGTCTTCCAGCGCCTTCTGACCGATGCGTCGGATGCCACGTGCCGTCAGCTCGTAGCGGTCACCCTGACGTTTGACCAGTCCCTCTTCTTCGAGCTGGCGCATCAATGCCTGCAACTGTTCGAGCGCCTGCGCCTCCTCGTCGCCCACCAACTCACGCAGCTTCTCGGCGTCCACGGCTTCGATGTCGCCGAAGCGGCGGGCCTCGCGCATCTGCTGCTCCAGCTCGTCCATTTCCTGCAAGACACCCATCAGCGCCTTGGCCTCGGCCAGCGAGAGCGGCTCATCGCCGGTCAGGCGATATTTCGTGCGGCGGCCGTTAGGCGCAGCCATCTCCAGGTTCATCGCCAGTTCGGCCAGGTCAACGCGCAGCCGATCATCGCCGATCAGTTGATCGATCATGTCGCGCAGTTGGGCGCGCTGCTCGGCGTTCATGCTGTCCATCACCGCCTGCATCTGCGCCTGTTGGCGTTGCAGCCGATCAACCAGGTCGTCAAGATTGTTGATCCCCGGCCCGAAGTAGTCGCCGTACTGCTGCATGAAGCTGTCGAAATCCGGCTCACCGCCTTCGGCGCGCTCGCGTAACATCTGGTTGAGTGTGCGTATCATCTCGCGCATGCGCGCCAGGTCTTCGGGCGTCATGCTTTGCAGCGCCTGTTGCATCCCCTGGAAGTAGTTCTGCATCACCTGCTGTTGCAGCGATTGCAGCAAATCCTGGAACTCTTGCCGCGCCTGGTCGTCCATGAAGTCGTACTCGGAGAAGGCGCGCACCTGTCCGGCGGGATCGGGTGGCAACTGATCGAGGAATTGCAGCTTGCTATTGGCGATGTTTTCCATCATGCGCTTGAGCGTCTCAGGGTCAACCCCTTCGGGAACACCGCCCTGTTGTTCAGATTGCCCAGCCTGCCCAGATTGCCCAGATTGCCCACTTTGGCCCTGCTGGCCCTGCATCCCTTGCTGGCCACTCTGCCCTTGTTGCCCCTGAGCGCCCTGTTGCTGTTGGCCGGATGGCGAGTTTTGCCCTTGCTGACCAGATTGATTTTGATTTTGCTGACCTTGTTGGCTTGCCTGGTTCTGGTGATTTTGCTGGCCCAGGGGATCATTGAGGCGGCGCTGGATGCCCTCACGCTCCAACTGCTGGATATGTTCCAGCTTTTGCTTGATGTCATCCATCACGCCCGACATATTGTAGCGTTGTGTCTGCGCCTGTCGCCGCTGCCGCAGCCGATCGAGCAGGTCTTGCATGCCCATCCGGCGCATGCCGTCGCGCCCCTGAAAGCCGTTTTGCATCATGCGTTCAAGCGCGCGGCGCAGATCGCCATATTTGAGATAATCATCCGACAGGGCATCGAGAATCTGCTCGGCGTCCAGGTCGTCGAGCCGTTGCGAGCCATCCCAGCGGGAGTAGCGAAACGGCTTATTGGTGCGAAAGCGTTCGAACATCGCGCGCTCCTGTTTCTTGGCTGGCGGTTAAAACCGCGCCTAGGGGAGCCGCCTGCGCGGCTCCACAAAGTCCGCCTGCGCGGACTGAGCTTTCTTTGTGCTTGGGGATGACCACTTATTCCCTGGTCATAACAGACGCGCCGGGGCGATTATCCCCGGCGATAGCGCGCCTGTCCCGCCACCTCGTCTTTGTTCAGGCGCTTGTTCAGGTGCAGCCCTTCGAGGATGAACTCCACCGCCGAAGCGATTGTCGCCGGACTGCCGTGTCCGTTCAACTTCGAGACCGCCACCCGCAGACCGCCCACGCGCGCCAACTGGTTGACGTATTCCATCGCAGGCAGGTTGTCCGACACCTGCACCGTCAGCCCCTTCTCGAAGCCGGCCACAAGCTGCTCGAACTCGGCCACCTCGAAGTAGTCGCGGAAGACCTTCATCACCGCCCGCTGGATCAGCTTCTCGACGATCTTCTCTTCGCGCACCTCGCCCACCGTATCGAGTTCGATCTTTCCGGCGGTGGAAGCGACAATCGCATCGAGGTCGCTGATCCGTGGCACAGCCTGCCGCTCTTTCAGGCGAATCGCTCGGCGGACGGCGTTGCTCATCACGTTCTCGTAGTTGGTGATCGAGACACGCACGCTCACGCCCGACTTCTGGCTGATGTCGGAACTACGCCGCGCCTGATGCGTGATCTCAGCGATGATCTCGCGCATGAACTGTGGATATGATGTCTCGATGCCCTCTGCGGCGAACGGTGTGCTTTCCGCCTCCATAATGGCGATCTCATGCTCGATGGTGCGCGGGTAGTGTGTGCGAATCTCTGAGCCGAGGCGGTCTTTCAGCGGCGTGATGATGCGCCCGCGATTGGTGTAGTCCTCCGGGTTGGCGCTTGCCACCACGAACACATCGAGCGGCAGGCGCACCTTGTAGCCGCGAATCTGTACGTCGCGCTCTTCCATGATGTTGAGCAGACCTACCTGGATGCGCTCGGCAAGGTCGGGCAGTTCGTTGATGCAGAAGATGCCCCGGTTTGTGCGTGGGATGATCCCGTAGTGGATGGTTAGCTCGTCCGAGAGGTAGCGTCCCTCGGCCACCTTGATGGGGTCAACCTCGCCCACGAGGTCAGCGATGGTAATGTCGGGCGTCGCCAGCTTCTCGCCATAGCGTTGGTCGCGCGGAATCCAGTGGATCGGTGTCTCGTCGCCCTCCTCGGCGATACGCAGATGGCATGCCTTGCAGAGAGGAGTAAAGGGGTCATCGTTGATCTCGCAACCCGCGATCACAGGCGTCTCCTCATCCAGCAGGTTGACCAGGCTACGGGCGATGCGTGTCTTGGCTTGGCCGCGTTCGCCCAGCAGTACAATGTCTTGCCCAGAGAGGATGGCGTTTTCGACAAGAGGAAGTACGGTCTCGTCGTAGCCGACGATGCCGGGGAAGATCTCCTCGCCCGCGCGCATCTTGCGGATCAGATTCTGGCGCATCTCCTCTTTGATGGTGCGGGTGCGGTAGCCGCTCTCGCGAAGTTGCCCGATGGTGGCGGGTTTGTTGGTGGTTGACATGCGACTCAAAGGCTCCTTGATTGGTTGCGCTAGCGTTGCTAACTTGCTAACTCGCGATGGTTGGTTGACCAGGGGGATGTCTGGCTCACTGCGCCGTTGCGGCAAGCCCAGAATGTGATGAGCAGTGGCCATTTCACGGTATGGATTGTGGCATGCTTTTTTGCTCTTAGAGCATTCTATGCTTTCAGGAGGGAATTATGCAAGCCAGGATCACTGGTCATTGGGATAGGTGTACACCTGCTCACTCAATCTTCGCTGATGCGTAGCGCCTGTCCCAGCCCATGCCTACTCGTGAGCCGCCCGGCCAGCCACAGCGTCACTCCTGCCGCCAGCAGCAGCGCCAGAAAGAACATCGCCGGGGGCGCCCAGTTGATGGTCACGCGCAATGCTGGAACGCCTACCTGCGCCGGATCGAGCGTGGGATCGCTGAATTGCAGGTAAGGCGCGGTTGCCAGTGTCAGCAGCGCGCCCACTAATGCGCCGCCCAGCAAGCCAAACAGATAGACGATGCTGTATTCTCCTTGCAGGATACGGGTGAGGTCACGAATGCGTAGCCCCAGTGTGCGCAGGACAGCAAACTGCGTGGCCCGCTGGCGCGCCGCCAGCAAGGTTTGCGCTGCGGCTCCCAGGATGGCCAACGCCGCCGCCATACCTGCCCCTAACAGCAGCAAGCCTTCCAGCCCTGCCGTGAGGGGATCGGCCAGCGCCGTCGCCAGTTCTTGCCGCCGACTGAGGACGGATTGCACACCCAGCGCGCCGTTCTGTTGCGCCAGGCGTTGGCGTAGCGTGGCGTCCTGAGCGGCGGTGTCGCGTAGCCAGAACTCGTTGGGGCCGGTCGCGTTGGATGAGGTGACGCTGATGAGATCGGGAAGCGCCACCACCACAAACCCCGCCGGGTCTTCCTGCGGGTAGAGTGTGGGGAAGGCCGCGATAATGGCTCCTACCCGGCAGTCTACGTTCGTCGCCTGCTCTTCCACCTGCATGGTGAAGGCGCTGCCCACCCGCAGATGCGAGGAAGCAGCGAAGCTCTGGCTGACCAGCGCCCACAGACGCGCTGATGATCCTATCGAACCGCTGCCTGCTCCCCTGCTTGCCAGGGCATGCGAGCGCATACTCTGCATCAGGCTGTTCAGCGATTGGTTGGCATAGTCAGATCGCCAGGACGTCGGGCCAACCACCGAGGCGAAGGTGGCCGGGTCAATCGCCAGCAGTTGGAGCGTCGGGCCATTGAGGGTACTCTGGTCAGGCGCGGTCTCTGCCTGTGAGCGGTAGACCTGGGTGACGGCCTGGGCGCCTGGCAAGCGGGCCATCAACCCCTGAATGGTGGAACCGCCGCCGTTGACGGCCGCTGAAATCTCGGTCACGCGCACGTCTGCCCCCACCTGATAGGCAATGCGATCCTGAGTATTCACGCGCAGAGAGGCGCTGAAGGTGAGGGCGAAGAGGACAAAGCCGACCGAGACGGTGAGCAGCAGGATACTTCGGCTGGCCTGACGGGGGGCGCGTTTCACCTGGGTAAGCGCCAGCAGTGGCGTCAGCCCACGTCCACGCGCCGCAAGCTGTTCGCCCAGCCGCGTGACGAGCGGCACGAGGCGCAATACGAGCAGCGCGCCTGCCAGCAAGAGAAGCGATGGCGCCAGGAGCAAAAGCAGATCGGCGCTTTCGCCTAATTCCAGGCGGAGGGTGGCGCTGCCAAACTGGCTCAGCTCAAGATAGCCTACGCCGCATAGGACGGCCAATCCGAGATCGAGGTAATAGCGCCGCCAGAACGGCGCGTATGTCACTCGTCCCTGATGGCGGCGGTAGGCCAGGATGTCGCTTCGGGTGGCTTGCCAGGTCGCCAGGCACACGACGAGGGCGCCTACCAGCGCGCCTGCTAAGGTTGGCGCCAGGACGCTCTGTACTGTGACCTGCTGGGCGAAGTAGAGCGCGTTGTCACTCAGGCTGGCCAAGGTCGAAGCAGGAATGATGGCGCGCACGAGCGCCAGGCTGGCCGCCGCAGCAGTCAGCGGGCTGACCACTGCCATGAGCAGGCTCAACGTGATGCCCTGAGGTGAAAAAAGGGCGAGCAGTTGCAGATGGCTGGCGCCCCGGCTGCGCAAGATGGCAATCTCTTCCGCATGCTGCTCGATGAGCAGCATGGCCAGCGCAGCGACATAGAGCAGCGCCAGCCCAACGATCTGCGCCACCATGACGTACAGCGGCAGCGCAAGGAGGTTCTGCTGACCCTGGATGTTCGTGATGATGTGATCAAGTTCAGTATTGACATCGGCCAATCCGATGTCGTGTTGGCCCACTACCGAGCTATCGAGCGCGTTGCGCAACCGGGTGATGGCGGCATGGTCAGCGTTGAGGCTGGCGATAGAGACGCGGCTGGACTGTAAGTAGGAGACCCAATGCTGGAACAACGTGAGGTTGGGGAAGGCGCTGAAGCCGTTGAGCAACGTCTGGGTGGTCATCAAGATGGGGAACGATAACTGATCGCCAGGTAAGGAATCTTGGACACTGAAGTTGAGTCCGTTCCAGTAGGGGTCGTTGGCGTCACGCGGCTCCCACATGCCGACGACGCGAAAGCGAAAGCGCGGCCCGTCTGGAACTGGCGCCCCATATTGAAACGCTTCTTTCCAGAGAGGGCCGAACGTGAGCGTCTGGCCCAGACCGAGATTCGTCTCTTTGGACATCTCCTGGGTGATCAGGATTTCAGGCAATTGTCCGGGCGCCGTATCATGCGGGAAGCGTCCGGCAAGAAGACGCATATGAGGCGCCGCGCTGGTTGAATCATTTCCGTAGTCAAAGGCTTCGGGCGTGCCTGGATAGAAATTGTCTATGTTCTCTCCTCCGACGAAGCCATCACCGATTTGGGTTAACAAGAGTTCCGGCGTCGTCAGATAATAGGCAGACTGGTCGGTGGTGACCGGGCCAAGATAGTGTTGGATCAATCGTTCCACGCGGGGGCGGGCGAACTGGCTGGTGGCGGCAGAGATCGGGCTGCTGGTGAGGAGTGTCTCGATGTTGCGCGCCCTCGCCTGGCTTGTGCTGATCGCCGCTTGAATCTTGGCGTCGGTGATCAGCGTGCTATACAGCGGGACGACGCCGATTAGCGTATCGGCCATCAGCAGGCCCAGGCCCAGCAACGCCAACAGGCCAGCGTTGCGCAGCAGGCGGCGTAACGTCAACAGGATAAACGACATCGCGCACGCTCCTCTCCGCTTTCTCTTGTTGCTATGATATATCACACACTTGCAAAGTCCTGGAACGAGGGCAAGAGGGTCTAGCCACAACAGTTAAGAATGTTTAATCCACAGACTCATCCAGCCCAAATTGCGTGCGCGCTGCCTGCGTTACCCGCTCCATTACCGTCGTCAGCGGCAATTGCAGGCGTGTGGCAATCGCGCGGCAATCTTCGTATTCCGGCGCGGCTGAGACGACCACCCCGCCGATCAGTTTCAGCTTGACGCGCGCCCGGCCCAACGGCGTCTCGATCTCCTCGATGCGCCGCCCTGCCTTCAGGCGATCCACCCGGCGCATGCGTACACCAAGCGTTGTACTTTCGCGCACGATCAGCGCCGCCAGCCGTATAGTGTCGTCGGGTCGAGCGAGCGCCGTCAGCAGCGTTGCCGGGCGGCCTTTCTTCATCTGTAACGGGGTATAGCTCACATCCAGCGCGCCGACCTGAAACAGCCGCTCCATCAGCCAACCGAGCGCCTCGCCTGTCATCGTGTCTATGTTGCTCTCGATCACCACGATCTCGTCGTGTTCAAGCCCCATCCCCTGATCCGCCTGCGCTGTTTGCGACGCCTGTTCATCTGTCGCCCAGTCGGTCAGCGTCTCCATCGCCGTTTGCGCCACGGCCTCGCCAAGCGCGAGACGCAGACAGTTTGCCCACGGCAGGGTGCGGCTGCCGAAGCCGTAGCCCACCTGGCGCACACGCATCGTCGGGCGCTCGAAGCGGGCCAGCGTCGCCACCACCGCCGCGCCCGTCGGCGTGACAAGTTCTCCCTCGGCGTCCACGCCGTGCCAGATGGCGCCGGTTCCCTTCAATACTTCAACTGTGGCAGGCGCGGGGACAGGCAGTTCGCCATGCGCCGACCGCACGCGCCCTGAGGTGAGCGGCAGAGGTGAGCAGTAAAGGTCAGTGATACCCAGCAGGTCAAGCCCCAACACTACGCCAGCGATGTCTACAATAGAGTCTACCGCGCCCACCTCATGGAATGTGACTTCCTCTGGGGCGACGCCATGCACGGCGCCTTCTGCTTCCGCGAGTCGCCTGAAGATCGCCATCGTGCGCTCGTGAACGTGTGGCGCCAATCCCTGGGCGAGCAACTCGGCGATGTCTTGCAGGCGGCGATGCTGATGATCGGACGCTTCGCCTTCATCGAGGATGACCCTGGCGCGTGTCCCACTGATCCCATGATCGGTGACGCGCTCGGCGCTGAGCGTATAACCGGTGAGGGGCAGCGTCGCCAGCCCGGAGCGTAACGCATCCAGCGAGAGGCCAGCGTCCAGCAGCGCGCCCAGCAGCATATCGCCGCTGATCCCAGAGAAGCAATCCACATAAGCTATCATAGCGGCGTTCGCTTTCGTCCTTCATTCCCCTTCCCCACACGGGAAGAGGGCAGGGGGTTAGGTCTATTTCTCCATCCTGCCGTCGCCGGTTGCCGTCTCTTCGGCTTTTTGGGGCGGCGCGCCACGTGTCACTCGCGTGTCATCCAGATGATCAATCCCGCCAGCAACGCCTGCACGCGAGAATATTCCGGGGACTTTGGCTGCGATTTCGCTTTGGACACCGCTGCCTGCTCAGGCTGGCCTTCTTTCCGCCCGGTTGGCGTTGTATGGTTGACATGGCGCTGCGCCGATTTCTGCCGTTTCGTGTTCGTGACCATGATCGTAGCTCCCTGACAGCGAGCGAAAATGATTGTATGTTTGTATACTCGTTCGCATCTTCTGTGTCGGGGCGCGATCGCTGCTGATTCCTACGCCACTACGCCAGCGCCTCGGGATGCAGCTTGGTGTAGTAGCGCATATAGCCCTGCGCGCTCATGAGATAATTCGTGGCAATCTCATAGCGCAGCACTGCGGTAGCGATGGCCTCAGGCGAACGATCCACCACCATCTGCGCTACCTGTGGGTCAGACGCCTCGGCCAGCATGGCCGCCAGCGCATGATCGTCTTTCTCCTCGCGCATCCCGGCAATCATCAGATCGCCCCAGGCGTAGAGCCGGTCGCGCAACTGTGTCAGGTGATCCTGTGTGTTATAGACAGGGCCGAAATGGGGAAGATAGAACGAGCGAGCGCGCAATGCTTTAAGGCGCTCGATGCTGGCCGACCACTGTTCTAGGTCGAGATCGGGCGGGGGCGTCGGCGGGCGCACGTAGTCTACGCCTTCCAGCCGCACGCCAGCCACGTCGCCGGTAAAGACTGCGGCATGGCGGCGGTCGTAGTAGGCGACATGGTGTATCGCGTGGCCGGGCGTGTAGAGCACGGCAAATGTGCGCTCGCCTACGGTTACTTCGCTGGTGTCGTCGAGGATGATCAACCGGTCTTCTGGAACCGGCTCCATATGGCCCCAGAGCCGCTCCATCTGATCGCCATAGATGCGCGCTGCGCTCTTGACGAGCTTGGAGGGATCGATCAAATGGGGCGCGCCGATGCGATGGACGTAGACGGTCGCCTGGGGCATGTGCGCAAGCAGCGCGCCCGCAGCGCCCGCATGATCCATATGCACATGCGTGATCAGCAGGTGTTTTACCTCGGCGGGATCGTGTCCACTGGTGCGAATCGCATTGAGCAGCGTCTCGATGGTCGCGCCAGAGCCAACATCCACCAGCGCCAGGCCGTTGGGGCCGGTGAGCAGATAGCTGGCGATGACGCCCGGCTCATCTTGGAAGAGGGTATCCAGTATCCAGAGGTCTTCTTCGAGCTGGCGAGCCAGCGATGGTGTTTCGGCCATAGGGCGCTCCTTACTATTGATGGCGTTGAGATGAGGGCAGACAGAGATCGTGAGTATTGGAACACGCCTGCCTGCGCTCCACATACCCTGTGCTAACACCATAGCATCCGCAAGAGGGCTTCGCCTAGCCGACCCCTTCATCCCATGCAGGTCACGTTTGGGGGTGTTTGGGCGAAAAGACTTGTGAGAACCACTCGATCTGCGCTACACTGGCGACGGGCGCACAATGGAAGCTACGCAGGAGGACAGGACGCATGCCACACGAGTCAGGCCCGCCAGACCGCGACGAGCAATCGGAGTGCCAGGAGCAATCGCTGATCGCGCGCAGCCAGCAGGGCGACCGTCGCGCCTTCAATCAGCTTGTCGAACGCTACCAGGCGACGGCCTATGCGCTGGCGTTGCGGATGGTCGGCTCGCCCGATGTGGCCGCCGATGTCACTCAGAGCGCGTTTCTTTCGGCCTATAGGGCGATTGGCTCGTTTCATGGCCTCTCGTTTCGCGCATGGCTCCTGCGCATCGTCAGCAACGGCTGCTTCGACCACTTCCGCGCTCAAAAGCGACATCCTACCGCCTCGCTCGATGCGCTGCTCGAAGGCGCGCCAGAGGGAAGTGTCACCGGCGCGGGCGACATCGCGGGGGCAGGCGGCGAGGCGCTGACAGTGGCGTTGACCGATCCGACCTATGACCCGGAGCAGCTGGCCCTTCGTGTGGAGATGATCGGGGCGATTCAGGCGGCGCTGCTGAGGCTTGGCGCGGAGCAACGGCTGGCGATCATCCTGAGCGATGTGCAGGGGCTGACCTATGAGGAGATCGCCCGCGTGATGGATGTGCCGCTTGGCACGGTGAAGTCGCGTCTGGCGCGCGCGCGTGGTCAGTTGCGCGCGATCCTCTTGCGCGATAGGGAACTTTTCCCGTATGCGGAGCGTCGTGATGAGAAGCGGGGGAAGCGTCCAAAATAGCGCAGGCGGGTACAATAAGCGTAAATAAGCACGAGCAATGATCAGTGTAATGTGAATGAGATGGCGAGAGACGAGCATGCCGGATAAGCGGGGCAGAGAACACGAATATAACGAAGCTGGCAAGCGCGCGTCAAAGGGCGACGCTGGCTCACGCCCGCCTGCCCGCCTTTCCGCAGAGGATGAAGAGCAGCTCTCCGCCTACCTCGACAACGCCCTCGGCGCCCCCGAACGCGCATCGTTGGAACGCCGCCTGCGCTCCGACGCCGGGCTGGCGCAGGCGCTGCGCGAACTGCGCGCCATGCGTAGCTTGCTTCGTGCGTTGCCACAACCCACCCCGCCGCGCTCGTTCCTGCTGCCCGAAGACGATGACAACATGGCGCCGCCTACTAGAAGTGTGCGTCAGGCGCCTGGGCGTGGCGCACGAGGAGCCGCGCCGCTCTGGTCGCGCGTTGTTACCTGGTCGGGCGGGTTAGCCGCCGTGTTGGGGATCGCCCTCTTCCTGGGGCTGCTGATGTCCGGTGGTGTAGTATCGCACTCGTCGTCAGCAGGTAGCGCAACCTATGCTCCAAACTCCCATAACGCCACTACCGCTGGCTCAACTACAACACAGGCGCGTCCAAATGGGACGCTACAATCTGCGCATACAACGCCAGTGACCACCGGCAAAACGCCCACCACCCCAAACGTAAACGACCATGCCAGCACGCCAACTGCCGCTGTCACCACTGCGCCTACACACATTCCACAGGCCGGTTCGGCAAACAACGCGCCCAGCAGTTCACCATTGTCTCTGCCGACCATAGCGATCCTGCTGGTGATCGCCGGATTGCTGCTTGTTATCATTGGGCGACTTGGCGCACGCATGCGTAGGTGAGTATGCCCTCAAGAATTGGTTTCGTCATGGATTGTTGTGCCATCGCGCTCATCCAGATAATAAGGGAAATCGAACCATCCTGGCGAAAATCCATAACGAGTCAGCAGGAGCGCCACCTCGCTGCGGTGTTGAGCCGCATGATTCACCAGGTGAAAGAGAATCTGCCAGCGTGCATAGACATTCACCTCGCCACGATCATTCACATAGCGTTTAGGCGCGTCGAGATCGCTCTCAGCCAGTGTTGCAAGATAGGATTGCGTTGCACGATCAAGCTCATGCCAGCCTTTGATAAGTATGGAGATGTCAGGTTCTTGCGAGGGAGTGAACGAGATAGCCTGAATCTCTGCTCCAAGACGTTGTAGCCAGTTCACTTGCACAACCAATAGATGCGTGAGGAGCGCATAAACAGACTCCCCCATCTCACCTTGCGCAGCGCCAAGTTGCTCAGGCGACAGATGAGTAGCTGTCTCAAATAGACGCTCATTCGCCCAAGAGGTGTACTGACAGAAGGTTTGTATCATGGATAATTTGGTAGACATTATGATCTCCATTCACTCAACGGCATTTTGGAAACCAAACTCTACGGCGCATACGTCATTGGGCCGACGAGCCGGGCCAGCCCTTTGAGTTCCATCATCACTAGCGCGCCTGAGACCTGTGCTGTTGGCAGGCCCGTCGTGCGGCAGAGGTCGTCTATGTGCCGGGGTTCGCTAGCCGCGCGCAACAGGCCGAGCAACTGCGCCTCCACCGGATCGTCCGGCATCTCCTCACGTAGCTCCATCTGCTGGGGTACGAGATGCAAGTTGAGTTCGGCCAATATGTCGTTGACCTCCATCACCAGCTTCGCTCCATCCTGAATCAGCCGGTTCGCGCCGCCGCTGCCCTGGCTGGTGATGGGGCCGGGAACCGCCAGTACATCACGCCCTTGTTCTCCCGCAAAGCGCGCAGTGATGAGCGCTCCGCTCGTCTCAGGCGCTTCTGTGATGAGTGTCGCCAGCGACAGCCCGCTGATGATGCGGTTGCGCGCGGGAAAGTTGCCAGCGTCGGGCTGCGTTCCTGGCGCATACTCCGTGATGATCGCGCCGCCTGCCTCCTCGACGATGCGCATCGCCAATCGCGCGTTCTCCGGGGGATAGACGAGATCAGGCCCGCAGCCAAGCACGGCGATGGTGCGTCCACCAGCTTTGAGCGCCGCCGCATGCGCGCAACTATCTACCCCGCGCGCCAACCCGCTGACGATGGTGATGCGCTGGCCTACCAGCTCGCTCGCCAGCCGCTCCGTTACCTGCCTGCCATAGGCGCTGACCCTCCGCGTGCCCACAATGGCGATGGCCCACTCGTCCTCCGGCTTGAGCGCGCCTCGCAGATAGAGCAACGGTGGAGGCGCAGCGATCTCGCGTAGCAGGCGCGGATAGCCGTCATCGAGCGTCCGCACCACATGCACCCGCAGCTTCACCAATCGCTCCAGTTCGGCGGCTGGCGTGATGCGGCTGCGTTGCTGCTCGAATGCTGCTGTCGTGCGTGCGTCAAGTCCGGCCTCTTGCCAATCGGCGGGAGTCGCCTGCCAGACCTCCTGCGCGCTGCCAAACGCATCATGGAGCAGCTTGAAGCGCGCCGGGCCGATCCCCTTTACTCGATTGATCGCCAGCCAGTAGGGCAGATCGGGGTCGTTCATATCCGCTGTGCCCGCCGTCTCAGGTGAAGCGCGCTCACCTTGTACATCAGACATAACGGGCGGATCGGGCAGGTAGCGTACTGCTGGAGGGATTCCATTGCCTGCGGAGGCATCGAGCGCGGCCAGTGGGCCAGACCAGCCGACAGGGGTATCAGGCGTCTGTGGGTCGTCAGGCACAAAAAGTGTTCCTTGCGCCTCATCCGCAGGGCGCGCGTTTCGGTGTCTGCTAGACATACTCATTCCTCATGCGATATTCTTCAGACATTAGAAGAAAAACGCTCACCTCACGGTCAATGCGCTTGCGCCTCTTGCTGTGCTGATTGTGACGCAAACAAGCGGCGCCGGTAACGGAGGATAGCACGATGTCTCCACAGCATCCTGGGCGTATCCAGCTACCAGTGAAACCTCGAACGCAGGCGCGCGGCTCGCTACGCACACACGAACAGCGCCGAATATTTTACGCAAAGCTCAACGCCGATTGGATTTTCAACCTTGCCGGTCTCCTTGCATTTAACTTTTTGCTCTCCTTGTTTCCCCTGATGTTGCTGTTACTTGCGGGAGCCGGTTTCACACTGCCGCTGCTTTCGCCTACAGCCATCCATACCCTTGAGAACAACATTGAAGCGGCGCTGCCCAACGGCATTGGCGCGGCGGCTGTGACGGCGGCCACCGAGAATCTGCGACGGAGCGCGGGAATCATCCTGATCATTGGCGTGTTGGCGGCGCTGCTCATTGGTTCACGGCTGTTCATCGCGATGGAAAGTTGCTTCTGCGTGATCTACCGCACGCGCCCGCGCACATTTTTCCAGCGGAATATCCTAGCGATCTCGATGACGGTGGCGCTTGCGTTCAGCGGGCAGTTGCTCTTTTTGGCGTCCTTCATCCCAACTACCATGGCGATACTCTTCCTGCCTGTCAGGCTGAGTGTGCTCGATCCGCTGGTGGTACAGATCATCGGCTCGGCAGTCAGCTTTGTCATTGCGTTTCTGTTCTTCGGCCTCATCTACTACATCATTCCCAACCGTCGCTTTCGTTTTCAGGAAGTCTGGCGGGGAGCCGCGCTGGCAGCCGCGCTGCTGTTGGCGTATGAGTCGCTCTTTCCGCTCTATGCCACGTTCATTTTGCGGCCCAACGCCTATGGCTCCCTGGCCGGTTTTGTGATCCTGCTGCTCGTCTTCCTCTACTACCTCGCGTTGATTTTGCTGCTTGGCGCAGAGATCAACGCCTGGGAGAGCGGGCTACGCGATCCGCGTGGCGGCTTCGCGCTTTACCTGCGGGCGCGTGCTGCGATGGATAGCGCCATTCGCCGCAAAGAGCTTCCGCCCGACACGCCCTACTTTGAGGAGTAAGACACTCACCCACTCTCGATGAGGCGCCCGTCGGCCAGGGTAAGCGCCTGCCCGCCAAAGTGTGCGATAAACGAGCGGTCGTGCGAGACGGTGATCACCGGCCCGCCAAAGGCTGTCAGCGCGCCCTCGAAGGCTTCCAATGTATCCAGGCTGATGTAGTTGGTCGGCTCGTCAAGCAGCAACACATTGGGACGCAGCGCCATCAGTCGGGCGATCTCCAGCTTGCGGCGCTGTCCTGGGCTAAGCTGACCCACACGCTTGGAGACATCGGCCAGTCGGAACAACCCATGCCCGATCAGCCCTGCGACAAACTGATCATCATACCCGCTTCTGCCCTCGCGAAAGGCCGCCAGCAGTGTCATAGTGGGATCGAGCGGCGTCAACTCCTGTGCAAGATAGCCGATGCGCGCGCCCGCTGCCAGCTTCACTATCCCGCTATCAGGCGTCAGTTCGCCAAGCAACACCCGCAGCAGCGTCGTCTTGCCCGCGCCATTTGGCCCCACCAGCACGATACGCGACTGCGGTGTGATGAAGAGGTTGACATCTGCCAGCACGACGCGCCCGCCCAGCCGCTTTGTCACGCCTTCCAGCCGCGCCACCATCGCCGATTCGAGTAAGTCGCCCGGCTGTGTGGTGAAGCGCCCGTTGAAACGCAGCGGCTTGGGCGGCTTGGGAACCGCCTCGGCAAGCAGGCGCTCAAGTTGACGCTCGGTCGCGCGCACATTACGCGAGACGGTTCCCTGCACGCGCTCGCCAAAGAAGTTATTGGCGAACTTGTCATTGTCAGTTGGCGCGCGATGGTGGCTTACCTGGCGCGCCTCCACACGAATACGTCGTCGAAGCGCCGCGATCTCGTCCTGCTGGCGGGCGTAGTCGGCCTCCCAGCGGGCGCGCTCGGCCTGCATCGCTTTGGCGTAGTCGTCGTACTTGCCTGCGTAGGCGCTGATGGTATGTGTCTCATCGTCGAGCGCGCAGATGCTCGTCACTACCTCGTTCAAAAACGCGCGATCATGCGAGACGACAATAGCGCCGCCAGCATAGCTCGCCAGGTAGCTGGCAAGCCAGTCCGACGAGGAGTTATCGAGGTGGTTGGTCGGCTCATCCAGCAGCAAAACGTCGGGCGCGCGGAGCAGCATCGCCGCCAGCCCAACGCGCGCCTTCTCGCCGCCCGACAGGCTCTCCACCGTTTGTGTATGTGGCAGATAGGCCAGCCCCAAGCCGACCAATGTCTGCTCGATGCGATAGTCAAGCTCGTAGCCGCCGCGCTCCTGAAAGCGTGTCGCCAGGCGCCCATACTCTTCGAGCGTATCGGTCAGCGCCTTATTGTCTGTGTCGGCAGCGTCCGCCATCTGCGCTTCCAATTCACGCATGCGCGCCTCGATCTGGCGAAGCTGGCCGACCGCCTCGTGGATCAGATCGGCGACCGTGGTTCCCATGAAAGGAGGCGTAACCTGCGCCAGATAGCTGATCTCAACCGAAGACGCGACACTCCGCTCTCCGCCATCGGCCGCCTCGACGCCCGCCAGGATGCGCAACAGCGTAGACTTCCCTGCGCCATTCGCGCCCACCAGGCCCAGCCGCTCGCCACGATTAACCAGTATTTTCACGTCGCGCAACACGGTTGTCGCGCCATACACTTTGTGTACCCCCTTGACTGCCAACAGCATACACGTCTCCCCTTGTACCAGATGATGAAGAACAGGCGGTGCGGCGGAGAAAAGGGGGTGAGGTCTAGCTCACCGACGAGGAGGAGGCGCTGGCGAAGGCGCGCTGTGAACGGTGATTCAATAACCAGAGGCCACCGAGACGCCGCCAGAGCATTCCATGCCGACCGCATCGCCTTCCCCGTAAACGCCACAAAGCACAAACTCGCTTCGTGGCCAGGTCATCGCAGGCGCGCACAAACGCGAAGGCATCTGCATCTATAGTCGGATGCGGACTTCTCGTTGCGTTGTGGTGTGGCGCCTGCCAGGCGATGCGGTGTTATTCCATGCGGCTCGTGACCTCCTGCGCTACACTCTACGCTCCCTCGCGGGGCTGTGTCAATCTGTGTCAATGTTCCTTTTTTGCAATTTCATCGCAGCGTGAGAGATCGGTAGCGAGTCTACGTATTTGTGTGTAAGCATGCGACGTATGATCGGCATGGTGAAAAGTATTCTGGAATGCGTCATTTGCCAACGGATGTTGGATGGCTCATGAGAGGAACCACAGGCAATGGAAACACCAAGAACGAGCGCCGAGACTGG
>JAJPIU010000220.1 GCA_021324535.1 Pseudomonadota bacterium
TCGGTACGCAAACCCATCTCGATGAGCTTCTTACCGACAGCGACGGCGCTCATGCCAAAATGACGGCCAAGCTCCGTCTGGTTTACCCATATGTCGCGAAAGCGTTGCTGCTTCTTGCCCATCGGTGTACCCTCCTCATGCCTTCTGACGCTACACTCACCCTTGCGACACGTCGGCAAACGAGCTATACTTTCACCACTGGATCACATATGGAAAAGTACACTTCCTATGCGGAAAAGAGGAAAGCCAGTATGGCGAAAGAGTATCCACTTCGCTTCTACGCCAATCCGTGGAAGCTGGGGCTGTATATTCTCGGATCGGGTGTCTTTGTCGCCGCTGGGCTATTGATTATCCAGAGCGGCTCCCAGGAAGTTTGGGCGGGCGCGCATGGTGGATGCTGAGGCGGAACAGACTGGCGCAGGCGTCTTAACGCGCGTCACCCTGGCCGACGCCAGAGACGCCATCAGTCTCGCCGTTCCCACTGGGCTGGGCATGGCGCTGATCGCGGCGCTTGGCGCGAACCCAGCCACCATCGAAACCTTGCTCCGCGCGACCGACGCCATCTATCAGGGCGCCTCAGAATACCTCGTCGGCGCGTTGATCGAACATGATCGCACCGTTCTGCGCGGGCGCGCCGGGCTGGCTCCGCTGCCTATCCTCCGCCCAGAACGCGACGCCTGGACGATCTCTTCCCCCACGACCCATGGGCTGGCGCGCCGTCCCGCTCCTGGCGGACTCCTCTGGTTCGATCTCGTCAACCGCATCCTCAGCTATCGCGATCTGCCCTGGCCTATCGAGGCGTTTGGAGAAATACCCATCTTCGATGGGCAAAACTACTTACTCCGCACGGTTACATACGATGTGCGTGGGCGTTGGAAGGTTCAGGCAGTCAAATAGCTTTATGCGCATCAAATGGCTTGCATGACGCGCCTCACTCTCACTAACAAGACTCCTCACTGGACTAAAGGGCGTATTGAATGAATCATCTGCCTGAACTGACGAATGCGCTCTTGCTGCATCTGGCCCTGACAGGCGTCTGGTGGGGCGCCGCGCTGATAGTAACACGCGCGCTCACTCTGGCGCTTGCCTGGCGAGGACGCAATGGCGAGTGGCTGAATGCCTGGGCGGCTCCACTGGTGATTCTGAATATCTGTCTACCCAGCGCCATTGTCTACTGGCTGGGCATGCCGCTTGCCCTCGCTGTGGCGCTGGCAGGTGGCGCGTTGCTTGTGGATGGCCTGGTCGCGGCGACGCATCGCGATTGGACCGCCATCGGCGCACAAGCGTATAGCGCCGTGCCGCTGGTGGCGCTGACCTTTTTTGTCTATGGAGTCATTCTTACCCTCGCCACGCCGATGAACTGGCTGGGCTACGCGCTCTCGGCGTTTCTGCTGGCGGGCGAGGTCGCCTCCGCCGTGATCGATCTGTATTACACGAGTGAGCTTCTTGAGGTGTTGTGTCGGCGTGTCTGGCGCAGACGACTTGGCCCATGGCTGGCGCCCGTCGCCGTCTGGCCACGGGTCTCGGTGCATGTGCCCACACACAACGAAGAGCCTGAGATGGTGATGGCGACCCTCGACGCGCTGGCCCAGCTCGATTATCCCAATTACGAAGTGATCCTGATAGACGACAACTCCAACGACGCAGCGATCTGGCGGCCGGTGATGGACTTCTGCCGTCAGCATGGATTCAAGGTGTTTCATCTGATGCAATACCCCGGCTATAAAGCGGGCGCGCTCAACTTCGCACTACACCAGACCGATCCGGCGGCCGAATTGATCGCTGTGGTGGACGCCGATTATGTCGTCAGGCCCAACTGGCTGCGCGAGACCGCTCCCTATTTTCTGATCGATCCTCAGCTTGCCTTTTTGCAGACACCCCAGGCGTTTAGCTATGCGCATGATGACTGGTACCACCACGCCAATGCGCTTTCCGAAGCCTATTTTTTCTCGATAGGCATGCCCGCGCGGGCCGAACGCAACACGCTGATCTTCTGCGGCACAATGGGGATGATCAGGCGGCGTGTGCTGGAGCGCGTGGGCGGCTGGGCCGAGTGGCTGATCACCGAGGACGCCGAGCTCAGCCTGCGGATGCTCGCACGCGGCTACCACGGCGCATATGTCGAGAAGGTCTATGGCAGGGGAACGCTGCCCCCGACGCTGGCCGACCTCAAGCGACAGCACTACCGCTGGGCGTTTGGCAGCATCCAACTGACGCGCGCATATCTCGGTCGGCTGCTATTGGAAGTGGGCAGACACAACGGTGATCCCAGACAGCGGGCGACGCTTGGGCAGCGCGCAAAGCTCTCGCCCAGGCAGCGATATGACTATGTGATGCACGGCGCGCACTGGTATCATGCCTTCTTGCAAATCACGCTGGGGGTGTTACTCAACGTGATTGCCTTGCTGCGTGTCTTTGACATTCCTTTCACACTGCGCCCATTGGTGGCCTCAGCAATGTTGTTACCGGTGTTGGGAGTGGTGATCGGTGTGGCGCGAGTCTTGTGGTCGTCACGAGTCGTGTTGCGGTGTTCCTGGCGCGACGCCTGGGGTGTTTTGTTTGCCCTGTTGGCAGTACATTGGCCAGTGGCGCGGGCGTGCGTCGCGGGATTCTATCGCCGTCGGGCGCGCTTCTTGCGCACGCCCAAGAGCGGCTCCTACGTCACATTGGGCTATGCGTTCCGTTCCACGGTGGTCGAAAGCATACTGGTGGCGCTGGCGCTCGCCACGGTGGGCGCGCTGCTCTGGCGCGGGGTCTCGGCGGAGACGCTGGCGTTGTGTTTTCTGCTGCTCTGGCAGGCGTTTGTCATGGCGACAGCCCCGATTCTCGCGCTGATCCAGGCAGGGTACGACTTCAGGCGACGACGACGCGCCCAGCGCGCCATCGTCTCAGCCAATCAATCGAACGCGGCGCTAGCGGGACGCCGATAGATCAGGTGAATGGAGGCAGAGGTGGCGCTGAAAAAACGCCCGCGTACAGCAAAGCTGGCCGACGCCTGGCTGACGGAGCCGCTCGAAGGGCGTTATGCGCTGCGCCGTGTGGTAGCAGAGGGAACAACAACGCGCGTCTATTGTGGAGATGACCTCGCGCTGGGTGACGCTGTGGCCGTCAAACGTATCCTCGCGCCCGAACTTAACGCGCGCTTCCTCTGGCGGTTTCGCGCCGCCGCCTATGCCTTGGCTATCTATCCCCTGCCGCATTGTATTCCCGTGCGCGATTATGCGCTGATTGGCTCTGATGCGATGGTGGTCATGTCATGGCAGCCAACACCCACACTGGGGACACATCTGCGCGCGCGGAGCCGGTTATCGGTGACGATCACCTCACAGTTGGCGCTCTGGCTGGCGGAGGCGCTTGCCGATCTGCACAGCCATGATCTGCTACATCTGGGGCTGACACCCAATAATATCTTTCTGGATCGGCAGGTGGGCGTGAAGGTGGCCGACGCAGGGCTGGCGCGGCTGCTCAGCGACACCGGCCTGACGATGACCGGCGGCAACCTCACCACGACATTGCCTTACCTTGCGCCTGAGCAGATCGCCTATACGCCACTCTCGCCCGCGACGGATGTCTATGCCTTTGGCGTCATTCTCTACCAAACATTGACCGGCGTAACGCCCTATCCACAGCGAACGCTGGCCGAGTATATGGCGGCCCTCGCCAGCCAGGAACACGGCGCCACTCCCCGCCCCAGCCAGCGCATCCAGGGGATTCCTCCCGCGCTCGACGACGTGATCGCGGCGTGCCTGAACCATGATCCACAGCGCCGCCCACGCGATGGCGCCGCATTGGTGGAGCGCCTGCGCGAGGCCAATGTGGCTGATGTTACCGATATGGCGACCGTGCAGATGTACGTCACGCATGCGACCACGCAACACCGCATCGCCTCCTTGAAGCTCTCACTGACGCGCCGTCGCCAACGGGCAACGGCCGGTGAGCAACGGCAGAAGCGTGGTCTTGCGCCTCGGTGACTAGGTGACCAGGTGACTAGGTGAAAAGAGACGCATATCCTACCACGGCGCCCCCTGGACAAATGAGCCGCGATTGTGTACCATTGTACACAAGTTGTGTTGAGCGACAGCTACCGTTTCTTCTCCTTCTCATATGCTCATCGGCGTTGCTGTGTCTGCGGTCACAAACCGCCTGACATAGAGTTTTCGTTGTTGTGATACCAAGCGAAAGGAGAACCGTTATGGCGACACGCCCGGCAAGAAAAGGCGCCCGATGGGCGCTGATCCTGCTGATCCTTCCCTTCATTGCGATGCTCTGGCCACCCTTCTACAACACCGTACAGCCGGAGTTCATCGGCATCCCCTTCTTTTACTGGTTCCAGCTCTCGTGGATCGTCATTACGGCGATCATCACGGCGGTGGTGTATTTCGTAGGCGCGTGAGCTGGAGATCCGGATACCCAACGGCTACAGCGAAACACCAGAGCCTTGCGCAACAGCGCGAACAAGAGGAAACGCCTCGTGCTCAGCCCTCCAAGGGCTAGAAAGGCATGCTGATGAAAGTTGACCTGGTTGCGCTTTCCGTTTTCATCTTCTTCTTTTTGTTGGTCACTGTGCTGGGGTTTGTCGCGGCGCGCTGGCGGCGTGGCGACCTCAGCAAGCTCAACGAGTGGGGTCTGGCGGGCAGACGCTTCGGCACAGTCGTCACCTGGTTCTTGTTGGGTGGCGATCTCTACACCGCCTACACCTTTATCGCCGTCCCCGGCCTTGTTTTCGCCGTTGGCGCGCAGGGCTTCTACGCCGTCCCCTACACCATCCTGGTGTATCCGCTCATCTTCATCCTCATGCCGCTCTTCTGGTCGGTGTGTAAGAAGCATGGGTACGTCACCCCCGCCGATTTTGTTGAGGGGCGTTACGATAGCAAGACGTTGGCTTTCCTGGTGGCGCTCACTGGCATTGTCGCGACTATGCCCTACATCGCCTTGCAAATGTTCGGCATCGCCGTCTCGGTGGCGCAGATGGGTATCAACCCAGAGATTGCGCTCGTGATAGCGTTCATCATCCTGGCAGCGTATACCTACACCAGCGGCCTCCGCGCCCCCGCGATGATCGCGCTGGTGAAAGACACGATGATCTTCATTGTGCTGATCGCCGCGATCATCGTGATTCCAGCCTCGCTTGGTGGCTTCGGGCCGATCTTCCATGCGGCGGCTGCAAAGGCGGCGGCCTCGCATGCCACTGCGCTCAAGACCGGCAAGCCGCAAACCTTCCACTTCACGCTTGCGCCCGCGCAGTTCCTGCCCTACACCACGCTGGCTATCGGGTCGGCGTTGGCGCTCTTCCTCTATCCCCACTCGCTGACCGGCACACTCAGCAGCAGCAGCCGCGACGTGGTGAAGCGCAATGCCGCACTCCTGCCGATCTACTCGCTGATGCTTGGATTGCTGGCGCTGCTGGGCTATATGGCGATTGCCGCGCATGTGGTACCGCTTAAAGCCTACGCCTCCAATGGCATCGTCCCCGCGCTGATCGCCAAAGAGTTCCCCTCGTGGTTCGCGGGCTTCGCCTTTGCGGCCATCTCGATTGGCGCGCTGGTGCCTGCCTCAATCATGTCCATCGCGGCAGCCAACCTCTTCACGCGCAACATCTATCGCGCCTACATCCGACCCAACTATAGCGAACGCGAAGAGACAACCGTCGCGCGCATTACTTCATTGGTTGTGAAGCTGGGCGCGCTGCTGTTCATCATCTTCCTACCCGCAACCTACGTGATCAACTTCCAATTGCTCGGCGGCATCATCATCATCCAGACACTGCCCGCCGTGTTCCTGGGGCTGTTTACGCGCTGGTTCAACCGCTGGGCGCTTGTGCTTGGCTGGGTGGCAGGCATGGCAAGCGGCGTGTATATGTTCCTGGCGTCAAGTTACGTCTCTACCTATACGCTCACCATTGGCGGTCAGAAGTACAGCATCTATTCGGCGGTGATCTCGGTCGTACTCAACCTCGTTGTCGCAACGATCCTGACACCCGTCTTCCAGCTCGTCGGGCTGCGCTCCGGGAAGGACGCCACGCAAGCGGCGGATTACACCGAAGCCATTCCCGAAGCGCAAGAAGTCGTGCCGGAAGCGCTGGGGTAGCATGTAACGCCTTCGCCTACATTTTCCACCCCTCTCCCAAGAGGAGAGGGGTTTTTTCGACTTGACAACGGCGCCGACCAGCGGATATAAGTGTACTTGCGCTAACTGGCAAGGCGTACACAATGTATTTTGATTGCCAGAAGTTTGCTGAGGGCGAAGGGAGGCAGATAGATGCCAGTATCATCACTGCGCCACGCCTTCCCTTCGTCTGCGTTTTGCGAGCGTGGCGCTTCGGCTGCGCGCTCTTCCTCCTTCTGGCTGGCGCGTGCGCGCCAGATCACTATGCGCGACGGCAGCACTTCCCTCTACACCGGCCGGTATGGATTCCTTACGCCTGTATTTTCCTCTCCTGCCTGGGCATAGTGTGCCCTTTTTTAGGAAGCAACCTACATTAACTATCCTCATGTCGTGATCTCGTTTCCGTGGCCTTTCCATGCCATTCACAGGAAACACAAGAGCACGCTGACCACAAGGAGTAACGCATCTCTATGGCTACACATAGCCTGTATAGCATACGCCCGGCGATCATCCAAGACGACGCTGATGGCATTGTCGCAGTGTATAACGCCTCCTGGCCAGAGTCGGCCTCCGCCGACCGCATGCGCGAAAGCGCCGCCCGCCGCCCGGTTGGCGATCTCTATCAATGTCTCGTCGCCTGCGACACAAAGGATACAACCGACGCGATCATCGCTTGCAGCGAGGCGCGGCACGCTCCATGGATGCGCGCGGGAACCTTTAGCGTTGATCTGGCGGTCGCGCCTGATTGGCAGCGCCAGGGCATCGGCGCGCGCCTGTACGACGAGCAATTGCGCTGGATGTGCGCACATGGCGCGACCCGTCTGGAGGCCGAGGCGCCCGATCATCTTCCAGCGGCGTTGCGCTTCGCCGAACGACGTGGCTTTGCCATCAATCGCCACATCTTCGACTCTGTGCTCGACCTGATGACCTTCGACGAGGCGCCTTTTGTTGGCGCCATCGCCCGCGCGGAGGCGGATGGCATACGTTTTGCCTCGCTGGCGGGCTTTGGCGACAGTGAAGACGCCCAGCGCAAACTCTACGCGATCAATCGCGCCTACTCACTCGATACTCCAGGGAGCGACAATGAAACCTTCGCGCCCTTCGAGGAGTGGCGGAAGTTCGTCTGCGGCGCGTCGTGGTACCGTGCGGACGGGCAGATCGTCGCGATAGACAGCGCGCAGAACAACGACTGGGTAGGCATGGCGGCAGTTGGGATATTCGCGGAGAAGGCGACGGCGCACCATATGATGACAGGCGTAGATCGGGCCTATCGCGGGCGCGGGCTGGCGCAGGCGCTCAAGCTGCTGGCATTGCGTTGCGCCCGCCGCTATGGCGCGATCCGCGTCACCACAAACAACGATTCGCTTAATGCGCCGATCCTGGCGATCAACCGCAAGCTAGGCTACCAGCCGCAGCCCGGCCACTATACACTGGTCACTGTGCTCAACAAGTGATCCACCATCACAGCATAGCGGCATGATACCATAGAAAGGAGGGCAGAACGAGAAAGGGGCGCCGCCATGACACTACCACAGACCGATCCGCAGGAGCGCCGGAATGAGCGGGTTGGGCAAGCGGCGCTCCCTTCGTCTGAAACGGATGGGGTCGGTGCGATTACCCGGCCGCACCCAACGCCGCTGCAAAGACTAGGCGCCGCGCTGCTAGGGTTGATTGCGCCGTCGCCTGCGCCATTGCGTCTGCCGCGTCATGCTGCCCAGCGCACCGCCGCTGAACGCTTCGCCGCCGCTGTCTGGGGGCCAACGCTCAGCATGGGGGTCAACCTCGTGCTGGTGGTGGTGAAGGCGTTCGCGGGCGTTATCTCCGGTTCGGCGGCGTTGCTGGCCGACGCGGGCCATTCGGGGGCTGACCTCGCCAATAACGTCTTCGTGCTGGCCTCGCTGTTCTATGCGCGCCGCCCCGCCGACGAGACGCATCCTTACGGCCATGACCGCGCCGAGCCGCTTGCCGCCGGTGGTTCGGCGTTTCTGCTTGGGCTGGTCGGCCTGTACTTTGGTTGGGACTCTATCCAGAAGTTGATCATCGGCACACCCGTTCCCACGACGCTGGCGCTATGGGTGGCGATAGGCGCGCTGGTGGCCAAGTTGGTGATCTCGCGGGTGGAGTCAGCGATTGCGCGCGATGTCGCCTCGCAGGCGATCCAGGCGGATGCGCGCGATAACCTCGCCGATGTGCTGAGTTCGGGCGCGGTAGTCATCGGCGTGCTGGGCGCACGGCTGGGCTATCCCCGGCTGGATGGCGCGGCGGGCGTAGTCATCGCCCTGCTGATCCTGGTAAACGCAGTGCAGATCGCTGCTACCTCTGCCCATGAACTGCTCGATCACAACCTCGATCCCGAATCGCTGGCGCGGGTACGGGCGGCGGCGGGCAGTGTGGGTGGCGTACGCACAGTACGCGCGGCGACCGGGCGCATCCATGGAAGCGATATACTGATCAACCTCAGCGTGGAGGTTGACCCGGCGATGCGTGTGGATGAGGCCGCGCAGGTGGCCGACAACGTGCGCCAAGCGGTTTATCAGGCCGCGCCGGAGGTAGGCGATGTGACCGTGGAACTCAACACCGATCATCTGGCGCGGCTGCGGCGTCAGTTGCGCTAGGCAGGCGCAAGCATGGCGTTAGACCTCCGTTTGGGAGGCCAGGAGACGGCCAACGCCAACAACGCGGCGACCGTTCCCGGAACGATCCTCATCAGCGCCCTCCCGCAGGTATCGCTTGTGGCTGTGACTGCGCGTGCGGCATTGGCGCCGCCACACCGCTGCACCGTGAGTAGCGCATAGCGCCGTCGTTCAGCCGCGAGTAACGGAAGTTCAGCAGGTCGCGCGCGTAGTTCTGGTAGTTGCGCCAGGGCTTGCGCGACCCCTGATGAGGGAAATAGCCAACGGCGCGCTGCACATAGCCCGACGTGAGGTTGATCGCGGGTTCCTCGTCCATAGAATCGGTCGGACGCTGTGGGCGAGCCTCGATATAGCCATGCCGATCCATATACTTCAATAACCGGCATACGTATTGAGCAATCAGCTCGCATTTGAGCGTCCACGAGGCATTGGTATAGCCAAATGACGACGCGAGGTTGGGCACGCCGCTATACATCATGCCCCGATAGCTGAGCGTCTCCGCCAGATCAACCCGCGCGCCGTCAACAGTTAGGCTCACGCCGCTCATCAGCCGCATATTGAGCCCCGTCGCGGTGATGATGATGTCGGCTGCCAGTTCCTTGCCAGAAGACGTACACACGCCCTGCTCTGTAAACGTCTCAATCTGATCGGTGACGATGGAGACCTTGCCCTGCTTGATGGCGTTGAAGAAATCGGCGTCAGGCGCCAGGCACAACCGCTGATCCCATGGATTGTAGGATGGCGAGAAATCCTTCTCCACGTCATAATCCGGCCCAAGCATCTCGCGCGTCATCTTGAGAATCTCTTCTTTGACAAATGCTGGCTTGCGGCGGGCGAGGCTGTAGAAGTACATGCCAAACGCGATATTTTTGCCGCGCACGAGCTGGCGCGCGACCGGCGTGGGAAGCCGCTGATACAGCCAGTTCGCGATGGCGTCCTCTGATGGCCGCGCGACGATATAGGTGGGCGAACGTTGCAGCACAGTGACATGCGCAGCTTTCTCGGCCAGCGCCGGGGCAAGCGTCACGGATGTCGCGCCGCTGCCAATAATGAGCACGCGCTTATCGGCGTAGTCAAGGTTCTCCGGCCATGCCTGGGGATGCACAATGTGTCCAGCGAAGCGGTCAACCCCCGGCCAGCCGGGCGTGTAGCCACGCTCGTAATCATAGTAGCCGGTGCACATAAAGAGAAAGTTGCAGGTCAGGGTGACGGCTTCGCCAGTTGCGCTGTTCTCCGCCTCGACCGTCCACAACCCCTGCTCGGATGACCACTCGGCGCGCCGCAGCCGATGATTATAGCGAATCTTGCGGTCAATGCCGTACTCTTCTGCGGTCTCGCGCACATACTTCAAGATGGCAGGCCCATCGGCGATGGCTTTGGCTTCGCGCCAGGGACGAAAGGAGTAGCCGAGCGTGTGCATATCCGAATCGGAGCGGACGCCCGGATAGCGGAACAAGTCCCATGTGCCGCCTATCGCGTTGCGCCCTTCGAGCACGGCATAGCTTTTCTTGGGGCAGCGTGTCTGCACGTAATAGGCGGCGCAGACCCCCGACAGCCCTGCGCCAACGATCAGAACGTCCACATGCTCAGCACGCTCCGCATGTTCGACAGTCATCCAGTTCCTCCCTCTCGTTCCTGGCGTGGTCAGGCGCACGATGCAGATGAGATCGTGAAGAGTATCTGGTATAGATTGTAACTTGTCAAGAGCACGAAGGATCGGCGAGCTGGCGACGTCAGTCGTTGGCGACAGGGCGGCGGGCGTGGCGACAGCAGGCGGGCGGGTGAAACCGCACCTAAGGGCTTCGCCACGAAGTCCGCCGACGCGGACTCTTCTGGGGCAAAAGAGATCGCATAGGGTAAGCGATGGAGTATGGCGAGCGCCCCCAAGTACCGCCGCGCTCCTGGGCGGCGAGTATGGAGCACCCAGGACGCGCTTGTCCTTGCGCGCATTTCTTACCCACTATCTACGCGGTTCAACCATCACAGTGTGGGCTAACGCGGCGGCAACTTGGGCGCCTGGGTGGGAACCGGCACAGGCGCATAGGGAGCGGCGGGCTGACCTATTGCCTGTTGTGGCATCGCTCTCGGCCCCCAAAGGCTGAAAATGGTGGGAAAGATAAGTACAGGGATCAAGGTGATGGCTGCGAGAATAGACCATACCACCCATCCCCAGCGACGAAGCTGGAAGGATTTGACGATGCAGTAGATGGAGCAACCAAAAAGTCCCCAATAGGCGAGACCGCCAACGAGTATGAGTACAGTCCACCCTGGCGAGCCTATGGCAAAAGTATCGCTATGGTAGGAAGCGATGACGACGTCATAAATAAAGAATAGCAGCAGCAGCGCACCGGATAGGCGACTAAGCCGTGGATAGTGCGCAATCACTCTGTATCGCGAGGTTTTACCCGCGCTTGCTGCAGGAGCCATTGACTGTTGCGCAGGCCATGCAGGCGCCACAGGTTGCAGCTGTGCGCCCAACGAACCGCTGGCGCTTGGTAGCATTGGGCTGGCCTGTTGCGCAGGAGCACTATTGCCAGACTGTGCTTGTTGGCCAGAGAAGGGAGATTGGTTGGCGGGATACGCCTGGTAGGGAGCGCCTGGTTGCGGCTGTTGCAGCGACATGCCCGCGTGTTGGCTGCGATGTGAAAGAACTGTAATGCCTTTGACGGCGTACGAGCCAATGGTGAAACATCCCGCGATGATACCGATGATGACGCCGAGGTTCTGTAGCATGACACACCGTCCTTCTGGGGAGTATAGATTTCAGTATAGATTTCAGTATAGATTTCAGTATAGATTTCAGTATAGATTTCATATCACATGATGAGGTGTTTGTCAAGGGGCTAGATGCCCTTTTGCCAGAGAGCAGCATGTCATTATTGGGTGCGCGTATGCGTGTTCGCCGGATGGCGTCTAGGCCAGCGGTACGGGGCCGCCCGGGACGGCGGCGCTACTCGATAGGGGCGCGGCGCGCGTCTTGCTATTTTGCTTATTGGATGGCGATCCTGTCGCTTCAGAGAGGCCGCGCAGGCGGCCTTGGTGGCGGAGCTTCTAGGCGCGGCTTGAGCCGCCCGCCACCTGCACACGCCCGTCAACCTCTCGCTCGCGCGTTCACACGCCCGCCGTGCGATACGCCGACTCGAAACAGGCCACACGCCGCGCCAGCACGATCAGCCCGCCCAGCGCCAGCAGATTCGCCAGAGCAAGCAGGATCATATTGAGATCGCGGATGAGCAGCGCGAGAACCGGCGAGAAGACGATGAAGACACCCAACACCCCTGATACCAACGCCAGCCGATGGCGCATGCCCCACCCAGGCCGCCGCGCCCACCACCGCACGAGATAGACGCCAAGAGCGTCAGTCGCCAGGATGAACGCGATGGGCAAGATATGGATGGGAAGCAGATTGCGCAAGACAAAGAGGGTGAATAGCACAACGAAGGCGCCCAGGAATCCCATCAGCCGGAGGAGCCACAAGCTAGGCGGCTCCTCGCTTCCCACTGGCTGCACAGGTGGAATGCGTATGAAGCTCCCCAGCAGCAAGCACGCGAGAAAAATAGCAGGCGCAATGGCAAACGTGACTGGCGGATGATCATAGCTCTTGCCGTAATAGTTGTGAAAGCCATAGGTAACGAACAGCACAAGCACAATCAGGCCAAGCCAGACGGTGAACGCGATCCTTCCCATGCGGCCTAGCCAGGAACGCGCCGCTATCGTCGGAAAAAGCGCCTCGGCCAGCACAATCGAGGTGAGGATGCTTAGCGTCACATGGATGCTGGTAAACGCCGTGACAAACGTCCAGTTGACAGCGAAGGCGCGTGCGGCGTCGGGCGGTGGCGTCCAGCGGGGATTGAACCAGCTTTGATAGGAGATTCCTTCTTCCAGCGCGCCATAGGCAATCCCCAGTATGGCAAGGTTGGCCCAACCGAGGCCGCGCGCCCGCACGATCTCACGCGCCAGCAGCGCGCCGGAGCCATACAAGCCGGCCGTCAGCATCACCCCACCGAGATTATTCCAGGCCAGCGGCGGGGTAGAGCCAGACAGGAACTCGGCGACCAGCGGAGCGATCAGATAGAGCGCGAAGATGGCTGGCCATGTGCGCTGTCGCTGAACACCTGTCGCCATAGGAGAACCAGGCGGGCGTTCCAGAAGCGGTGTGGCCTGCGCGTCCATAGACTTCTCCCTACTGCGACGACGCTAGTGTTTGGCGTCGTCGAGCCTGGCCTGACGCGCGCTTGCGTCGCGTCAATCGGGCGGGTCACAGCATCGAGGCGTCGCGCGCCCTCCCGCGCCAGCCATTGCTTGATCGGCTCGGCTTTGGGCGAGGGGACGGACTGGATGATACGCAGCAGTATCTCGGCGTCAGTCATGCTCCTTCTCCCTCCTTGCTCTCCTGTCGAGTGCTGTGCAGAAAGACGCTCAAGTCTTCCCAGGTTGCAATCCCACTCGCTTCCGCCTGCGCGAAGATGGCAAAGCGCGGCCCGGGTTGGATGAGGCCACAGCCTATGGCCTCACGTAGGGAGCGAAATAAGGGTGTGCTGGTAGTGGCGCTATGCAGGTCGTACAAGGCAAGAATGACATGCTGGACTCGTTCCGCTGACACAGAGGAAAGAGCAAGTCTGTTCCTCGCTACCTCGGCGCTGTTATAGGTAGGTTGTTCTGTGTCGAGATAGTGTTGCTCACGCGATTCCAATAGTTCAGGATTGGTGACTTCTTCCACCACAGCGAACGCGAACACCTCCTCACCATAGGTGTTCCATGCCTCTTGTAATCGACAGGCATGATGTTTCCCTCGGCGCAACAATGTTTGGTGTTGAGCAAAGCGGGCGGAAATGTTCGTGCTGCTGCCGATATAGCGCTCGTGGGTGATGGTATTGACGATGGCATAGACGCCGCCTGCGCCCGAAGAGATATATTGATCTTGATCTTGGCTTTGTGTGATGCTGCCCACTCGGCGATGCTGAGCAGGTAGGGTATGAATCAAGGAGACGAGAGTAACAAAGTCGGCGCAATCGGTCTCGCGTTGTTTGCCATCGGGCGCCCGTAGTTTGAGAGGGTTACATGCTGCCACCAAGTGGCGAAACTCTTCGTCAAAGATGCGGTTTTTCATCATCGCCCAATACACACGCGGCGTTGGGGAATCGGTCAATAGACCAATCACATCGATCACGGAGAAGAACAAGCGTCCATCATGCCAGAGGCGGCGAATGGAGCGATCCGCTTGCTCTTCGATGATCGCCAGGGCGTTGTCGTCAGGGATGGTTTCGTTTGCGGGGTCTTGCTGGGGATGCTCGTCGTGTGTGGACATACGATGTCACCTTTCTGTGGTGAAAGGCGCTGTCGAGGCAGGTGGTGGGGGAATAATGGGGAACGATAGACGTACACACTGGCCAGAACGGCATTGCCTGTGCTATGTTCCCCTATAGCCCTCGCGCTGTAGTGGCAGCGCTGTGTGGTCAGGTGGGCGTATCTGTTGGAAGCGGGTACGCCCATCGAACATATTGACAAAGAGAGTATGGCAGACTCAGGCGGAAAAGGGAAGACACTCTGGCAGACGGCAAAATGTCTATCGCGGATGCGGCTACACAGTTGCGGCGGTCGTCGCGGCGCTTGCTGCGACTGCCTCATCGGCCATCTGGATCAGCAGATACCAGCCTACTCCCGCCAGGATAGGCAGTTCAGGAAGCGCCGCGCCAGTTGGCTCAACCACCACGCGCGCCCTGCGTGAGCCACCCCATCGCGGCTTGATGCGCAGCGCGGGCGTCTCCTGCGGCGTCAGCCAGAACCACTCACCGTTCCAGAAGCCCTGCCGTTTGATCGTATACGCTGCGCCATTGGCAAATGTCAACGTTCCACTCGACCACCTGTGCGTGAGCCTTGCGATCACCATGCCAGCGTTATCGCTCACGATGATGCGAGGCCGCCAGAAGCCCTGGCGCTGAATCGTCCACTGCTGATAGGGCGTTTTTAGATCGGCCACGGAGCGCCAGCCGCGTTGCCAGGTGAGCGTAGCGAAAACCGTCTCACTCATCCTTAGCTCGTAGATGCGCTTGAAGAGGGCAGGCTGCTCCCAGGTCAGCTCTTGGCCAATCACATCTTGAAGTGTTGGCATCTCAATTGCCCCTTTCGTGCTTGTTGCTTTGCGCTTCTGAACGCTTATGAACATTACGGACGATACGAGCTTGACGGACTATATGGTGATCTGCGCAACAGACTCGACGACGGCAGTGGGACGATAGGGAAAACGGTTGACCTGCTCGCGCGAGGTCACACCTGTCAGCACGAGGATGGTCGCCATGCCTGCCTCCGTGCCGCCGACAATATCGGTATCCATGCGGTCGCCGATCATAATGGATGTTTCGGAGTGCGCTTTGAGCTGGCGCAGCGCGGCACGCATCATCAGCGGATTGGGTTTACCGACGAAATACGGCTTGACACCCGTTGCCTCAGCCACCAGCGCCGCCACCGCGCCCGTCGCAGGAGCCAGCCCACCCTCGCTTGGGCCGATCACATCGGGATTCGTGGCGATGAAACGGGCGCCCTCCAACACCAGCCGCACCGCCTGCGTCAGCCGCACGAAGCTATAGGAGAGTGTCTCACCCAGCACGACATAATCGGGACGGCTGTCGGTGAGGGTATAGCCGATATCGTGCAGCGCGGTGGTCAGCCCGGCCTCGCCGATCACATACGCCGAGCCGTTGGGCTGTTGTGTATGCAGGAATTGTGCGGTGGCCAGCGCCGAGGTGAAGAGTTCGCGTTCGCCGACGTGTAGCCCGATGCGCGCGAGCCGGGCCTGTAAGTCGCGCGGGGTGTAGAGCGAATTGTTGGTGAGGATCAGAAACGGCTTGCCCTGCGCCCGCAGCCGCGCAATGAATTCGTCGGCCCCTGGCACAAGCTGCGAGCCGCGCACCAGCACGCCATCCATATCCATCAGATACGTCGCCGCCTGCGGGAGCGCGCCGGGCACATTGGCGGTGGTTGTCACGTCGGTGGTTCCGTCATTGGTTGGCTCGGTTGGCTGCATATTTTCCCCTTTGGCTAGATCAGCCGGTGGTTGCAGTGGCGCTTCGCAGTTGCAAATGACGAGATATACTACTATACCATTCACAACAATCTTTGGCATGTGCAAGAGCCGCATCTGTTGGCAGCAGATACGGCTCCCTAACCCTCGCGCTGACAGTACCGGCGCAATGGGGCTAAATGAAAGCATAGCATAGCGCTCACCTTTTGTACACCAGATTTTCCTATGGTGGGCGCTCTGAATACCTTCATTTCCCCGATAACCTCCGTCTGTCAGCGCCTCACCCAGTCGTGAGGTGAAGCATGATGTATCCTCAGCAGGCTTATGTAGTCTGGCGTATCCTCGTATTCACTCTGTGCGGCGCTAGGGTTGTCGCGCCAGCCACAATTGCGTCGGATAAGTGAAGATGAAGTGCTAGCGGATTGCCTGCTGCTGGCGCGTATTACGACTACTGGTGGCCAGCAGGCAATGGATGTCTTGACTGCATGGGCTATCCCAGTGTGGCTACAAGGCATCAAGCTCACTCGCATCGCGCCAGAAAAGCGGGACGCGATCCTTGCCTTCAAGCGCGAGGCGGAGGACGTGCTGTATCGTCACTTTTCACAACAGCACTCACAGCCAGCCGCAACACCAGCGTTACACACTGCGACGCTTGTCCCAGCCGAACCGATTGCGCAGCCGGAGAAGCCAGCCCCCGGCTCCAGTCGCTCCATCTGGATCGAGTATCATCATGCGATGGCCGAGTGGCTGCAATGGCAGGAAGACATCGAACGCTGGCGGCAGGAAAGCGACGCGCGGCAAGCCGAGTTGGCAGTGCGGCAAGAGGAATTGGCAGAACGGCAGGATGGGCTTGAAAGCGGCATGGTAAGGAGTGGAGGAGTTGTCGCGCTTGTTTGTCGAAGTCACCCAGCGATTGAGACCACAAACGCTCACGCCGGAACATCAGGCAGGCGTGAAGCGATTGGTTGCGCGGTTTCATGAGGAGACGGGCTACCCCTTTAACGCTATCTACGCCGACCTGAACGATCACTTCCATGCCGGCAAATACAGCGACATTCCCGATGACGCCTGGGAAGAGGTAAATCAGTGGTTCCAGCAGCGCCTCGAAATGATCCGCAAGCGCAAGATGCACGATAGGTGAGGCGCCTGTTGGTTCATTGTGTGTTTCAACATTCGCAACATGGTTCGGCGGCATAAAGAATTGTTTACACGCGCTATAAGCGATTAGGGCTGGCGCGTCCTTGCTTGTCGGCCTATGATCCCTATGAGTCTATGGCGCTTGGGGGCTGTTTCCCCAGGGAGCGCACGGAAAATGAGGCGATCACATGAACCGGAACAGGCAGAGCGTTCAAAAAGTTCAGCGTCCGCGCGTCGTCATCATCGGGGCAGGCTTTGGCGGGCTGGCAGCGGCGCGCACGTTCGCTCATGTGGACGCACAGATCACCGTGATTGACCGCAACAACTATCACCTCTTCCAGCCGTTGCTCTACCAGGTGGCCACCGCCGACCTCTCGCCCGCCGACATCAGCGCGCCCATCCGCGCCGTCTTGCGGCGTCAGCGCAATATCGAGACGCTACTGGCCGAGGTGACGGGTATAGATACCGCCCGCCGGGTCGTCTTCGCACGCGACCGCGCCGACGGCAGAGAGCAAGAGCTTCCCTTTGAGTATCTAATTGTGGCAACTGGCGCGGGGCAGAGCTACTTTGGCCATGACGAATGGGAACCCTACGCGCCTGGGCTGAAATCGCTGACCGACGCGACCGCCATCCGTCGCAAGATTCTGCTGTCGTTCGAGGCCGCCGAGATGGAACCTGACCCGGAGAAACAGCGCGCCTGGCTAACGTTTGTCATCGTCGGCGGCGGGCCAACCGGCGTAGAGATGGCGGGCGCTATCGCCGATCTGGCGCACAAAGCCATCGTTGGCGACTTCCGCCACATCAACTCAGCCTCCGCACGTATCGTGCTTGTCGAGGCAGCTCCACGCATCTTCGGCGCATTTCCCCCAAAGCTGGCGGCGAACGCGACGCGCGAACTGGAACGGCTGGGCGTGGAGGTACGCACAGGGAAAGACGTCGAAGCGGTGGACGCCGAGGGCGTGGTGGTCGGCGGCGAGCGGCTGGCGGCGCGCACAGTCATTTGGGCGGCTGGCGTGCAGGCCTCGCCTGCGGGGCGCTGGCTCGGCGCCCAGACAGATCGCGCCGGGCGAGTGATCGTCACGCCGACGCTGAGTCTGCCCGACCACCTCAACATCTTCGTGATCGGCGATACAGCCAGCACACACGACCGGCGCGATCCCTCCGGCAAGCCGCTCCCAGGCGTGGCGCCCGTCGCCATGCAGCAGGGACGCTACGTCGCACGGCTGATTACCCGACGTCTCCGCGCACAACGGTCAGGCGAGGCGACAGATGAAGAGGCGCCGTTTGTCTACTATGACAAGGGCTATCTGGCCACGGTGGGGCGCGCTTTTGCCATCGGCTCGTTTGGCCGCTTCACGCTGAGTGGCCTGCCCGCGTGGATGATCTGGTCGGGCGTGCACATCCTCTACCTGGTCGGCTTCCGCAACCGTTTCCTGGTGATGGCGCAATGGGCCTGGGCCTATCTCACCTTCCAGCGCAGCGCACGGCTGATTACGATGGATGATCACGCCGAAGCGCCACAGGTTGCGCAACCAGAGCGGCAGCAAGCGATTGAGCCGCCTACCCCTGCCAGGGTGTAGCGCACAGGGAGCAGTGAGCCTTTCATGGATACACAGGCAGCCATCGCGTTTATTCGCTCCACTGGCGATCCGGTTGAGCAAGCGCATCTGCGCTATCTACTGGACAGAGAGCCTCCCACACCCGCGATCAAACGCGAGATGTTTGCAGCACAACGCGGGGATGGCGGCTGGAGTCCTTTTTGGGCCACGGAGTATAGCTTGCTGGACGCGACGTGTTTCCCGTCTGGCTCAGGCAGAGCAGCTTGGCCTCACTGCCAATTGTGGCTTTTGTCTTGCAGTGCTATCCGATCAATCCGAGCATGCGCGCCGAGCCGCCGACTACCTGGGCCGCTACCTGGATGAAGAAGGACAGTTGCCCAGCTTTGCCCATGCCCAATGGTTGGCGGGCGGCCTGTGGTATCGCTTGCGCTCTCCCGAAGCCCAGCGCGTCTTCAATGCGCTGGCGCAGCGACTCGACGATCTGCCCGCAAGCAATCTCGCCTGGCTGCTCTCGACATTATTGCTTGCCGGTGTACCAACGGATCACCCCCTGATCGAGCGCGCGGCGTCACTCCTGGAGGAGCGACAAGAGCCGGATGGGCGCTGGCGTAGTGAAGATGGGCCGACAAGAGATGTGCATGCAACGCTAGAGGCGTTACGTGTGTTAAGCCTCTGTCACCGTACCTGAGATACATCCAGTGCCTTCGATCTTTATCCGACTTTATCCGATCTTATCGCCTGGAAAAGATATTGTTCCCAGGAAGACCGTTGGCGTCGCACATTTGTTCGTCTGATAGAATAAAGATAAGCCGCTTGTTGTGTGATGAACTGTGAGGGCTAACGATGCTGTTTCCAATTGATACGGCTACTATCTCTGATCATTTTGATGAGAACGCCGACGCTGTTCTCTATCATGGGGATCGCCTGGATTTCCTGCGAACGCTGCCCGCCAATAGCCAGAAGCTCATCGTTACCTCGCCACCCTATAACATCGGCAAGTCCTACGAGAAGCGCCGGAAGCTCACGCTCGACGACTACCTTGACGAACAGCGCGAAACGATCACGGCCTGTGTCGCCGCCCTTCACGATGAGGGAAGCATCTGCTGGGAGGTAGGCAACCATATCAACGGCGGGCAAGAGGTCTATCCGCTCGATATTTTGCTCTATCCGATATTCAAGTCTTTGGGCTTGCAACTGCGCAACCGCATCGTCTGGCACTTCGAGCATGGGCTGCACTGCTCACGCCGGTTCAGCGGTCGCTATGAGACGATCCTCTGGTTCACGAAGAGCGACCGCTACACATTCAACCTCGATCCAGTGCGCGTGCCACAGAAGTATCCAGGCAAGAAGCATTATAAAGGGCCGAAGATCGGTCAGTATTCCTCCAACCCGTTGGGCAAAAACCCTGGTGATCTGTGGATCATCCCAAACGTGAAGCACAACCACCCAGAGAAGACCATCCACCCCTGCCAGTTTCCCGTGGAGTTGGTTGAGCGATTGGTCTTGGCGCTGACAAACCCTGGCGATTGGGTGTGCGATCCCTACATGGGCGTTGGCACAACACCAGCGGCGGCAATCCGACATGGGCGCAAGGGCGCGGGAAGCGAGATCATGCCTGAATACGTGCAGATCGCGCGTGAAAGAGTGGAACAGGCGTCGCAAGGCTTGTTACGAACGCGCCCGATGGATCGCCCTGTCTATGAACCATCCGCTACTTCTAAACTCGCTCAACGCCCTACCCTGTGGACAGTATAGGACGATCTGGCGTCCACGTATCCCCTGCTATCAGCCAATCGCTTTCAGTGTAGATACTTCATGCTGCGCATATGCGCACATGTGCGTAGGCCGCCTGCTCCCACCCCCTGGACGGCGCCTTCCCGGTCTGCTATCATAGCTTCATTCTCAGCCTGCGCTAGTGGGCAGGCATACAGACTTTTAGACGCTCCCTGCGTCCGTGCGTCATAGGGGCGCCAGAGAAATACGCCAATCGCTGCTGTGGTTCGTTGAATAAGGCATGAAGGTATGGGTCAACAAAGCAAACAGCAGTTAGGTAGTTTGCAATCATTCTTGGATCAGTCTGGACTCATTGGTAAAGCGTGAAGATAGGAGAGGAGCCAGGTGGCGAACGACGATCAACCCACAGTGCCCGATTGGCTCATGGAACGGGGGCAAGGTTCGCTCGATCCTCAGGATAGTACCGACGACGATGACGAACGCACCCGCGAGCCGCTCAACGGTGGGCCATCCGGCGCAGGCGGCTCATCCGGCGCGAGCCGAGGAGGCTTGGGCGCTTTTCTGAGCGGGCGGCAGCGCATCCTGCTGCTCGCTGTCCTCGTATTGCTCATCCTGGCGCTCATCATTGGCGTCATCTCTACAGTGGCGCTCTCTCAACAGAAGCAGCCAATCACCCGAAAAGTGGGAACCGGCAGCATCATATTGAGCGTCAAGGCAAACGGCGTGTTGCAAAGCGCCGTCTATAACGTTGACTTTACCGGCCAGGGCATCATCTCGGAAATTGATGTCAAGATCGGCCAGCAGGTGCAGGCGGGCGACATCCTCGCCAAACTCGACCCGCAATCGCTGCAAGATGCGGTGAACCAGGCGCAGGCGCAGGTGGACGCCGCACAAACCAACCTGAACAACGCGCAAACCAATCTCAGCAACGTTCAGGCGCAGACCAGCGCGGCGCTCACCGCAGCCTACGATCAGGAGCAATCATCTATCGCAGCGTGCAAAGGTGACAGCAGTTGCATCCAACGGGCGAAAGATGTGTACGCGGCCGCGCAGGCAGCCGCCGCCACGCAGAACGCCAACGCGCAGTCAAACGTTGACTACTGGCAGGGCCAGCTCAATACTGCGCAAGCCAGTCTGCAAACCGCACAGAACAACCTGAACAACGCCGTCCTGTATGCGCCGCACGGTGGCATCGTCAGCGTCATCAATGGCAGCGTTGGCGGGCATCCGGGCGATGCGCCAGCCGGGCGCGCGGTGGGTGTCTTTATTCAGATCGTTGACCTCACCCAGTTACAGGTCTCAGCGTTCGTCAACGAGAAATACGTTGGAGCGATAGCCGCGCAGAATATTGTTACGTTTACGGTAGATACGTATGGATCGCGCGTTTTCAAGGGGACGGTGATCGGCGTCAATCCGGTGGGTGTTGGCAGCGGCGGCGTGGTCAACTATCCCGTCTTGATTAGCGTAGACTCACAGGGCTTCGACGCCAATGGCATACACCTGTTGCCGGGAATGCAATGTAAAGTGACGATCATTACCCAGCAGCGTACTAATGTGCTCGTTGTGCCGGTCTCCGCCGTGCGTTTCGCGCAACAGGCTGCACCACAGAACGGTCGTGGCTTGCTTTCACGCAAAGATATTCTGGCCGCACTCACCCAGGCGCAGCAGCTTGAATTGAACCTCATCGCATCGGGGGTTGACCTCTCGCAGGATCACCCCACGCTGACCTACCTGGTTGGCTACCAGAAGGGTAAATATGTGGCGATACCGATCGTTCTGGGGCTGAGCGACGGCAAAAACTATGAAGTGTTGGCGGGCCTCTCGCTCGGCCAGACCTACGTCATTGGCCAGACCGGCGGCTTCTGAGCCGACCTTTAATACCGCTTCTTGCCAGCAGCATCCCGCCGATCACCAGAACACCGCCTGCCATCTGCGCCAGCGAGAGCGCCTCGCCAAGCGCCAGGAAGCCGATGATCGCGCTCATCACCGGCACGCCATAGTTGAAGAGCGTAACATAGCCCACGCCTCGTTTGCCAATCGCCCAGTTCCAGATCGAATAGGTCAGATAGATCGGAAAAACGACCGTGTAGGGGACGAGGAGCCATGAATGCCAGGTGACGCGCTCCCAGTGCTGACTGAGCAGCGCCGGAATGCCAACCGGAGCCAGCGCCAGCGTGCCCACCAGCAGCGTATAGCACATCAACTCAGGCGGTGAATAGCGTGGGGCGAGGCGCTTGTTGACGATGCCATAGATAGCGAACAACACAGCGGCCGCCAGCGAGAGTACGCCGCCCAACAGGAGCTGCCTGGGCGTCAACGCATGATCAAATCCCTCAGGGCTATGGCCCGACGACTCAAGCAAAAACCAGGCGACACCGACAAAACTGATGGCGATGCCAGCCCATTGCAAGCCTACCACTCGCTCGATGCGCAGCGCCGCCAGGATCAAGGCCGACCAGATGGGGATGGTAGCTGCCATCAGCGCCGCAGCAAACACCGTCGTATTGTTCAACCCCTCGATATACAGCAATTGATAGATGCCATAGCCCGATAGGCCGGAGATCACCAGCCAGAGGATGTCGCGCCGCTCGATGCGCCAGGCGCGTCCCCCGCGTCGCCCGCGCACAAACAACACCGTCACCGACAAGCAACACAGTAGGATGAAGCGCACAAAGACAAACGTCAGTGGCTCCATCTCTTGCAGGATGATCTTGAAAACGGTAGGCGAGAAGCCCCACACCAGCACGACAAACAGCAGCCCCAGATCCACTCGGTCAAGCCGCTTCTTTGGGCGACTCGTTTCTTCAGCCTGATTCGCCCCGCTATTCACGCTTCCTGCGCTTTCTCCTACAGGAGCCGCCGATTCTTGTACTTGCGCTGGCGCGGCCGTGTTCCCTGTCGGATGGGACGTCTCTATCGGCTGTACGATCTGGCTCACTTGGGCCGCCTGCTTTCTCCGCTATTATGGTTTGCCCTGCTTTCCACGCTATCCAAACTATAGCATGTCTGTTAGATATCCGTCTAACACTCGCCAGTCAGGCCATGTGTCGGCGCACTCAGACCCATTCAGGCGCGCTCAACCCATCCATTCTGCTTTCGCTTGCCACGCCGTTCGGCGAGGGGTTACAATAGGCAGCATGAGCATTGCAACCACCATCTTTCACGCAAAAACACACTCTATCGAGGCGGTCGAGCGCGCCTTGGAAACCGTTTTCAAGGCGCAAAACCGTCCGGCAGTCATGCGGCTCGAGGGAACATTTTCCGCCGTGCTGGCGCGCGCGCTTGACCCAAACCTCGCCGCGAACTATCGCTATCTGATCTGTCGTCCGCATCCCCAGAGCGCATGGATTCCCATCATCGAGCTTGGTGTGCGGACGGTTGGCCTCGAGGAGCGCCTCTCTCGAGCGTTGGGCGGGGCGGCGGTTTTCACCATCTTTGTCTATGGCGATGGGCTATCGGGCTATCGTTTAGCGCGTAACGGCGTCGAGGTGGATCGCTACACCAGCGATCCGACGTATCTCCTCGATAGCGCAGACATCCCTGCCGAGCGCGAGGGCGAAGTGCGCCTGGAGCATCCCGACCAAGAGCGTGAGCGTGGGCGTCCCGAACGCTTCGCCGACCTGCTGCCCGAAGGCACGGCGCCGGAAGACGTCTGGCGGGTGGTGCTGGCGCCGGGCTGGTGGGAACAGCACGACGCGGAAGTGGCTGCGCAAGCCGCAGAGGGGGGAAGCGCGCCAGAAGACAACGGAAATAGCGGTCAGGTGGCACAGAGTAGCGTGAATGTTCAGGACGATCAAAACGATCAAGAGGGCGATCAGGACGACGAAGAAGAAGAGGTAGACGAGGTGGATCGCCTGCGCTGCATTGCGCTGGCGCTGGAACTGTGGGGCCCAGACGACTATCCCTTCGCGCAGGAGTTGGAAGACATCCCCAACAAATTGGTTGGCCCTGCCCTCTTCGTCGGATTCGCATAGCGTTCGCTGAGAAACGCCTTGTCGGTAGCATTATTGGCTTGCCGTTCGTTACACTTTTTATGGTGAAGCGTACAACGAATAGCGTAGGTTCTTACGCTGCTTGACGTATCATGACTGCGCATGGCGCATGAAGCCTGTTCCGTGCGGAGTATCTGACGAGGGCGGTTGTAGGGTATGGTGAACCGGTTCACTGGCGAGGGTAATGATCCTGGCGGAACAGACTACTCTGGCGGCTATACAGGGCGCCAAGCGCCTCTTGCGCCACGTTTTGCCCAACCCACCCATGCGCCTGAGCGTATGACAGACACGACGGGATCGGCAGGCACGGCAAACGGGTATGCAGGGAGCGCGACGGAGTCCGATGTGAGGTATCCTAACCCAATTTACACGCGCCCACCTTATAGCAGATCCGTTCCCGTCTCGCGCCGTCGCACGGCGCGCCCGGAAGCGCATGGCGCGCATAGTCCGTTGCGCGCGACGATGAACACCAGGGATGACATAGCGATGCTCGAAACGCAGAAATATGTGATACCCGGCAAAAGACATGAGGATGACATAACAATGCTTGAAACGCAGAAATATGTGACGCCAACCAACCGCCAAATAAGCTATCAGCCCACTCCCTGGTCGCTGGTAAACAGCCTGCTCGGCTGGGTAGATGAACTCACCGGCGGCAAGGCCGGTGTGTTGCAACGGCTGTTTACCTACCTGTTGATCGGCGGCACGGCGGCGCTGGTCAATCTTGGCGTTCTGGCGACCTTCTTCCACTTTGGCTCGGCGAAAAACCTGCCATATAACTTGTTGGCCAACGCGGTCGCCTACGAGGTCTCGATCATGGCCAACTTTATTCCCAACGACTACATCACCTTCCGTCATCTGGAGGGACACAGCCGTTCTTGGGCGGCGCGCTGCCTGCGTTTCCACATCACCAGCATCGGCGGCATCATCGTCACCTTTACCATCTACTCCATACTGTTTGGGCTGGTAGGACTGCCCGCACTGATCGCCCAGGCCATCGCGCTGATCATCGCGGTGTTCTTCAACTTCACCTTCCACCATGTGTTCACCTATCGCGGCAGAAACCATTAACCCGCGCTGATCGCCTCCTCCTCCCTTCTTTGGAAAGGGAGGAGGCTTTGTCTTTGTAGCGGCGATGACCAGACGGGCAGGCAACACAGGATGCGAATCATACCGGCTCGCGGCAGATCGTGACGCAGGTCACAGACCAGCCCACTCGAAGCTAGCCAGGGATGGCTACCCAACGCTACAATATGTAGAGGTATCACGCAGAGGGGGCCAACATATGACAATGGATCGCCAAGAAGCTATTGAGTTTTTGGTAGATCATTACCAGCATCCGCACAATAAAGGGCCGCTCCCTGACGCCGACATTCATCTGACGGGCGGCAATCCGGGATGTAGCGACCGTGTGGAGATGTATGCTAAAGTAGGGGATGACGGGCGTGTGGAGGCCGTGACCTTCGAGGGCGAGGGATGCACTATCAGCATGGCCGCCGCGTCGTATGTCACCGAGCTGACCCAGGGGATGACACTCGATGAGATCGAGGCGCTGAGCTTCGAGACATTAATTGATGATCTTGGGCGTGAGGTGGTGATGACACGTCCCACCTGTGCGACTGTGGCGCTAGGAACGCTGAAAAAGGGCGCGCATGAACTGAATATGCGCCGCAAAGCTGAGAGCAATGCCACAGGCACAGACACAGACACAGGCACAGGCACAGACACAGCAGAGAGCAAAGTGGCAGGCAAAGACGCCAACGCCGCAGAAGAACCAGTAGGCTAAGGCGAGCAGGCTAGCCAGTGAGCGCAGCCATGTGAGGTTCCTGCTCCGGCTACAGATCGCATGCTGTAGTGGTGGAGAGTTGTGGGGATGTGGGGAGACAAAAAGACATGAGAAGAAGAGCAGATCTGTCGGGTCAACACGTTACGTCAGATTGTGCAAAAACATCACACGAATGATACCAAACTCATACCCGGTTCTCTATTTTCCCTCTTGTGGGGGATGACAAGTGTGATACAATAGGCGCATATACCTGCTTGCGCCAGACCCTCATCGGCGTCTTATGTGTCTCTTGCGTCTCTCGTCCGTCTGGGGCGTTTCAATCGAACCGCTCGCAGCCATGCGTGGCGTAGCGGCCAGGTTACAGTGGAGTAGGGTCTTTTGGGGAGCAAACAATGGAGCAAACAGTTCAAGGGCGCATCCTTGATGGCGATCTTGAAACGCTAGGCTTACAGGCGACGTTGAAAATGCTCGCGCTCGGCGGCAAAACCGGCGCGCTCAACGTTGTCTCCGGGCAGGAGCGTTTGCGTGTCATCCTGGAAAACGGTCATATTGTCGCGCTTGAAGAACCACAGTTGCCTGTTCCCGATCTGCTCGAAATCTTCCGGCTGTTGGGGCGTTTTCGGGGCGCCCCACCGGCTGATCTGCGCCAGATCGTTTCCCAGAATCCCGCGTTTCAGTTGGAGATTCTCCAGCAGCGGCGCGTGATCTCCGCAGAAGAAGCGCAACGCTATTATGAGTTCGGTGTGACCCTGGCTATCAGCCGGGCGGTGCGCTGGGAACACGGACGCTTCGACTTCAACCGGGACATCGCTCCCAGCCAGGGACGCGCACGGCAGAGGAGGCCACTGAACGTTGACCATATTCTGCTCGATGCGCTACGCCTCGCCGACGAGCGCGATTATTCCGGCGCGCCTGCGTTCTCTCGCCTGGCTGTGGCGCGTTGGGCGCCACAGTTTCGTGGCGATCCCCAGCAGTTGAGCCTCACTCCCGATGAAGTCAACGTCCTCTCCCTCTCCAATGGCCGACTTCCCCTCTACGCTGTCTCGTATGGCTTGCTCCTGCCGGAGGCCCGTGTCTTCCAGGCGTTGCAGCGCTTGCTGGAAAAAGGGCTGGTGGAGCTTGTTGACGCGCGTATGGAGGCGGAACTGGAACATAGCTTGATCAATTTGATCACCAAATACCAGAGCCAGTTGGCGCAGAGTGGGCGAGTCGCGCCGGAGCAACACATGCTTGAGCTAGCGTTGACTATGGGGGAATGCGTCAACGATCTTCTGCGCCATCATCGCCAATATGCGCGGATGCTGCGCGGGCGTGGCGACATTACCCCCGCAGAAGCCAACCGTTTTATCGAGAGCCGTTTTCGCTCACTGCTGGATCACGTTGTGCGGGAATACCCACGCATGGACGAGATCATCAGGTTCAACGGCGGCCTGATCGATCTGACGGACGTGCGTCAGCTCGACCGCGTGGTGCGCGGACGTGAGTTGATCGAATGCTATTGGGATGCTACCCAACTGTTTCATCACCTGATGCAGTTGGTGTTTGACCAAACGGTGAGCGATGAAGTGGGGCAACCCCATTCGGGGCGGCACTTCGAAGATTTGTGGGCGGTGTTCCTCCGCGAGATTGACGACGAGATGCAGCGGCTGGCAAGTCGCTATAATGCGGCGTCGGGCTGGTAGGCGGAGCATGCGCTGTCGTGCGGAGTTGTACAGTGTTGTCGTGAACGCAAATGTTTGCCAGCAAGCCTGCCATCTGGCAAGCGCATACGTATACGGGTAACAGTACGGGTAACAGATGTTGTGAGGAAGTGAGGGAGACAGTGAGTCCAGTGGTGTTGGTGGTAGACGATAGTCCCACCGTACGCAAGATCGTCCAGTTGACGCTGCAACGCGAGCGCATCGAAGTGGTGACAGCCAGCGACGGGTTGAGCGCGCTGGCGGCGGTGGCTGACGCGCAACCTGATCTCATCCTCCTCGATATCATGTTGCCGCGCATGGATGGCTATAATATCTGCCATGTCGTGCGCAGGAGCATGGCCTATCATGATCTTCCAATTATCATGCTGAGTGGTAAAGATGGGCTATTCGATAAGATGCGTGGCAAACTCGCTGGTTCTACTGAATATATCACCAAGCCCTTTGATTCGTCTGAATTAGTGCAGACGGTGAAACGTTACCTGGATACGCCAGAGGCGCATGAGCGCGCCGCGCGGCGGCAGAAGAATCGCATGAGCCGCCTTCGCCGGCGTGTCTAGCGCGTCTGATTGATCTCACCCGCCAGGGGCCGCCGTAGTTCTGATTCGTAGTTTGCTGTATTCATCACTGGTTTGAGGAAGGCAAGAAATGATGCCGACGCCGAAAGTGCTGGTCGTAGACGATAGCTGGACCGACCTGACGCTGATTGCAACTCCCCTGCGCGAAGGGGGCTTTGATGTCATCACTGCGGTTGATGGCGACGAGGCGCTTGAGAAAGTGATTCGTGAGCGCCCGCAGTGTGTGCTGCTCGATATTGTGCTCCCCAAGCAAAACGGCTTCCAGGTCTGTCGGCGGCTCAAGCAAATGGAGCAGAGCCGCCACATCCCCGTCATCCTGATCAGCGGAAAGAGCACCCCGCTCGATAAACGCTGGGGGTTGCAGCAGGGCGCCGACCTCTACATCACCAAGCCCTTCGATAAAGAAGAACTGGTGAATAGTGTGCGCAGCCTGACCGGCTTCGGCGTCTGATCGGCGGCTCATCACGCCCCCTTCCTCGATGTCGAGGAGGGGGCGCATTGTGTCTACTGAGAGGAAACAAGCCAACGACACGCCAACGGCAAGCCAACGAAAGGAGAAGTAATGAGCGATTCGAGTAATCCAGGGAATCCGCGCGATCCGCGTAACCCACACGGTGGGCAAGAGCGGCAGAGCGGCGCCGCAAGCCAACCGGACTTCGCAAGTTCATTGGGAGGACAGGCTGGCGGGCGCGGCGCGGCACAGCGCGCTCAGATGGCTGAGATGTTGCGCCAGGCATTGAGCACAATGGGATCGGGCGGGGCCAACAATAGCGCGCTCACCCCAGAGGCGCTGATGGAGCTTGCGCGGCGCGCGGGCATCAGCAATCCGGCGCAGATACCCGGCTTGCAGCGCATGGTGGGTGAGAACGCAAGCGCGCTGACCCAGGTTCCCCAACATATCATTTTTCAGCTTGGCGGCGTCGCCGATGACGACTTCGCGCCCATTATCTGCGCATTGCCTTCTGAGGCGACCCAGGGCTTGGAGCGCATCACAGAGATCACCCCAGTACCCAATACGGTAGATTGGGTGCTTGGCATTATGCAGGCGCTAGGGGTTATCGTTTCAGTAGTTGACCTGCGCCGCTTCCTGGGGCAGCCCTCGTATGGCGTCACACCGTTCAGCCGCCTGGTGATCGTCGCGCGCAATGATATGGCGATTGGCTTCCTGGTGGATACTGTGATCGTGATGCGTCCGCTCGATCCGCCGCTCGATCAGGCGCAGGCATCCGCATTGATGGCGCAAGCGGTTCCGGCGTGGCTTCAGCCGTATGTCGCGGGGATGACGCGGGTGGATGGGCGCGCGGTTGCCTTGCTCGATCCCGATCAACTGCTCTTCAATGATCGCATTCATCGCTATCGTGTCAAAGAGCGTGTCAGCGCCTGAGCCGTTGCGCTGGGGCAGAGTGGGGCAGAGTGGGGCAGAGCGCCATTCCTGATGGACGAGAGATAGGCGCAAGCTAAATGGCCTATTGTGTAGGCAAACACATGACAGAACACGCCGCATGGTATAGACTACAGAATAGTTCTTCGGGCGTTTTCATGGTGTTCATGTGTGGTGTTGTGGATGTTGGAAAGAGAAGGCTGGTCACTGATGAGTACATCCCGACCAGGATGGGCGCTCGGCGCTCAACTGAATCTCTATATGGTGATTGCCATTGTCACGCCAGCAGTGGCGGTTCTTGCGTTGGGCGCTTTTCTCATCAGTAATCAAGGGGGATCGCTCACCCAGACGGTGCTCTGGGCCATTACGCTCATTGTGACGGCGGTGGCGCTGCTGATTATCTCAGGCGTGTTGTTGCGCATGCGCATCGTCACGCGTACCCGCCTGTTGGAGCTTGCCGAGGTCTGCCGCCAAGTGAGCAGCGGCGCACGCTCGATGCGCGCGCAGGTGGTGGGTGACGACGAACTGGCTACCCTCGCATCGGGCATCAATGCGCTGCTCGATGGGCTGCCCGTCTCACCGACGGCAACACGCGCCAACGCCGCAGATTCACCCGACGCCGCGCTGTTGCAGGCGCAGATCGAGCGGTTACTGCAAGAGGTGAGCGCCGTCGGCGATGGCGACCTGCGGGTGCAGGCGGAGGTCACACCGGACACGCTTGGCGTCTTGGCGGACTCGTTCAACTATATGATCGAGGAATTGGCGAAGGTCGTCGGGCGTGTGCAGGCGACCACCTTCCAGGTGACGAACGCGACGCGCCGCCTGCTCGACCGTTCGGCTGAGATCGCCTCAGCCTCCGAGACACAGGCCGTGCAGATCTCGCAAACGTCGCAGGCGGTGGGCCAGCTTGCCGACTTCGTGCAGCTTTCCGCGCAAAACGCGGTGGCCGCCGCCGAGGTGGCCCGCGACGCCATTCGTAGCGCGCAGATGGGCGCTGAGTCTGTCACGCAGACCATCAATGGTATGGTGCATATCCGCGACAACGTACAGGATACCGCGAAGAAGATCAAGCGCCTGGGTGAACGCTCCAAGGAAGTGGGCGAGATCACCAGCCTGATCGAAGACATCGCCGAGCAAACCAACTTGCTGGCCCTCAACGCGGCGATTCAGTCGGCGATGGCGGGCGAGCATGGCAGGGGCTTCGCGGTAGTGGCCGACGAGATTCGCGTGCTGGCCGAGCGTGTGGCGAAAGCCACGCAAGAGGTGACGACGCTGGTGCAGGGCATCCAGGGCGACACCTACGAGGCAGTGGTCGCGATGGAAGAAAGCACGACCGAGGTAGTCAACGGCTCACGCCTGGCCGACGCCGCAGGACAAGCACTGAAGAGCATCAACGAGGCGGTCGAGCAACAGGCGAAGATCATTGACGACATCGCGCGGGTGGCGGGCGAACGCGAACAAGTGGCCGAGGCGGTCGCCCAGGCTATGGTTCAGATCGCAGAGGTCACGCGGCAGACAAACAGCGCCACGCAAGACACCACCCGCAGCGTCAGTTACCTTGCCGAACTGGCCGAACAACTTCGCGCATCGGTCGCCACCTTCCGGCTGCCCGATCAGATCGCCGAGCAGGCTGGCCTGAACCAACTGGCCCAGATGGAAGAAGAATACCGCGCGGGGATGAACATGCCTGCCATTGGCAACTGGGGAGACGGCATGGGGCAGTTGCCCGCGCTCCCGGCGGCCTCGGCGCAGGCCATGAACCAGAGCATGGGGATGGGGGCCGCTGGCCCCTACCACGGCTATGAAGGTGGATTCGAGAGCGGCTACGCCGAAGGGTTCAATGGCGGCTACGACACAGGTGGCTATGCTGATCCTAGAAGCGCCTCCGTCGGCGCAGGCGGCTACGCTTCGGGCTACCCGATGGATGGCGCTGGCGTCGGAGCGTTCGACCCGCTGGCTCCGCTGAACAACAATGGCGCACAGCCGGATGCCGCTTTTGACTTTGGTGGGTATAATAGTCCTTGGGTCAATCCATCGCTGAACCCACAGAACATACCGAATCAGCCGGGGCAGATTCCTGGATACCCTGAGCAGTCACTCTATGGCTCTGATCAGGCGAATACCGGGAGCAACGGAAACAACGGGAATCTGATGAATCCCAATGGAACGCCGTTCTCGCCCGACCACTATTAGCCAGATTAGCCAGATTAGCCAGCGGTACGAGCCACCACGATGAGTCACAGAGAGTAGCCAAAGATAGGCGCGATGTATGGGTGAAAATTTCGATAAGACCGCCATCATGGAGAGCTTTCTCGACGAGGTCAACGCCTACCTCCCAGAGATAGAAGCCAACCTTGATCGCCTCCAGCAGACTCCTGACGACCTTCGTGCGCTACAGGAAACCTATCGGCGCACCCATACGATAAGTGGCTCGGCCTCGATGATGGAGTTCCAGGCGCTGGCGCATGTCGCCCAGGGGATGGAAGAAATCCTTGATGAGGCGCTCGAACGCCAGGAAGCCCTGAGCGCGCCGACCATCGCGCTGCTCCGCCGCTCATGCGGGCGGCTGAGACGCATCGTTGAAAACATCCGCGAGGAGCAAGACGACAGCGCGATCATCGCTGAAGACGATCAGGATCGCGCCGCCTGGCGTGGGTCTGGCGCGACCAGCAGCGGCTCAGGCGGGCTAGCCGCGCCTGGAGCAGACGCCTCATCTGCGGCTGGCCCCGAACCGCCGGATTGGCTTGCAGCCTTCGCCGGGCCAGCCAGCGCCAATGGTTCGTCGCCCGCCAACGCCGCCCCCGCAAGCGCAGACGCTGCACACACAGCGTCTAGCCCAGGAGCCGAGGCGACATCACCTTCGGCGCAACGCACTGATCCCTGGGGAGTCTCTGTCTCGAATCTGCCGACGGGCGCTGCTCCGGCAATCAGCCCCCCTGGCGCACAGACCTCACAGCCGCCAGCGGCGCCGCATACGCCACAGGCAGGCGCGGCGGTTCCCTCTACTCCTGGCGCTGAACCCTATCCCGATCCCTGGGGGCGTTCGCAGGCAAGCGCCTTTGATCCGTTTGCGCCACCATCCGCCGGGCAGCCAGCAGAAACGCCTACCACGCCGCATCTACGGGCAGACATCAGCGAGGTACGCACATCGCCCTCCCTGGGAGGGCCTTCTTCTAGCCCCAGCGCGGCGCTTCCTCCGCCTCCTGCTGCTCCACAGGCTGGCATGCTTGTCAGCGTTGACGCAGCGGGCGCACTGGCGACCTTCGATGAGTTGCGCGCCGACGAAGAGGCCGTGCGTCGTCAGGCGGCGACGCTGCGCACCATCGTGGCGATGATGCGCGAGGCTGCGCAGGCGATGGAAGACGAACGCGCCGAGCTTGGCTCGTTTCTCGATGGCTCCAGCGATGCGCTCGACCGACTCGAGGATTGGGTGGGGCAGCAGATGGGGCTTGACCTGCGCCGCAGTCCCGAAGGCGTGCGGAATTACCTACCCCTCTCGGTCATCTGGGTGACAACCACCCGCCTGAAGAAGCTGATCGCGCTGCTAAACTCGTCGAGCCGCAACCTGACCGTCACGCAGGAGCAGATTGACGAGGCGCTGAGCGAGTTCCATGCGGCGCTTGACAGTTTTGGCTCCCTGTATAGCGCGCTGGCAAGTGTTGGCCCTGCGCCCGATGGCGGCTTCAGCGCCACCGTCGCGCAGATCACCTGGGCGCCTGGGCAGACAGGGCAGGCTCGTAGCCCCCAACCAACACAGCCTACCTTACCTGTGCCAGCGCCTCAGCCATCCGGCGAAGGCGCCGAGCAGACGCTTTCCGTCGGCGCGCGCGCCGACCTCGAACGCGCAGTACGCGAGGAGTTGCGCCGTTCGCTCGAAGATGAAGTGCGTGAGGAACTGAGCACCGAGCTACGCCGTGAAGAAGAACAACGGCTGCGCGGTGAGCTTGAAATTCAAGTGCGGCGCCAGATGTTGGCCGAGCTTGCCCCCGGCCTTGGCGAAAGCTCGGTCACGGTGCGCGATGGCTCGGTGCATGTGCAAACCTCCGGCCCGTTCATTGCTGTGCGGCCGCCCAAACAGGTGCAGGTGACTGACGAACAATCGCCCGAAGCGTTGGAGGTCTTCCGCGACGAGGCGCAGGAACATCTGCAAACCATCACCGACGGCATCAAACAGCTTGAGCAATATCCTGGCGATATGAGCGCCGTGCAGGCGATTCGCCGGGCAATGCACACGCTGAAGGGCGCAGCGGGCATGATGGGCTTTACGCTGATTCAGCGATTGGCGCATACCTCGGAAGACCTGCTCGATCAACTGACGGACGGCGCATTCGCCATCACCCCAGCGATGGTTGGCCTGACGCTCGATACCGCCGAGGCGCTTGATCAACTGGTGTCGGGCGCCATCCCCGATCCGGCGGATCAGCAGCGGCTTGTGCAGGCGCTGATCGTGCGCTATGCGGCGATCACCGGCGCGACGGATGTGCCCGATCTTACGGCGGATGAGCCAGGGAATGAGGCCATCGCCATTGCGCTTGGTGAGGAAGAAGAAGCCTCGGCGGCCCCAGCCGCAAGCGATGGCTCGGACTTGAGCGTGCGGCTGCAACTGAGCAAGCTCGATGAATTGGTGAGCATCTTCAGCGAACTTGTGCAGCGGCGCACCATCGCCGAAGAACGTATCACACGCCTGGCGCAGAAAATCACCGAGGCAATGGGGATCAGCGCGCGCGTGCGCGATCTTGGCGTGCAGATCGAGGAACGCTTCGAGACGGTGATGTTGCCAAGCCGCGCCTCGGCAGGGATGATCACTGGCCCTAATGCGAATGCGGTCAATGCGCCGCGTGGCGCGCCTGGCGCGCGGAACGCCAACGGCGCGAATGTCGGGTTCGATAACATCGAGCTTGATCGCTACGACGAGTTCCACTACCTCTCGCGTGGCCTCACCGAGGGGGTAGGAGATCTTATCTCGCTGAGCCGCGAGATGGAACGGCTCGTCGGCGAACTTCAGTTCTCCTCGACCGTTGAGAACCGCCTGAGTTCCGACTTCCAGGATCGCCTGTTGCGTGCGCGGCTGGTGCCGGTGCGTTCGCTGGCCCCCCGGCTCTATCGTGCGGCGCGTACCTCGGCGCAAAAAGAGGGCAAAGAGATCGAGTTCTTCATCGAGGGCGGCGATACCGAGGTAGACCGCAAGGTCGTCGAGGCAATGGAAGGGCCGCTGCTACACCTTGTGCGCAACGCTGTCAACCATGGCATCGAGCGCCCGGCGGATCGCCAGGCTGTGGGCAAGCCACGCGCCGGGAAGATCGTCGTCTCTGCTGCGTATGAGGGCAACCAGGTGGTCATCTCCGTGAGTGACGACGGCGCAGGGATTGACCCCGAACGCATCCGCACAACGGCTGCCGCCCGTGGGCAAATCGATCCAGAGGCGCGGATCACCGAGCGTGAGGCGGTCAATTTGATCTTCCAGCCAGGTGTTTCGACGGCGGCGACCATCACCGAGGAAAGCGGACGCGGCGTCGGGCTGGACGTGGTGCGCGACGCAGTAGCGCGCCTGCGTGGCACGGTAGAGGTTGACCCTACCATCGGACATGGCGCCACCTTCACCATGAAGTTCCCCATCAGCTTGCAGATCGCTCGTGCGGTGTTGGTGCGCGTTGGCTCGCAGACGCTGGCGATTCCAATGGCGGTGGTAGAACACATTGGCCGTCTGGACTACTATCAGCGGGTGAATGGGCCAGCCCCGGCGGTTGAGGTGCGCGGGGAGCGGTATCCGCTGGCGCGCCTGAGCGACTATCTTCAGCTTCCGCCAACGCCGGTGGAAGAACGCTCACCAGTGCTATTGATCAACGTCGGGCGGCATCGTCTGGCAATGCTGGTTGACGCGATTGTGAACCAGCAGGAGGTCGTCTCGAAGCCATTGGGCGCGCATCTGCGCGATGTGCCAGGGGTGGCGGGTGCGACAGTGCTTGGCAACGGCCAGGTGGTGTTGATCCTCGAGATGCTCGATCTGCTGGCGCAACAGCCCTTCAAGCCGGTTGCCCTGCCAGCCCCAGGCGCGCGCGCGCAGCCGACCTCGGCGACACAGCCTGTTTCACCCAACCAGTGGGCGGCGGCTTTCGGTGGGCAGCCTTCAGCGGGATCAACGCCACGCCAACAACTGCCGCAGCCTCCCATCCCACCGGGTATGCCAGCGCCCAACACACGGCCTGCGCAGCCACAGTCCTATGCACCGGCTGCACCAGGCGGCCAGATGGGGCAGATCAGGCCCGCCAGCCGCCCGAATATGTCAAATCAGCGACCGGCCGCCCAACCAATCTCACCGTGGCAAGGGCAGCGCATCCCAGAGCAGACGCCATTTGAGCGTCCGCAGGTCCCCTCTACGCCCATCGGGAGTATGCCAGGAGGGTCGCTGGGTCAAATGCCAATGGCAAACCTGCCGCCATTCATGCAACGTCCTCCACAGCGCCCACAGGGTGTGTCTCCTATGGGACAATCGCCAACAAGCGGCGGGCAGGGTGGTCAGATGAACCAACAGGCGCGGCAGCGGCTGGGGCCACCCCCAGGCGCGCGCAACGCCTATGTGTTGGTGGTGGACGACAGCCCAAGCGTGCGGCGTGTGGTCAGCAATATGCTGAAGTCGTATGGCTGGGAGGTGCAGACGGCGCGCGACGGCATCGAGGCGCTGGAGGTGATGTCGCGCCAACAGCCTGCGGCAGTCCTGCTGGACATCGAGATGCCGCGCATGGATGGCTATGAACTGATCGCCACGGTGCGCAGCCAGGAGCATGATCGCCATCTCCCGCTGATCGTGCTGACCTCGCGCGCGGCGGCCAAACACCGCCAGCGCGCCGATCAGCTTGGCGCCAGCGCCTACCTCGTCAAGCCGTATCAAGATGAGGAGTTGCTCAAGCTCCTTAATGATCTGATTTCGGCGAATATGGGCTAATACGGGCTAATACGGCTGATCGCCGGAAAGCGAGCGGCAAGTTACATATGCGATATGGGCGTGAGCGGGGCGTCATCCGCTGGGACGCGCATGCGTGGATGCTGAGTGAGCGGCTTGAACAGGTGGAGGCAGAGATCGCCACGCTGGAGACTCTGCCTACGCAGGGGGAGCCTCATGCAGCCAGTGGGCGGGTCACGCAGCAGACATCACGTCCGCGCGAGCGGCAGGTTATGGCCGAAACGCTGGCGCAGCTCAACGCCGAACGCGACGAGTTGCTGCGTCAGTTGCAGGCGCTTGGGCCATCGCCACGCGCGAAGATGGGGTGACCTAACCTTCCCCACCCTCCTTCCCGTGAGGGGAAGGAGGGTGCCTGGTGGGTGATAGGGCTGGCGCGAGTGGCGAGGAGAAAGCGCCAAGCAACTCCCCTCCCCGTTTATGAGGAGGGATAGGGAGAGGTCAAGGAAGCTCCACATTGAGCGTGTCATCGGCAATCCAGACGCGATAGGTCTCCACAGGCTCGGTCGCGGGGAGCGACAGCACCTCACCGGTGCGCAGGTCAAAGCGCGCGCCATGTAGCGCACACTCAACACAATGATCGTCTATATCGCCCTCGGAGAGCGGATACTCTTCGTGGGTGCAGATGTCGTTGATGGCGTAGAGTTCGCCGTCTACATTAAAGATGGCGACGGGCGTATCGTTAGCCATCACGCTGATCGCCTCGCCGGGCTTGGGCGCATCATCAGCGCGCCCAACCTCCACTACAGTTCCCATAGCGATTGTCTGCTCCTCACTCCGCTGCGTCAGCCTCGTCAGTCTTCCGCCTGAACGGTGTTGACGCGCTCTTGAATCTCCTGGCGAAGTGAGTCGCGCAACGAGGCAATCGGCGTGACCTCAACGATGGGGTCTACGAAGCCCTCGACGATCAGGTGGGTAGCTTCCAGGCGGGTTAGCCCACGGCACATGAGGTAAAAGAGTTGCTCTTCGTCCACCTTGCCAACGGTGGCGCCATGGCTACAGCCGATGATGTCGTTCTCGGCGATCTCCAGGTTGGGGATGGAGTCAGCCCGCGCGTGATGGCTCAGCAGCAGGTTGCGGTTCTGCTGATAGGCGCCCGTGCCCTTGGCCTTGGGATGCACACGAATCAGCCCGGAGTAGACGGAGCGCGCCTTGCCCGCCAGCACGCCCTTGAAGAGCAGATCGCTGACGCCATGCGCGCCGATATGATCTTGCAAGGTATAGCGGTCAAGATGCTGGTCGCCGTCTTCGATATAGAGGCCAAGCAACTTCGCGTTGGCGCCGTCACCTTCGAGCCGCGCCTCCACTCGCCCTTTGGAGAGCGCGCTGCCAAGCTCAACGCTTTGCAGGACAACATTGGTGTCACGTTCGAGGACGGCGCGCTCGGTATGGAAGTCGTACACGGCGCGGCCCCAACGCTGGATGCCAATATAGTGCAGCTTGGCTCCCGGCTTGAGGATGATCTCCAGAACGCGGCTGCTGAAGCCCTGGCGCTCACCCTCGGAAGAGATGAAGTCTTCGCCAAAGGTGGCCTGGCTATCAGATTCCAGGACAATCAGAGTGTGCGCCAGACTGGATCGCCCTTGCAGGTTGGCCTGGGTGACGGCGCGCAACGGCTCTTCCACAGCGACGCCACGCGGCACGTACAGGAAGACGCCGTTATCCCAGAAGGCGCCATGCAGCGCGGCGAACTTGCTATCGCTGGCGGGCACGCAACATGTCATGAAATACTTTTCCACCAAGTCGCTATGTTCGCGCACCGCCGTCTGGAGGTCGGTGAAGATGACGCCCTTGGCCCGCAGGTCGTCGCTCAGGCGATATTCCACCCGTGCGGCGTCGCGCAGGCCAATGAAGCCGCCAAACACTTCGTCTCGCTCGGCGGGCGGCACAAGCGTTTTGCCCGCGTGGCCTGTATGACTTGCGTAGCTGCCCTCACTGTATGGCTCAACGTCGTCGAGCTTGAGACGCCGCAGGCTGGTACGCCGCCACTCTTCATCCTGCTGGGTGGGCATAGGGATGTCTTGATAGGTTTGCCAGGCGGCGCGCCTGCGTTCCCGCATCCATTCGGGTTCGTCGCGCCGCTCGATCAATTCGCCAAGCGACTCCGCAGAGAAGCCGCGCCGCGCAACCGGTGCTGTCATATCTCTTTACAACCTTTATTCTGAACATGAAAAAGCGAAGGTACTAAGGACGTTGGCGTCTGGCAATCAAGCCGCACCAAGAGGATAAGTCCGCGAAGGCGGCCTTTGTGGCCGTGAGACCCCTAGGCACGGCTTGAGCCGCCCGCCCGATCATCCGACCGAGCCGGACATCTCCAACTGGATCAGCCGGTTCAGTTCGACGGCGTATTCCAGCGGCAACTCTTTGGCGATTGGCTCGATGAAGCCGCTGACAATCATAGTGTAGGCCTCGCTCTCGCTCAATCCACGGCTCATCAGGTAGAAGAGTTGCTCTTCGCCGACCTTTGAGACGGTAGCCTCGTGGCCCACCTCAACATCTTCTTCTTCGATCTCAATGTAGGGGTAGGTGTCGGTGCGGCTGGTCTCATCCAACAGGAGCGCGTCGCAGCGCACGTTCGACTTGACGCCACGCGCGCCCTTCTGCACTTTGAGCAGGCCACGATAGCTCGAACGCCCCGTCCCCTTGGAGATCGACTTGGAGACGATCTGCGAGGAGGTATTCGGCGCGACGTGCACGACCTTGCCACCAGCGTCCTGGTGTTGCCCATCGGAGGCGAACGCAACCGAGAGCACCTCGCCGCGCGCATGCGGCTCCATCAGCCAGACGGCGGGGTACTTCATGGTCAGCTTGGATCCAAGATTCCCATCGACCCATTCCATCGTCGCGCCCTCATAAGCGACCGCTCTCTTGGTCACAAGATTGTAGACATTCTTGGACCAGTTCTGGATGGTGGTGTAGCGCACACGCGCGTTCTTGTGGACGATGATCTCGACCACCGCGCTGTGCAGGCTGTCCGTGGTGTACGTCGGCGCCGTGCACCCTTCGACATAATGAACGTAGCTATCCTCGTCGGCGATGATCAGCGTGCGCTCGAACTGCCCCATGTTCTGGGCGTTGATGCGGAAGTACGCTTGAAGCGGAA